>JBDIAS010000178.1:0-6259 GCA_039812465.1 Austwickia sp. | reverse complement strand
GCTCAACTCCTCACGCTCCGCCGCGGGTTCGCCTCGCTGCGCGAGGCTAACCCTCCGCTACGCGCTTCGTCGTCGAGGCCACACCCATCGCTCAACTCCTCACGCTCCGCCGCGGGTTCGCCTCGCTGCGCGAGGCTAACCCTCCGCTACGCGCTTCGTCGTCGAGCTAGTGCTCCGCGTCGAACCAGCTGCGGCCCACCCCCACGTTCACCTCCAGCGGAACGTCCAGCGGCACCGCGGCGCCCATGTGCGCGCGCACCAGCGCCTCGAGCGCCTCCCGCTCCCCCGGCGCGACCTCCAGCAGCAGCTCGTCGTGCACCTGCAGCAACACCCGCGACGCCAGACCCTGCTCCCGCAGAGCCGCGTCCACGGCAAGCATCGCCACCTTCATCACGTCCGCCGCGGACCCCTGGATCGGCGCGTTCAGCGCCATCCGTTCGGCCATCTCCCGACGCTGTCGGTTGCTGCTCGTCAGGTCCGGCAGGTACCGACGCCGGCCCAGCATCGTCTCCGTGTAGCCCTGGCGCCGCGCCACGTCCACCACGGAGCGCAGGTAGTCGCGCACCCCGCCGAACCGCGCGAAGTACGTCTCCATCAGCCCCGTCGCCTCGGCCGTCGAGATCCCCAGCTGCCGGGACAAGCCGAACGCCGAGAGCCCGTACGCCAACCCGTACGACATCGCCTTCACCTTCGCCCGCATCGACGACGTCACGTCCTCCGGCGCCACATCGAACACCCGCGCGCCGACGAACCGGTGCAGGTCTTCTCCGTCCCGGTACGCCGCGATCAGCCCGGCGTCCCCCGACAGGTGGGCCATGATCCGCATCTCGATCTGGCTGTAGTCCGCGCTCATCAGCGACTCGTACGCCACCCCGTCCGCGGCGCCCACCACGAACGCCGCCCGGATCCGCCGTCCTTCCTCGGTGCGGATCGGGATGTTCTGCAGGTTGGGGTCGGTGGAAGACAGCCGCCCGGTGGCGGCGATGTTCTGCACGTACGTCGTGTGGATCCGGCCGTCGTCGGCGATGGACTTCAGCAGGCCCTCGACGGTCACCCGCAGGCGAGCGGCGTCCCGGTGCCGCAGCAGCGCCTCCAGGAACGGGTGCTCGGTCTTGGCAAAGAGGTCCGCCAACGCCTCGGCGTCGGTCGTCCAGCCGGTCTTGGTGCGTTTGGTCTTCGGCATCCCCAGCTGCTCGAAGAGCACGACCTGCAGCTGCTTGGGTGAGCCCAGGTTGACCTTCTGGTCGCCGATCGCGGCGTACGCGTCCTCCTGGGCCTCGACCAGCTTGGCGTGGAAGTCCCCCTCGAGGTTCAGCAGCGCCTCCCGGTCGACCGCGATCCCGATCCGCTCCATCGTGGCGAGCACGCCGACCAGCGGCACCTCCAGGTCGGCGAGCAGCGCGGACCCGCCGGTGCGCGCCAACTCCTCGTCGAGGACGTCGGAGAGGTCCAGCACCGCGCGGGCCCGACCCATCGCGGAGCGCGCCTGCGCCCCGTCGTCGGCCTCGAACTCCAGGACGCCCTGACCGCCCGCCGGCGCCTCGCCCTCCAGTTCCCGCCGCAAGTAGCGCAGCACCAGGTCGGCCAGGTCGTAGGAGCGCTGGTCCGGCCGCACCAGGTAGGCGGCCAGCGCTGTGTCGCTGGCGAGCCCCTGCGGCGCGTACCCCCGGGCCACGAGCGCCTGCAGCGGCCCCTTCGCGTCGTGCAGCGCCTTCGGGCGCGCCGGGTCGGCCAGCCAGGCCGCCACGCCCGCGTCGTCCTCCGGGCTCACGTCGGTCAGGTCGACGTACGCCGCCCCCTGCGCGCTCGCCACCGCCAGTCCCCGCGCGTCGCCCGTGCCCCGCGCCCAGCTGCCGACCACGTGGACCCCGCAGCGCACGCCCTCGCCGGCGTGCTCGGCCAGCCAGGGCGCCACCGCCCCCGGCGCGAGGATCTCGCCGGTGACCTCCAGCGCCTCCGACGCCTCGGGCTCGACGGTGCCGAGGGTCGCGAACAGGCGCTCCCGCAAGACGGTGAACTCGAGGGCGTCGAACACCCGGTGCACGGCCTCGCGGTCCCAGTCCGCGCGCGCCAGGTCGTCGACGGTGAGGGGAAGCTGTACGTCTCGCACCAGCTCGTTCAGCCGCCGGTTGCGCAGCACCCCGTCGAGGTGGGCGCGCAGGTTCTCCCCCGCCTTGCCCTTGATCTCATCGACACGAGCCACGATGCCCGTGAGGTCGCCGTAGGTCGCGAGCCACTTCGCGGCGGTCTTCGGGCCGACGCCCGGCACCCCGGCCAGGTTGTCGGAGGTCTCCCCGACGAGGGCGGCCAGATCGCTGTAACGCTCCGGCGCCACCCCGTACCGCGCCTCGACCGCCGCGGGATCCAGCCGCGCGAGCTCGGACACCCCCTTCATCGGGTAGAGCACGGTCGTCCGCTCGTCCACCAGCTGCATCGCGTCCCGGTCGCCGGTGACGACCAGGACCTCGTCCAGATCCCCCGCCGCGGCCTGCGTCACGAGCGTCGCAATGACGTCGTCCGCCTCGAAACCCGCCACCGCGACGTGCGGGATCCGCAGCGCGTCGAGCATCTCTTTGATGAGCGCGACCTGGCCCCGGAACTCCTCCGGGGTGGCCGCCCGACCCGCCTTGTAGTCCGCGTACTCTTCCAGGCGGAAGGTCTGCCGGGACTCGTCGAACGCGACCCCCAGATGGGTCGGGACCTCGTCGCGCAGTAGGTTGATCAGCATCGACGTGAACCCGAACACCGCGTTCGTGGTCTGCCCGGTGGCGGTCGAGAAGTTCGCCGCCGGGAGCGCGAAGAACGCCCGGTACGCCAGCGAGTGCCCGTCGAGGAGAAGGAGTCGGCTCACAGGGGGCAGCCTAGGCCCCGCGGCCGACAGGACAGGAGGACACCGTGAGCGAGCAAGGGACCACCGACGCACAGGAGGCGGCCGACGTCTCGGCCTCGCCTAGCACGGGCGCCTCGGATGGCATGGCCGCCTCGGACGACACGGCCGCCTCGCCCAGCACGGCTGCCTCGGACGGCACCGCCGCATCGGAGGGCATTGCCGCCTCACACGGCGTTCCCGAACTGCCGGGGGGCCTGCTGCCCCGCGCCGAGACGCTGAATGGCCGGATGGGCATCGAGGTGCTGGAGGTGTCCCCCGAGCGGGTGGTCGCCTCGATGCCGGTCGAGCCGAACCGGCAGCCGTACGGCCTGCTGCACGGCGGCGCGAGCGCCGTCCTCGCCGAGACCGTCGGGTCGATCGCCTCGGCGATGCACGCCGCAACGCTGGGCCTGGCCGCGGTGGGCATCGAGCTGAACTGCACCCACCACCGCTCCGCCCGACAGGGCACGGTCACCGGCACCGCGACCCCGCTGCACCGCGGCGGCAGCGTGGCGACCTACGCCATCGAGATCCTGGACGACGCCGGTCGCCTCGTGTGTACGTCGCGCCTCACCTGCATGTTGATCTCCCCGCCGACCTCCCGGCGCCCAGACCCCACGACGTGAGCGGGGCCTTCCCCGGCGTCGGCACCCTCATCAACGCCGCCGCGATCGTGGTCGGCGCGCTGATCGGCATGCTCGTCGGCCACCGCCTGGCCGAGCGCACCAGGAACCTGGTCACCGACTGCCTCGGCCTCGTCACGCTCCTCATGGGGGCGCTATCGGCGATCGAGGTCAGCTCGACCGACCTCGCGGAGGCCGCCGGTTCCGGGGCGGGCGTGCTGATCGTGCTGGGCAGCCTGCTGATCGGCGGGATCGCGGGCTCGCTGCTGCGGATCGAGGACCGCCTGGAGCACCTCGGGGACGCCGCCGTGCGGTGGACGGCCCGTCGCCGCGGCGCCGCACTCAGCGGCGACGCGGAGGCCGAGCAGGCGAGCCGGTTCACCCAGGGCTGGCTCACCGCGACCCTTCTCTTCTGCGTCGGGCCGCTGACGATCCTCGGGACACTGGACGACGGGTTGGGCCGGGGCATCGACAAGCTCGCGGTGAAGTCGACGCTCGACGGGTTCGCGTCGATCGCCTTCGCCGCGTCCTTCGGGTACGGGGTCCTCGCGGCCGCTGTCTCCGTCCTGGTGGTGCAGGGCCTGCTGACCGTCATGGGCGTCGCGCTCGGCGCGATCATGACCGCGGCCCAGATCGCCGCCCTCACGGCAACGGGCGGCCTGATCCTGGTCGGGATCGGCCTGCGACTCCTGCGGATCCGCGACCTGCCCGTCGGCGATCTCCTGCCGGCGCTGCTGGTGGCACCGCTGCTCACCACCCTCGTGGCCGCCCTCCGCTGACCGGCCCCGCATTGGCCCGCCCATGAACAACTTCGCGGCACGTGTCACGCGGCCCAGCGTCGTGCGTCATTGATCCCCTCCGGCCACGGTGTTGGTTTCGTCGGTGGGCGGGTGTTGCGGACACGGACCCTGCAGATGATCGGTGAACGGTGAGGTGAACGGTGAACGGTGATGCAGATCACACCAAGGGACAACGGCGGATCGTGACGGATTCGCTTGTACGGCAACGGAGTTGGAATCCACCTCAACGAGTTTGAATCCCGTTGCCGGACAGGGGCGTTCGCCGCGGCAAGCCATCGCGTGTCGAACGTTTGTTCGATAGAATGAAGCATGTTCCAGACCTTCGACCACGAGCCCCACGATGGGGGCCCCGGCGCGCACTATGGCGCCTGGTCGAAGCAGCGTCCCCTGGGGGCACATCAGTCTTCGGAGGAACAGTCTTCTGCGGAACATCCCCCTGCGACGGGGCAGCACGTTGACGCCGAGCAGCAATCTGGCGCGACCGTGCAGTCTTCGACGACTCGGCAGGCTCCGGCAGAGCAGCAGGCGGTGGGGCAGGAGCCCCTGCCGGGCGATGTGGGCCTGGCGGATGGTGCGCGGTGGGTCGAGAGCCTCGGGGCGATGCGCCAGGCGTTGGGCCAGGTCGTAGATGTGCTGCCGCGGGTGGCCGGCGCTGACTTGGCGGCCCTAGCGGCCGCGGCCGCCGGGGTGGTGGCCGCGGCCAAGGCCGCCCAGGCGGCGATCGTGTGGGAGGCCGACGAACGTGGGGTGATCGCGGCCTCGGACCACCCGCGCGTGTCCGGGTGGGTGGAACAGTCCTGCCGAGAAGGCCACGCGCCACTGACCCCAGGGGTCGGGCGGGCCTTGGAGCAGGTCACGAGGGCCTGCCGGGGCCACCACGACACCGCGCCGTTGCGCGCGGCGGTCCAGTCCGGTGAGTTGCCGGTGGAGCGGGCCGCGGACGTGGCGATGACGTACCGGCGGCTCAAGGCCCGTATCGAGGTCAACTGCTGGGACGTGGTGCTGGCCGAGCTGATGGGGTTCGTAGCGAGCGGCGCCCGCCGCGCCGATGTGGCGGCCCTGGAAGAGACCCTGATCGGGCAGTACGGGCGCGAGGGTGAACTGGACGACGAACGAGCACGACTCTACGAACGCCGCGAACTGACCACCTTCCGCAAGACCCGCGCGGGCATGTTGGAGGCCCGGATGCTGCTGGACCCGGCCTCCGAGGCGGTGTTGAGCGCTGCGCTGCACGCCCTGTCCGCGCCGTGCCCAGACCCTGACACCGGGCAGGCCGATCCGCGTACCCCCGCCCAACGTCGCGCCGACGCCCTCGTGGCGCTGGCCCGACGCGCGAGCACCACCGACCCCGATCTACCAGGCACCGGCCCCGCCGCCCGGGTCATCGTCACCATCCCCTTCGCCGACCTACAAGCCGACCTCGACAGCCACCTCGACACCACTGAACCGGCGCCCCACGCGAGGTCACCCCACCGCAACGACCACGGCCTACGGCACGGGCAGAACGGGCAGGGTGCGTGGCACGGGCAGGACGCGCGAGGCGAGCACGACCGACGCCAGGGCCGGGGCAGCCAGGCTCGGGATCGCCGGGATGGACGGGATGCTGGCGGCGCGGGCGGTGAGGCCCCGCACGCGGCGCGGGCGCGGTCGCGGCGGGTGGGGATGACCGCCTTCGGGCAAGTACTCACCCCCCAAGAAGTCCGCCAACTCGCCTGCGACGCCCAGATCACTCCTGCCGTCCTCGGCAGCGCCAGTGAAGTCCTGGACCTTGGACGTTCCCGCCGCCTGGCCACACCCGGAATCCTGACCGCCTTGGCGTTGCGGGATAAGGGATGCAGCTACCCCGGATGCACGATGCCTCCCGGGTGGACCGACGCTCACCACCTGCGACATTGGGTCGACCACGGCCCCACCGAGCCAGGCAACATGACCCTGCTGTGCCGTCATCACCACACCACCGTGCACCG
>JBDIAS010000177.1:0-6267 GCA_039812465.1 Austwickia sp. | reverse complement strand
GCGACGGTCATCGGTGCATCATGCGGTGCTGCCGCATCCGGCCCAGCGCATGCAGGGCCGCGCGCGCGTCGAACCCCCCGACCGGGCGGCCCGCCGTGGCCTGCAGCGCCCGCCGCACTTCCTCGGCGGTCGCGTCGGCGTGGGTCGGCGGCGCCGGGCGGCGGAGCGCCGCCGGGTCTGAGGCGTACCGATCCAGGAGGGCCGCGAGCTCCTGACCGTCCTCCGCGAGCGCGCACTCCCCGCGCGCGGCCATGAACCGGGCGAAGTCGATCTGGTGGTCGTCGACCACCTCTCGCTGGTCCCGGCGTCGTGGCACCACGATCGGGACCCGGCCAACGGAACGAACGTCCCGAATCGACCCGGGTCCGCCTTGTACGACGAGGAGGTCGTGCTCGGCGAACAGATGAAGCATGTCGTGGCGGGGGAGCAGCGCGACGTTCATCGCGAGCGCGCTCGGGGCCGTTGCCCCGTGTTGCAGCGTGTAGCGGACGGTCCCGCCCCGAGACCGGGCCGAGGCCACCCAGGCGTCGACCCACCGCACGAGCCGCTCGAACGCGTGGTGGTCGGTCCCGAGAGACACCATCACGCTGGCGTGCGGGCTCGGCTCGCCGCGCCGTGAGCCCAGAGCGGACGGTCGACCCGCCGCTTCGCGCGCCCCACCCGGACGGTCCATCAGTAGACCTGTCCGACGAGCTCCGCCTTGGGATACAGGCGACGCTGCTGCGGCCACTGCACGAGGAACGTGTCCGCGATCGGGTAGCACAACAGCCCGCTGAGGGTGGGCAGCGCGATCCGGTCGAAGACCTCCAAATAGACGGTACGGATCCGCAGGAGTCGGGCCACGACGAAGAAGGGCACCGCGACCCCCGCCCCGTTGGAGAGGATCACGTCGGGCCGGGAGCGGCGCAGGACCCGGGCCGCGAGCACCGCGTTGCGCACGGCGTTGCGCGGGTTCCGGGTGGTGGGGTGATGGGCCCAGACGACGGGTTCCGCGCCGCACGCGGCGGCGGCGTCGGGCTTGTCGAAGGTGACCCACTCCACCTCGACGTCGCGCCAGTGGCGCCGCACCTCCGCGAGTTGAGCGAGATGGCCACCGGTGGAGGCGATCAGCAGCACCTTCATGACGACACCCCCTGCTGGTGGGCGCGGGCACGCCTCGCGGACACGCTGGGTTCGGACAGGGCCGGGGCGTCGTGACCGGCAGGCCGGGTGGCCGCGTCGTGACCGCCAGGCTGGGTGGCAGCATCGCGAGGCACGGGAGGCGTGTCCGCCCCGTGACCGACCCATCCGGGATGGCGCATGCCGGGGTCCCTGCGATCTCGTACGAGGGCCAGCGCCGCGCCCAGAAGCAGGCCGAGCGCCCCACCCCCCACCACGAAGGCAGAGCGACCGGGCGAGCTAGCCCGGGTCGGGGTCTGCGCCTGAGTGACGATCCGGCCCGGATCCGCTGGCGCAGTGAGCAGATCCTGTTGACGCTCCCACAGGCGCACGAGCTGCTGGTCATACAGCGAGCGATCCGCGGCGGACGCCGCGGCCCGGGCGGCGGTCACGCGCGCGATGTCGTCCTGGAGACGCTGCGCGATTCGGCGGCTCGCCACCGCGGCCGCCTCGCCCCGCTGGGACAGGTAGGCCTCCGCGAGGGCGTTCGACCACCGGGCGGAGCGCTCGGGGTCACCCGTCGTCGCGGCGACGTGCAGCATTGACGAGCCAGTCGGCACGGTGACGGTGACGGCCTCACGCAGCACCGGGACGTCGATGCCCGCCGCGTCCCCGGCCTGCAGACGTGCCACCGCAGCCTCCAGCACCTCCCCCGAGGTGGCGACGCCTCGTTCGCTCGCCATGTTCGCCTGTACGGAGGCGGTGCCCGGCGCCGTCGGCGAGAGGGGACTGACCAGGATGGCCGCCGTCGCGGTGTAGGAGGGCGGAAGAGCCACCATGGCTACCGCGCTGGCGAGCAGTCCGAGGGTGAGACACGTCACGATGACTCGCCATCGGCGCGCCCACGCGGCCCCCAGTCCTTCCAGCGTCATCGGACCGGCTGGCGCCATCGGACCCGCTCCCGTCGTCACTTCCCAGCCGCTCACGGCCGACCACCCCGCGCTCTGCTCCCGTGCCGGTCTGAGTTCCTTCGGGCCGCGGAAGCGGCGCGCGTCAGCTGCCGCACTCCCGCAAGCGGGATCCCCATCCGGCCCCGCACCTGCCACACCGCCAAGGCCGTGTCGAGGCAGACCACGATCGACCAGACGACCGCTGCCCCGAGCGCGCCCCAGCGCGTCGTCAACGCGAGGTTGCCGACGAGGCAGGCGGCCAGGGCGATCACCTTGTTCATGAGCTGCGCGCGGCTGAGCCCGCCGAGCAGCAGGACCGACTGCACCGGCCCAGCTGCAGCGCGCACGGCCATTCCCACGCCCAGCACAGCCAACAGGGGGACCCCGTCGGTGAACCCCGGGCCGAAGAGCCCCAACGCCGTCTCGCCACCCGCGATCAGGACGATCAAGTAGCACCACACGACGGCGACCATCACGACCGTCACGCGGACGACCAGCCTCGCGACCGCCTCCCGCTGTCCCCGGGCGAGCGCCGCCGCGACGTCCGGCGCCACCGCGATGCGCATCGCGTGCTCGACGAGCAGGGGGACCTTCACCAACCTCGTGGCGATCGCGTAGACCCCCGCCGCCTCCGGGCCGGCGAGCACCGCCACTAACGCCACGTCGAGCCACTCCAGCGCGACCTCGATGGCGGCGCTGCCCGCCCGAGGCAGGGCGAACGACCAGAACTCGCGCCCCACGTCGGCGAGCGAACGCCCCGACGCCGGGGCCACGCAGCTCCCGGGAAGGGCACGGACCCGGCGCAGAAGAACCCACCCGGCGGCGACGGCCAGCAGAGGAAGCCCGAGCGCCCACGCCCAGGTCGCGACGACAATAGACGCCCCGGCCACCACAGCGACGACCACCCCGACCAACCGCGTCAAGGGAAGGAGGACGTTCTGGAGCAGCGCGAACGTGCCCACACCACCGAGCCCCCTCGTCGCCGCCGTCAGCACCGACAGCACGGCGAACAGCGGGATGAACGGAGCGATCGACCGCAGGAGCGCCGTTCCCTCCTCGGTGTCGAGCAGCCACGGCGCCCCCGCCCACACGACGCCGCCGGTCACCGTCGCCAGGAGCGTCACGGGAACGAGAGCGACGACCAGCGTCGCCTTCACGTCACCGGTCACACCCAGCGCGGTGCCGCGGGACACCGAACGCACGACGCCGGTGTCGGCGCCGAGCTTCAAGCCGTTGCCCGCCACCAGAAAGATGCCGATGGCCGCGAAGAACACGCCGGTGTCGCCCGTGCCGTAACCGCGGCCCACGGCGACGGCCAGCGCGAGGTTGAGCAGGGCACCGGCCCCGACCGCGGCGAGGCTCACGAGGCCGGCGCCAAGGAGCGTGCCGCGTAGCGCCCGTGTCGGGGTCTTCGACTCGGCGACCCGGGGGTCGGCGGGACCGCGCGCACGGCTGCGGACAGAGCCGCGGAGGGTCACAACCCCCTCCCGCTCCGGTTGACGCGCTCGAGAAGGGTGTCAGGGGACGCCACTCCGGCCGCCACCGCCAGAGCACCGTAGGCGCGCAGCTGCCGGGGATCGTCGGCGAGGCTGCGGCCCGCCCACCGCACGGCGTCGCGGCGTCGGCCCTGTGCGGCCCGCGCAAAGGCCACCTGGCCACGCACCCGGGCCCGTCCGCGGCGGTCGCTCGCGAACTCCGGGAAGTTGTCGTGAATGTAGGACAACCCGTCCGCGACCGATTCCCACCGGGCGGAGAAGAAGGACAGGCGGTCCCAGTAGACGGTCGTCAGCGGCGCCTGGACGCTCACCACACACCCGTACCGGCTCGCGCGGAGGAGGAAGTCGTAGTCCTCCCCGTAGGAGTGCGGGACGTCTTCGTTAATGCCGCCGAAACGCTCCGTCAAGTCGGAGTGGCGCATCAGGAAGGACGACGGATGGATCGCGGCGACCCGGGTCCGCAGGAGGTCGGCCAGGCCCACGCGGGCCGGGGGAGTGCGCTCCACGGTCCCCTCGTGGGTGACGATGCGGATTCCTGTGCAGCACAGGACGGCGTCAGGATGGGCGTCCAGCAGCGCGACCTGGGCGCTCAGCTTCCCGGGCTCCCACGCGTCGTCGTCATCGCAGAACGCCACGAACTCCCCGTCAGCCCGCGCGAGCCCCCAGTTGCGGGCACCGGCGAGGCCCGGCGTGCTCTCGTTGCGGGTGAGCGTCAGGATGCGGTGCGGCGGAGCGGGATCCACCGTGATCGGCGCGGGGTCGCAGTGGTCGAACACCACAACGCACCGCAGCGGGCCGGTGTAGTCCTGAGCCAGGATGGATCCCACCGCGCGCTCTACCAGCTCCGGGCGGTCCCGGGTGCACACGATGGCGGTGACGGCCGGTGCCGGTGCGAACACCTCCGTGCGACGCGGGTCGGTAGACTCCTTCGGCTGGTCCGAACTCTGCTCCTGCGACATCGGTCGACTCACCGCTTTCACGATCCGCTCGTCGCGACGAGGCGCGCGTGCAGGCTGGCGTCGGGCGTCGACCGGTAGTTCAGGTGGGTCTGGACCGCGATCACGTTGGGCCCGGCGACTAGGGCACCCTGCGGGAGGCCGATGACCAGCGGGTCTGCGACGGCCGCCGCCTCCCGCGGCGCAGCGGTGGCGAAGGTCTCCTGCGTGAGCGGGCCCGCTGGCAGGTTCTTGCGCCCGATCTCCACGCCGTTGAGGTAGACGACCGCCCCGTCGTTGGCGACGAGAGACATCCGCGCGTCCCGGAGCACAGCGGGGTTGTCGACGCTGATCGACGTGCGGAACTGGATCGAAATCGGCCGTCTGGTCTCGTCGGTGGTCAGCGTGGTGGCCAAGCCGCCAGCGCCGAAGCCGAGCGGCGCACCGCCCTGCGACCACGTCCCGTCATCGAACCCAGCGCCGCTCCAGCTCACCGGCAAGGCCTCGCTCGACCATCGCCAGCTCCAGTTCGCGGTGGGGGCCAGCAACGTCACCTCTACGGGGACCGACGCCGGGTCGAACGCCACCGCCGGGGTCGAGGCAGACCGGTTGCCCGCCGCGTCGACGGCCCGGACGGCGTAGCGGCGCGCGGCGCCCGGCAGCGGCAGGCTGACCGTCGTGGCCGTGGTCACCGCGACGACGCGCGTTCCCTCCAGGACCTCGTACGACACGCCCTGCTCGCTCACGCCCGTCCAGCCCAGGCGAAGACCGGACGCATCGACGGTGGGCGTCAGCCCGCTCGGCGCCAGCGGCGGGGTGACGTCCCGCGGCGCGTAGCGGACGAACCCACCGGCGAACTGCACCAGCCCGCGATCGTTCATCGCGCGGTCGAAGCTGCCGCCGACCCACAGGACCCCCTGCGAATCCACGGCGCTCGCCCACGCGCCGTACCCCTGCCGAGCCCGCAGCACCGGGTTGAACTCAGGCCGGTACGTCATGGTGGCCGCGTCCCAGGCCCCGACGAACCCCAGCCGGTCGCCCTGCGTGAACGACGTCGGCCACCCGTAGGTGGTCGCGCTCGAATAGAGGAAATCGTCACAGTGACAGCCCGCGTAGACCAAGCCGTTCGAGGGGTCGGCCACGCTGGTCTGGAAGTCTCCACCAGCCATCGAGATCCCGCCCTCGCGGAACTGCAGGCTGGCCCGGTCGTAGAAGAACGCGCTGTGTTCCGAGCCCCCGACGAGGACCCGCGACGGGGTTTCCGTGACCGTGAACTGGAACGTGTTGTTCTGCCCGGCAGGAACGCTGAAGCGGCTCCCCCACGGGATGACCGCCGCCCCGGGCGCGGAGCCCACCGCGGCCATCTTGAGGGTCTCGGTTCCGTTGGAGGTGGTGAAGTATCCCGTGAGGTAGACCCTTGACCCATCGGTGGCGGGCGTCACCTCTGTGGCCGTCCCGTTGAGGTTCGGGTTCCAGCCGCCGTCCGGCCTGCCGGTACTCAGCGACAGGCGCGCGCCGCTGCGCGCATACACGCGGGCACCTGCCCCGGTGACGTGGGTAAACGCACCTGCCAGGTAGAGGTGGCCGCCCGCCACCTTGAGGGAACGCAGGCTCGTCACCCCGCCCGTGAGGAGGTTCTCCACGTCGACGGGGAAGCTCGTGTCGAGCGCGCCGGTCGCCGGGTGAAGGACGGCAAGACCTCGTTGCGCCTGACCGTCGACGGTGGCGAACTCGCCGCCGACCGCGAGCCGCCCGTCCGGGAGCGCAGCGAGCGCCTTCACCTGGTTG
>JBDIAS010000176.1:0-6268 GCA_039812465.1 Austwickia sp. | reverse complement strand
GCGGGACGGGAGGACGCCCGCCGGGTCGGCCGCTGGTTGGCGGCCCAGGGGCTGCGCGCCGACGCCGTCCTGGTCTCCACCGCCTTGCGCGCGCGGCAGACCGCCCAGGAGCTGACGCGCGGCGGACTGGAGGTCGAGCAGTCCTGGGAGGAGCGGCGCATCTACAACGCGCACGTCGACGAGATCGTCGCGTGCATCCGCGACGTGCCGGACGACGTGACCACGCTCGTCGTCGTGGGCCACGCTCCGGGGATCCCGGGGCTCGCCGCGTCGGCCCACGACCCGGACGGCCTGACGGGCAGCCTCGGGGGGTGGCCGACCACCGGCGTCGGCATCCTGGGGGTGGCGGGTTCGTGGTGCGCCTTCCCGGACGGCTCGGCGTTGCTGGCGCTGCACCACCCCTTCGACTGATATGTGACGGATCCTGTCAAGCGGGCAGGGTGAAGCGGGGTCCTTCCTGGCCGGGGAGGACCCCGCGTCGTCGTTCACGAGGGGGTGTTCGGTGGTCGCTCCGGGACGCCCCGGCGAGGTTCTGGCCGCATGGAGGACGGTCCTCGTCTCAGGCCGCGGAATTTTCGTGTCAGGGTGCCCTAATGTGATTCATGTCACATTAGGGCACCCTGACACGTAAACCCGTCCAGCCCCACGGAGATTGGGGCGCCACCAGAACGGAATACACCCCACACCCCCCTGCGTGGGTCCGAGTTCGTCTCGTCGCCCGGTCCCCCAGGCCGAAGGGCATGGCGACAACGGGGCGCACGGATGCGCACCTGGACCCAGGGACGGGAAGGTGGGGCTTTCCATGCCTCGTAGAACGTGCACGCTGTGGCGATCCCGCAGCGCGCCCGCTGGCTGGACGGCCCTCCTGGCGGGCGGCGCGGTGGCGGTCGTCGCGTTCGCGGGCCCTGCGCAGGCGCTCTCGCCGTCGTTGTCGACATCGTCGCCGTCATTGTCGTCGTCGTCATTGTCGTCGTCATCGTCATTCTTGTCGTCGCTGCCCGCTGCGGCCGGCGACCAGGCCACCGGCGAGGTCCTTCGGGTCGTCGACGGGCCGACCGTCCACACCGGGCTGCGGACGGCAACGGGTGAGTACGTCCCCGTGGCCGGCGCCGACGTCGACAAGGTCACCTCGGGCGCGACCGTCCGCGTCACCGTCAACCCCAGCTCGACGGAGCGCACCCTCGACGCCACCCGTCGACGGGCCGCCACGACGACGAACACCACGACCACGAACACCACGACCACCAACACCACGACCACCAACACCACGCCGACCACGAACCCCACCACCGCGGCCCCGCTCGCCCTGGACTCCGTCCAGGTGCTCGCCGCGGCGTCGACGGCGTACACCCCCGGCAACCACGAGCTGACCGTCGCCATCGTCACCCCGGCCGGCGCCGGCGGTACGCCGCCCACCGAGAGCCAGATCCGCCAGCAGGTCTCGCAGGTCTCCTCGTACTGGTCCGAGCAGTCCCGCGGCGGCGTCACGTTCTCGGCGGCGTCCGTGAGCCAGCCGTTCCGCGCGAGCGCCTCTTGCGCCGACCCGTTCGGCCTGTGGACGGAGGCGGCCGCGCGGACCGGCTTCCGACAGGGAGCCAACAAGCACCTGGTCGTGGTCGTGCCGCGGGGGGCCGCGAACTGCTCGTACGGGCTGGGATCGCTCGGCGCCGGCGTCAACACCGGCGGCGTAGTCCTCGTGGCCGATACGGCCTGGCCGGTCCTCGCCCACGAGCTGGGTCACAACCTCGGCCTGCAGCACGCCAACCACCTGTCCTGCGCGAAGGTCTCTGACGCCTCGCTGTCCGCGCTCGGCGCATCGTCCTGCGCGATCAAGGAGTACGGGGACCCGTGGGACGTGATGGCGGCCTCGCCGCCGAACAACAGCGGGTCACTGTCCACCCCGCAGGCGCACCGCATCGGCCTGCTCCCCGGCGATGAGGTCGTCGAGCTGACCAGCGGCTCCCGCACGGTGGACCTGCGGCCCGTCGCGTCGCTGACGGGGACCCGCATGGTGAAGGTCACGGATCCGAAGACCGGGCAGAAGTACTACGTGGAGTACCGGACCCGCGCCGGGCGCGACTACCTGCTCTACGCGCCGATGACGGACGGGGTCCGGGTGCTGCGCGAGTCCGCCGGCACCGGGGCGCCCGCGACGCTGGCGCTGGACGCCTCGCCGACCGGGTCGGCCACGGATTACGCCCGGGGGGTGCCGGTCGGGGGCACCTTCACGACCTACGGGGGAGGGGTCCACGTCAGGGTCGAGTCCGCGGGCGGTTCGTCCGCGCGCGTCACCGTGAGCGTCGGCGCTGCCCCCACGACATCGACCCCCGCGACTTCGAGCCCGACGACCACCACCGTCAAGCCGCCCGTGCAGGGGCCGACGCCGGTCCGAGAGGCCCTGACCGACGCGACCAGCCGCACCGGTCGGGTGTCGAAGCTCGGCAGCGGCGGCTGGTACGAGACCGCCAGCGCGCACTACCTCTTCCGTACCGCGTTGGTCACCTACTCACCCGGCGCGACCTGGACGGTCACGGTGGACGGCGGCGCCAGCGGCAAGCGGTTCGAACTGCTGGGGACCGCGTTCACCCAGGGCGCCGCCGGCACGATCCTGGTCGACGGCAGGACGCGGGCCACGTTCGATTCCTACCGCGCATCCAACGCGGCCCCCTACCGACAGTCGCTGCGCGTGATCAACATCCCGGCCGGTCAGCACACCGTGACGGTCGTGGCCCGGTCGTCCGGGGCGCGCAACACGCTGGCGCTGGACGCGTACCGCCTGTTCTGACGGCCCGACCGACGCGCGGACGCCCCCACGACCCGCGCCGCCACCCCACGGCCCCCGCCGCGAGACCCCCACGCTCGCGGCGGGGGCTTTCGCGCGCCCGGGCCTGCGATGCCCGCCATGCGAGACCGCGAGCCCGCCTCTTTGACTGTGCAACCCCGCTCGCGCGAGGCTGACCCTCGTGAGCACCCTCCTCGTAATCCCCTGAGCGCGACAACCCCACCCGGGCCTGTTGCGCCGCCCCTCATGCCCCACCAGGGCCGAGGGGTTTTTTGTTGGCCGGCGACTGGATCGTCGGCCCGCCCCCCGGCACCGCGTCGGGGGACGCTCGCGCAGTGAAAGTGGTGACAAGCAGTGAAGGAGACCCAGGCCAAGCCGTCGGCAAGCGCCCCGGCCCCCCGGTCCCGCCCGTCGGGTCCGGCGGCCTCAAAGGCGCCCAGCCCGTCGGACCTCGCCCCCAAGAAGACGCCCGTGGTCGTTGAGCACGTCAGCGGCGCGGAGAGCCTTGTCCGCTCGCTGGAGGAGATGGGGGTCGACGTCATCTTCGGGATTCCGGGCGGCGCGATCCTGCCGGCGTACGACCCGCTCCTGGACTCCACCAAGGTCCGCCACATCCTGGTCCGCCACGAGCAGGGCGCCGGCCACGCCGCCGAAGGCTACGCCTCGGCGACCGGCCGCGTCGGCGTCTGCATCGCCACCTCCGGCCCGGGCGCGACCAACCTGGTGACCCCGCTGGCCGACGCGATGATGGACTCGGTGCCGATCGTCGCGATCACCGGCCAGGTGGGCAGCTCCGCCATCGGGACGGACGCCTTCCAGGAGGCCGACATCCGGGGCATCACCATGCCGGTGACGAAGCACAACTACCTGGTGACCGACCCCGACTTCATCCCGCAGGCGATCGCCGAGGCGTTCCACATCGCCTCGACGGGCCGCCCCGGGCCGGTGCTGGTGGACATCACCAAGGACGCCCTGCAGGCGGCCACCACGTTCTCGTGGCCGCCCACGATGCAGCTGCCGGGTTACCGGCCGACGCTCCGGCCGCACGGCAAGCAGATTCGGGAGGCGGCCCGGCTCATCAAGGCGGCGCGGCGCCCCGTGTTCTACATCGGCGGCGGCGTGATCCGGGCTCGGGCGAGCGAGGCCCTGCGGCAGCTGGTCGACCTGACCCAGATCCCGCTGGTCACCACGCTGATGGCGCGCGGCGCGGTCCCCGACGACCACCCGATGCACCTCGGCATGCCCGGCATGCACGGCTCGGTGTCGGCCGTCACGGGGTTGCAGCGCGCGGACCTGCTCATCGCGCTCGGCACGCGGTTCGACGACCGGGTGACCGGCAAGCTGTCGACGTTCGCCCCCCTCGCCAAGGTGATCCACGCCGACATCGACCCCGCGGAGATCGGCAAGAACCGCGAGGCGCACGTCCCGATCGTGGGTGACTGCCTGGAGGTCATCGAGGCGCTGATCCAGGAGCTGTCCGGGGAGGACGCCGTGGGCGACTACTCCGCGTGGCAGGCCGAAACCGGCCAGTTCAAGGACACGTACCCGCTCGGCTACACCCCGCCGGAGTCCGGGCTGCTGTCCCCGCAGTACGTGATCGAGCGGCTCGGGGCGATCAACGGGCCGGAGACCACCTACGTGGCGGGCGTCGGCCAGCACCAGATGTGGGCGGCGCAGTTCGTGAAGTACTCCCGCCCCAACAGCTGGCTGAACTCCGGCGGCCTCGGGACGATGGGCTACGCGATCCCGGCGGCCATGGGCGCCAAGGCCGCCGAGCCGGAGCGCACCGTCTGGGCGATCGACGGCGACGGCTGCTTCCAGATGACCAACCAGGAGCTGGCCACCTGCACGATCGAGAACATCCCGATCAAGGTGGCGCTGATCAACAACTCCAGCCTCGGCATGGTCCGTCAGTGGCAGACGCTGTTCTACAACGAGCGGTACAGCGCCACCGACCTGCACACCGGCCACGAGACCGTGCACGTGCCGGACTTCGTGAAGCTCGCGGAGGCGTACGGATGCGTCGGCCTGCGCTGCGATCGTGCGGAAGACGTCGACGACGTGATCCAGCAGGCGAACGAGATCAACGACCGCCCGGTCGTCATCGACTTCGTTGTCTGCCGCGACGCGATGGTCTGGCCGATGGTGCCGGCCGGCGTGAGCAACGACGAGATCATGTACGCCCGCGGGCTGTCCCCGACCTGGGACCGCGGGGAAGAAGAGCTGCCGTTGGACGGCGCAGCGGGCGAGGAGGGCGCGCAATGAGCAGGCACACGCTGTCGGTGCTGGTGGAGAACAAGCCCGGCGTGCTGACCCGCATCGCGGCCCTGTTCTCCCGGCGCGGCTTCAACATCAGCTCCCTGGCGGTCGGCGAGACCGAGCACCCGGAGGTGTCTCGGATGACGGTGTTGGTGGACGCCGAGACGTTGCCGCTGGAGCAGGTGACCAAGCAGCTCAACAAGCTCGTCGAGGTGCTGAAGGTGGTCGAGCTCGACGCGAACAACACGGTCGAGCGGCGGATCCTGCTGGTCAAGGTGCGGGCGGACGCCGCCACCCGCGGCCAGATCGTCGACACCGCGCAGCTGTTCCGCGCCAAGGTGGTCGACGTGGCGACGGAGTCCGTGACGATCGAGGCCACCGGCAAGGTCGAGAAGCTGGAGGCGCTGCTGGCGATGCTGCAGCCGTTCGGGGTGAAGGAGCTGGTCCAGTCCGGCATGGTGGCAATCGGCCGCGGACCCCGCTCGATCACCGATCGGTCCGGTCGGCACTAAGCGCTGCGTCGACCTGGCGCTGGGCTGACTTGACCCTGGGTCGACCTGGCGATGGGCCGACCCGGCGATGGGCCGACCTGGCGCTGCGTCGACCTGGCAATGCGCTGACCCGGCGCTGACGGGACCTGCTCTCACACGTACATGCACGTTCTGAAGGATGAGAAGGAGCCAGACATGGCGGAGATGTTCTACGACGACGACGCGGATCTGTCGATCATTGCCGGCCGCAAGGTGGCGGTGATCGGGTACGGCAGCCAGGGCCACGCGCACGCGCTCAACCTGCGCGATTCCGGGGTGGACGTGCGGATCGGCCTCGCCGAGGGCAGCCGCAGCCGGGCCAAGGCGGAGGCTGAGGGGCTGCGGGTCCTGCCCGTCGGCGAGGCGGTCGCCGAGGCCGATGTCGTGGTGATCCTGGTGCCGGACCAGCACCAGCGGAAGGTCTACGGCGAGGCGATCAAGCCGAACCTGAAGCCGGGCACCGCGCTGCTGTTCGCGCACGGGTTCAACATCCGGTTCGGCTACATCACCCCCGAGGACGACGCGGACGTGATCATGGTCGCGCCCAAGGGGCCGGGCCACATCGTGCGTCGCGAGTACGTCGACGGCCGCGGCGTCCCCGTCCTGGTGTGCGTGGAGAAGGACGCCTCCGGGCAGGCGCTGGAGCTTGCGAAGTCGTACGCGAAGGCGATCGGCGGGCTGCGCGCCGGCGGCATCA
>JBDIAS010000175.1:0-6304 GCA_039812465.1 Austwickia sp. | reverse complement strand
CCCCCGCCGGATGCCCAGCGCGGTGGTCTCGGCCAGGCCGCGGGTCATCAGCGTGGCCGCGCTGTTGGCCGCGAACCCCAGCCCGGCCGCGTACCCCGTCGCGATCGCGAGCACGTTCTTCGTGCACCCCCCGATCTCGACGCCCATGACGTCGGTGGAGGTGTAGGGCCGGAACGTCGTCGTGTAAAACGCGCCTTGGACGGTGGTCGCCATCTCCTCGGTGGTGGCCGCGACCGTCACCGCGGTGGGCAGCCCGCGCGCCACCTCGATCGCGAACGACGGTCCGGACAGGCACGCCAGGTACGGGTGGTGCCGCTCGTCCAGCACGTGCTGCATCACCTCGTGCATCGTCATGAGCGTGTCGACCTCGACGCCCTTGGTGACGGAGCACAGCGGTGACCCAACGGGCAGCAGATCGCGGATCTGCTCGGTGACCCCGCGCAGCGCGAAGGATGGGACGGCCATCACCACCAGATCGGTACGGTCCATCGCCCGCTCCAAGTCGGGCTCCCCCACCTGCGTGGGCGGCAGCGGCAGGCCCGGAAGATAACGGGTGTTTTCATGCTTGTACGTGATGGCTTCGAGCGTGTCGACGTCAATGTCCCACATCCGGACGTCCCAGTCTTTGCCGGCCAACAGGCTGCCGAGGGCCGTGCCCCAGGAGCCCGCGCCGAGCACCGTCGCTCGCACCTGCCCAGCCTACGGCGTGGGCCGCGCCGTGTCCCCCGCGGACGGTTCCCGCCCGTGGGCGGAAAGTGGCGGCGGACACCTGGGGTGATGCGGACGTTTCCCGCCCGTGGGCGGGAAGTGCACGCAGGCGGGCTGGTGTGGACTCGCTTGATCGGCGGGGACGCGCGTCGTGGATGGGGGCACGCGTTGGTCGGCGGGGACCGTGCTGTAGCAGCGTCTTGGTCGACAAGCCGGTGTCCAGGTCTGCCGGTGCCGCCCGTGGGCGGAAAGCGGCGCCCGGAGTCAGCGCGCCAGGCCCGTGACCAGCCAGGCCTCGCCGCGGGCGCGGTGCCGCAGCAGGAGCCCGCGCAGGGCCATGAACGCGATGAACGCGCCCCACAACGCGGCCACGGCGGCGCCGTCGCCCAGCCGGAGCAGCGGATCGGAGAACGCGACGATGGCCGCCACGAGGGGCAGGTAGGCCAGGAACAGCACCACCTGGGCGCCCGCCAGCCAGCGCGCGTCCCCGGCGCCGATCAGCACGCCGTCAAGCACGTACGCGTAGCCCACGATCGGTTGTCCGACGGCCACCGCGAGCAGGCCGACGGCGACCGCGGCGCGCACCGCGGGGTCGGTCGTGAACAGTGCTGGGAGCCAGAGGTGTACGGCGGCGAGCGCCACGCCGGCGACCACGCCGCTCAGCAGCCCCCACCGGGCCATCAGCGCCGTGGCGACGCGCGTACCGGCCACGTCCCCGGCGCCGAGCGCGCGGCCCGCGAGCGCTTGTCCCGCGATGGCGAGGGCGTCGAGGGCGAAGCCGAGAAACGACCAGATGGTGGCGGAGACCTGGTAGGCAGCGAGCGGTACGTCGCCGAATCCCGCTGCCACCCAGGTGGTCACGAGCAGGACGGCGCGCAGGGCGAGGGTACGGATGAGGAGCGGGACGCCGTCGAGCGCGGCCCGCAGGATCCCCCCGAGATGGGGCCGCAGGGGCGCCCGGAGGTGATGCGCGGAGCGGGCGACCACCCCGAAGAGGCCGAGCGCCATCCCCCACTGCGCGATCACCGTGCCCCACGCGGATCCGGCGATCCCCCAACCCATTCCGTACACCAACAGCACGTTGAGGACGATGTTGCCGCCAAACCCGAGCGTGGTCGCGATCAGCGGCGTCCGGGTGTCCTGGAGCCCGCGCAGGATGCCGGTGGCGGCGAGGACGACGAACATTGCGGGCAGGCCGATCGCCGAGATCCGCAGGTAGACGACGGCGTGCTCCAACGCCTGCTCCGACGCGCCGAACACCCCGCAGATCTGCTCGGCGTAGCCGCCGACCAGCCAGGCCGCGAGCAACCCGAGACCGCCTGCGAGCCAGACGCCGTCGAGGCCGGCGCCGACGGCTTCCCGCTCCGAGGCCGCGCCCAGCGTGCGGCTGACGAGCGCCGTGGTGCCGTACGCGAGGAAGACGAACACCCCCGCAGCCGTGAGCAGCGCCGCGGAGGCGACCCCGAGGCCGGCGAGCTGGGGGGTACCGAGGTGCCCGACGATCGCCGAATCGGCGATCAGGAAGAGGGGTTCGGCGACGAGGGTGAGGAACGCGGGTACGGCGAGGCGGAGCACGGCTCGGCGGGTGGCCGCCACGTCGACGGGGTCGGGGGCTGCCGGCGAGTCCGGCGGGGGTGGCACTCCGGAAGGATAGGCGCGTTAACGACGTTTACTTTGCGACCTTCGTGACGCGAGGGAACCGAGCGTGCGGATGAAACGGGTGTGACGGGCGAGGCGGGTGGGCGCAGAGTGGCGCGGCCCTACGGCGTGTCGCGCAGGTTCGGTTATCCCCAGATGCGCCGTGATCAGGACACTTGACTCCGTCTTGACGGAAGATTCGAACTGCTGGCGATTGACATGCGGGAATGCGTTCGAACGCAGGGTCAAGTGTGCCTGTCGGGGAGGGGGCCGGACGGTTCATCCACAGCTCTATCCACAGGGTCTCGGTGGACGGTCCCCGGGATCCGTGTGTGTCGATGAGACGTGTGCGCCGCGCACGACGTGACCCGGATCTTCGGCGATGTCTGTATCACCATGCGGACGCATCCGTCTCACGTGCGCGAAAGAGTCTGGGTCCCCAGGCCGTGGACGGCGTCGCCGCCGGTGGGAGGTGCGCAGCCCGCGCCGGTGAGTTTCCCGTCCACAGCGTCGTGCACAGCGCGGGCGCGCGACACTCCGCGTCGTCCTCAGGCGGTCCACAGGTCGGTCCACAGGCGCGGTTGAGGCCACCCCCCAGGCGACCTAGGTTGGGGCTCTCCACCGAGGCAGGCCAGCCGTGGGGCGGCCAAGGAGCCAGCCGCAGGGGCGGGGGAAACGGGGTTGTCAGTGCCCGATGGCGTTGTCAGTGCCTGCTGGCACGGTGGGGTGAGTTCGGACGGGCGGCACTGCCCGAGTGTTGTGAGTAGTGCCGTGACGTGCGTAGTGCCCTGTCGTGTGTCGTGTCGTGTCACCGGAAGGAGTGGAGCGCCCCCATGTCGGTGACCGAACTCAACGTCGCCTATGAGGCCGGCCCCGGCGACGACAGTCGCCTCCCACCGCAGGATCTGCACGCGGAGGAGTCGGTGCTCGGCGGGATGCTGCTGAGCAAGGACGCGATCGCCGACTGCGTCGAGGTCCTGCGGGGGCTCGACTTCTACCGGCCGCAGCACGAGTCGATCTACGAGGCGATCCTCGACCTCTACGGGCGAGGCGAACCGGCCGACGCGATCACGGTGGCCGACGAGCTCACCAAGCGGGGCGACCTCGCCCGGATCGGCGGTCAGGCGTACCTGCATCAGCTCATCTCCCGGGTGCCGACGGCCGCGAACGCGGGCTACTACGCGCAGATCGTGGCCGAGCGGGCGACGTTGCGTCGCCTGGTGGAGGCGGGCACGCGGATCGTGCAGATGGGGTACGGGTCCGGCGGCGGCGACGTCGAGGACATCGTCAACGCGGCCCAGGCGGAGGTCTACGGCGTCACCGACTCCCGTGGCGGCGAGGACTACCACATCCTCGGCGACCTGCTGGAGATGACGGCCGACGAGATCGAGGCGGCCTCGGGCACCGGGGGTCAGATGGTGGGCGTGCCAACGGGGTTCCTCGAGCTGGACGAGCTGACCAACGGGCTGCACCCGGGCCAGATGATCGTGGTGGCGGCGCGGCCAGCGGTCGGCAAGTCGACCCTGGCCCTGGATTTCGCGCGGGCGGCCGCGATCAAGCACCAGATGGCCACCGTCGTGTTCTCGTTGGAGATGAGCCGTACGGAAATCACGATGCGCCTCCTGAGCGCGGAGGCGTCGATTCAGCTGCAGCACATGCGCAAGGGCACGATGCGCGATGACGACTGGCAGAAGCTGGCCCGCACGATGGGGTCGGTGAGCGACGCGCCGTTGTTCATCGACGACTCCCCGAACATGTCGCTGATGGAGATCCGGGCCAAGTGCCGGCGGTTGAAGCAGCGGCACAACCTGAAGATGGTCGTGATCGACTACCTGCAGCTGATGACGTCGGGCAAGCGGGTGGAGAGCCGCCAGCAGGAGGTGAGTGAGTTCTCCCGGGCCCTGAAGCTGCTGGCGAAGGAGCTGGAGGTCCCGGTGATCGCGATCTCGCAGCTGAACCGCGGCCCGGAGCAACGTACGGACAAGAAGCCGATGGTCTCCGACCTGCGCGAGTCGGGGTGCCTGACGGCCGACACCCGGGTGGTTCGGGCTGACACGAACGAGCCGGTGACCCTGGGCGAACTGTTCGCTTCGGGCGCCCGGGACATTCCGGTGTGGTCTCTCGACGAGAGCTTGCGTTGCGTCCAGGCGCGGATGACGCACGTGTTTGACACGGGGGTTCGACCGGTGTTTCGGATGAGGCTCGCGTCCGGACGGTCGATTCGGGCTACCGCGAATCATCCGTTCCTGAAGTACTCGGGGTGGACTCCGCTGGGCAATCTCGAGCCTGGGGACCGTATCGCTGTCCCGCGCCTCCTGATGAGTCCTACGTCATTGACGTCGTGGTCGCCGTGGAGAATCATCTTCCTGGCCCACATGCTCGGTGATGGCTCCTTCGTGCGTCGTCAACCGATTCGGTATACGAGCATGGACGAGACGTGCTTGTCTGCCGTGGCTCAGGCGGCTCAGGTTGAGTTCGGCATCACAGCCGTACGCGACCAGCTGAGAGACCGCTCGACTTCTTTGCGCCTTCCTGCTCCTTTCCGTCTTGCCCGCGGCGTGCGAAATCCGATCAGTGCGTGGTTCGACGAGTTGGGCATTTTTGGTGCGCGCAGTCATGAGAAGTTCGTTCCGTCTGAGGTCTTTACAATGAGTAAGGACCAGGTGAGCCTGTTCCTGCAGCATTTGTGGGCAACGGACGGATCGGTGACGGTTGCCAACGGGGGTCGAAAGGGCCGCATCTATTACGCGACTGAGAGCCGGAGACTGGCCGAGGATGTGGCCTTCCTTCTGCTGCGGTGGGGAGTCGTCGCCCGGATCGGGAAGGTCCCTCAGGGAAGGTTTCGGCCTCTCTGGACTGTTGATGTGTCAGGCCGAGATGACCAGACGACGTTCCTACGAGAAATTGGCGTCTTCGGGGATCGAGCGGTCTCCGCGGCCCATCTGCTTCAGGAGTTGTCCTGCGTTCCAGCAAACACGAATGTTGACACCGTCCCCCTCGAGGTCTGGGACGTCGTGCGGCGTCACATGAACGACGAGGGCGTCACGACTCGAGCCATGCAGGCCGCGCTGGGTACCAAATACTGTGGTTCCGCCATCTACAAGAGCGCCATGTCCCGTGAGCGACTAAGGAGGGTAGCGTCTGTGGTCTCGTCCTCGTCGCTGCGGGACCTGTCCGACAGCGACGTCCTCTGGGATCGTGTCCTCGAGATCGTGCCGGATGGTGTGGAGCAGGTGTACGACGCCACCGTTCCGGGGACGCACAATTTCGTGGCGGATGGGATCGTCGTGCACAATTCGATCGAGCAGGACGCCGACGTGGTGATGCTCCTACACCGGGAGAGCATGTACGAGCAGGACTCTCCCCGCGAGGGTGAGGCCGACATCATGGTGGCCAAGCACCGCAACGGCCCGACGAAGACGATCACGGTGGCCTTCCAGGGCCACTACAGCCGCTTCACGAACATGGCGACGAACTACTGATTGAGCTGTCGAGATGCAGCGAAGATGTCATGTCGAGATGCAGCCAATCTTGCACAGCTGCCCTACCTATGTAACATTCCTCCTGCTTATCGATAGGTCAGGAGTCGATCACTCCTAGTTATAGGTGTTGTCCTCGGCAGTACGCTGCTGATCGGTCAACCCGACAAACACCCTTGCCCGCGCAACTTGGCCCCACCTGCCCGTCGGGCCTCAGCCCTGATCCACCGAGGCGAGGCTGTGGGTTGAGCGTGGCGTAGAGCGAGAGTGCCCCTCTGAGCAGGGAGGATGGCGATTGCGACGTCGTCTTCCACCCACTCAAGAGGGGCACCTCGTAAGTGAGACCTTCTCATGCCGTGCGGGCGGTGTTCGATGACCCGAACCTGGTGTCGGCCGCTGGTTTGGTTCCCGCACTGCGGCTGGCGGGGTCGGCCGGGTTGGAGGACCTTCTCGAGCAGCGGTTGAGCGTCGCCTCGCCG
>JBDIAS010000174.1:0-6343 GCA_039812465.1 Austwickia sp. | reverse complement strand
CGCGGCGCGAGGTGGGCCGGGCGGCCTCGTCGAAGGGCTCAGCCCGGCGGCGCGGCGGCCGATGGGGACGATGTACGGGAGGTGTCCCTCCCGGGCCCCACCCGTACGCGCTATTGGACAGCTGGCACGGGTCGCGAGGCCCCACTCACGGATGAGTACTCCCATGTCGTACGCGAACACTCCGATCGAACCGATCGGGACCCGGGTGCCCCCGGTGATCGGGGTGCCCTCGCCGACGCGCCTAAGCGCCCGGACCGAAGGGGACCCCGCGGCGGGAACCGCGGCCGGAAGCGCCTCACGGGCCCTGCTAACCCCGCCGGAGCCCGCGCGTAGTGCCGCTCTCTCGCCCGCCGCCCTGCGCGCGCAGGCGGTTACCGGCCTGCTCGAGGCGCGCCGGTCCGACGTGACGTCCATCGACCGCGCCCTCGCCGAACCCGGCCGGGCGGCCACCGCCAGCCTCGCGACCGTGTGGCCGGAGCAGGATCGGACCACGAAGCGCCCCGACGCCCGCGTCGCCGCCGATCTGGACCTCCTGGAGGGCGCGAAGGCTTCGCGGGCCTCGCAAGCCGCCAAGGAACGCGCCCTGAAGGCCGCGGACCAGGCGGCCCTGACCCGCGACCTCATCGCGGCGGACGTCCTCGACGCGCGCGCGTCGTCGGAGAAGGCGGGCCGGCTCTCCGCAGCCCAGACCGCGGCGAGCACCGCATCACAGGCCGCGGCCGGCACCGCCGCCCAGACCGCGACGCGTCGCCCGCAGCCGGAGGCCGCGCCGGAGCAGGCCCCGGAGGAGACATCGGCCGGCCCGGATCGCCCGAGCGAGCGTGGCCCCGACCGGGCGACGGATCGTCCTCGGGAGCCGCGCGATCGGGCACCCGACGCGGGTCCGCGCCCCGACCGGGCGCCGGAGGCGCGCGCTGACGAGGCCCGCCGAGAGGAGGAGGCGACCCCGACGCGGGCCCTCAGCGCGCAGGAACGGGCCCGCGAGGTCGCCGAGGCGCTCTCGGCCGTCGGGCGCCTGTCCACCACGGTGCAACGGCTCTCCGCGACCGCGGCTCAGGCCGCCGAACGTACCCTCGCGGAAGCCAACGACGTGGCCCGCCGCGTCGCGGAACTGAACGGGCGCATCCAGGCCGCGACCCGGGACGGGTCGTCGCTCGCTCCCGCCACGACCTGGCAGCGCGATCACCTCGTCGGCGCCCTGTCCCGGCTCACGGGTGCCACGGCGCAGCCCGGCGCCGGCGGCGCCGTGGACGTCCTCGTCGACGGTCGCGCGCTGGTGTCCGGCGCGGGGATGCGCCCCCTGGCGGTGCAGGGCGCACCCGGCGCGCTCACGGTCACGACCGCTTCGGGCCACGACGTCACGGTGACTACGGGGGCGCTCGCCGGCCACCTGGACACCGCGAACCGGCTGCTGCCCGGGCTCGCGGGTACCGTCACCGCCGTCCTCGACCGCGTGGCCGCCCAGGCCGGAGGGCCCGCGGGAGCGGTGGTCGACGGCGGTCCCCGCGCGGCGGCGCTGCTCGGCGGCCAGCTCGCGGAGCTGTCCCGCGCGGCCGAAAGTAGTACGGCGTACAGCCAGATCGCCACCGGCGTGCAGGATCTGCTGCACCGGCTGGCGACCGGCGACGTGCCGGCGGCCGTGCGGGCCTCGGACCTCGTCCTCGGCGCCATCACCGGCCCGGAGCCGACCGTGCCGATGCCGTCCCTGGAGTCCACGGTCTCGCCGCTGCGGACGTCCCTGTCCGCGCTGGGCCGGGCGGCGGCGGAGATCGCCGCGCCGGGTGGCGCGGGCGCGTCCCGCGTCGTCGTCTCCGATGCGCCGACCCTGGTGAGCGTCTTCGCCGCCCCGGACGCGCCGGCGGGCGTCGCCTCCGTACGGGTCCTGTCGGCGGCCGCCTCGGGCACCGCCGTCACGGCGCAGTCCTTCGCGCCCGACGCGGCCCTCGGTGACGGCACCGAGCGATCCATCGGCCTGGTCCGGGGCCTGGGCACGCCCCAGGAGGCGGCCACCGTGATCGAGGTCGGGCGGTACCCGACGATCTCGGACGTGGCCACGTCCATCAACCAGGCGAACCTCGACGTGCGCGCCACGGTCGCGCCGGTCGGCGTCGGCACCGTCCAGCTGCACATCACGTCGCTGACCAGCGGCCGCTCCAGTAGCGTCACGATCCTCAACGGCGAGAACCCGCCGACCACGTCGTCCATCCTGGGGCGGGTCGTGCCCCTCGTCAGCGGGCGGGACACGCTCCTGGAGGTGCAGCGGCCGGGCCAGAGCGCCGGGCTGGTGCACACCTCGGAGCGGCTGGTGACCGACATCCTTCCCGGCGTGGACCTGCAGGTGCGCGCCGCGGACGCCGGGCGGGTGTTCCACGTCGGTGTTCAGCGCCTGAGCAGTGAGACGGTCGAGCGGGCGGGACGACTCGTCGCGGCCGCGGCCGGGGCGGTGAGCGCGGCGCAGGCCGCCGGCGCCCCGGCGACCGCCGCGATGGTGTGGGGCGCGCTCGGGCTGCAGGCGCCGCCCGGTTCCGGGGTTCCGGGCGCTGGCGTGCCGGGCTCTGGCGTGCCCGGCCTTGGAGTGCCCGGGACGGGTCCGGCGGGCACGGCCGGGGTGACGCCTGACGAAACGCTCGGGGCCGACGGGTTCGGCGCCGACGGCTTGCCGGCCAAGGGCCGGCCGGGCCTGCCGGGTGTGCACCGCGATACGGCGGGCCTGCCGGCGTTCCACGCGGCCCAGCTGACGGCGGCGTTTGAACGTGACGCCAAGGGCACCCAGGCGCAGCTCAGCGCGACGGCGCGGGCGCTGGCAGGGGTGGCCGCGGACGCCGATGGGGCGACCTGGGAGGCGTACGCTGCGGCGCGGGCCGCACACGGCCCGAACCACTTCGCGACCTACGCCCCACCGAGTGCCCACCAGGCGCAGGACCAGGACCGGGTGTCGGAGCAGCTGACCCGCCGCGAGGAGGCCCTGCGTGCCGTGCTGGTGCGCCTGCAGGATCAGCAGGAGTGGCTGGGCGGCCAGCTCGCCACGAACTGACGGGACCGGTCGGAGGCTCGCTCGAGGGCCCCCCGCGCCGCCCGCCCGCCGCGTGAGCCCCCGACATGGCCGCTGTGTGAGGTCCTGTCGGCGGCCACGAGAAACTGCTCGGAGACGGCCACGAAACTGCCCCGTCGGCGATAGCGGGTCCTCATCGGCGAGAGTGGTGCCCTATCGCCGCACCGGGGCGCGGATGACGGCCCGGGGCTGCGCAGGCGATCCTGGTACCGCCGACGACAAGCCTGTACCGCGCACCAGGTCCCAGGACCGCGCTGGCGACTCTGGTGCCGCCGACGACAACCCTGCACCGCGCATGAGGTCCCGCGGATCCCCGGGACATCACCGGCGAGAGTGGGACCTCATCGGCGAACGCGGTGCCCCATCGCCGCACCGGGGCGCGGATGAGGTCCCGGAACCGCCGCCGACGACCCCGAACCGCGCAGGCGATCCTTTACCGCGCATGAGGTCTCGTGGATCCGCGGGCCCCCATCGGCGAGAGTGGGTCCTCATCGGCGAGTGCGGGCTCCTATCGCCGCCCCGGGGCGCGGATGAGGTCCCGGAACCGCCGCCGACGACCCTGTACCGCGCATGAGGTCCCGCGGTGCCATGGCCACCACCGCGCAGATCTCGTGACGGTCAACGGGCAGGTGTCATGACCGCCACTGGGCACTCTTACTGGCCTTTGACAGCCCGCCGGATCGGCACCGGCCCCGCTGCGGCCGGACTGCCCTCCTCGTGTCTGAACTCTCCTGAGGCCGGGTGAGCTTCCGTTGTGGTGGGAGTCCACCCCGCCCTAGAGGAGTTCACCTCACCCGAGAAGTGCCCGGTGCCCTGGCCACACCTCCCGATAGCGAGAGTTCACCCGCACCTACGGGTGGTCACCTGGTCGGTCGGGAGCTAGGGCGGCCGACCTGTCCCCGCCCGCGGGCGGCAATTGGCCCGTGGGGTCTCGCCCACCGGACGTCCTGGACGCCTTGAGCCCAGTCCATGTTCCGAACGACCTACTTCACTGCCGATCTCACCCTATGAGATGTCTTTGAGTAGGGGGTTTGTCATCATGCGACGGCGCACCACGCAATGAAGTAGGTCGCTCGGAACAGTCTGCCGAGTCCGTCCGAAATGCGAGACGTCCATGAGTGGCCCGCCAGCAGATCAGGCCGAACAGCACCCGCGAAACAGCGACGCCACACCCACACATCACCTGAGCATCGCCGCTTCCCGCCCGCGGGCGCGAACGCCACGGTATCGCCTGGGCGTTTGCGAATGGGCCAGGCAAGGCAAGGTCGGAGCAGGTCAGCGCCGCTCACGCGCCGGTGGCGGGCGTCCCCGGGAAGAGCCAGACCTCGTCGCCGCGGATCTCCACCGCGTGGGTGGCCACCGGGCGGGTCGCCGGCGGGCACAGCACGTCCCCAGTGCGCAGGTCGAACGCCGCGCCGTGCAGCGGGCATTCCACCTGGCAGTCCTCGACCCACCCTTCCGCGAGGGAGGCATCCTCGTGCGTACACGTGTCGTCCACCGCGAAGAACGTCCCGTCGCACCGGAAGACGGAGATCGGGGCGCCGGTGCCGGTGACGGCGGCGGGCACGAGCAGTCCGGCGTCCTCCGGGACGTCGCCGGTGACGCCGACCTTGATGGGTTCAGTCATGGGGCCTTCCTCCTGGTCGATGGCGCGTCCTGGACGGCGTGTCCTGGATGCCGTGTCCTGGATGCTGCGTCCTCGATAGCGCGTCCTCGCTGGCGTGCCTTGATGGCGCGCCGCGGCCGAGCGGACTCAGAGCGCCGGGATCTGACAGGTATAACCGTTGGGGCCGTGGTTGCAATACCCGCGGGGGTTCTTGTGCAGGTACTGCTGGTGGTAGTCCTCCGCGTAGAAGAAGCCGCCCGCCTGGCCCTCCGCCACGCCAGTGCCCGGCCCCGGGTCCGCGAGCTCCTCACCCTGCCCGGCGCGGCGCAGCTCGGTGCTGATGGCCCCGCTCACCCCACCGCGGCGCAGAGCGCTCGCGAAGGAGTCATACGTGGCCCGGGTGGCTTCCTCCTGCTCCGGTGAGGTCCAGTAGATCGCCGAGCGGTACTGGGTGCCCAGGTCGTTGCCCTGGCGCATCCCCTGGGTCGGGTCGTGGTTCTCCCAGAAGGCCTTGAGGATCTGCGCGGACGAGGTGGCCTGCGGGTCGTACGCGACCAGCACCGCCTCGGCGTGCCCGGTCCGCCCGCTGCAGACCTCCTCGTACGTGGGATGGGGCGTGTAACCGCCCATGTAGCCGGCCGCCGTCGACACCACCCCGGGCAACTCCCACATGATGCGCTCGGCACCCCAGAAGCAGCCCATCGCCACATAGATCACCTCGGCGGTCCCGCCGCCCGGCAGCGGCCACGGCCCCTTCAGCGGCGCGTCGAGGACCTCGTGCCGGGCCGGGATGCCGGGCAGCTCCTGCGCGCGTCCCGGCAGCGCCTCGCGCCGCTCGACCATGTGACTCTTCGCGTCCAGCCCACCCACACCCCATGCGTCCCACATGGGTGGCAGTCTCACACGCCCGGCGGGGCGACGCGCGTCGCGACCGCTAGCCTGCTCGCCGTGCCCTCCCCACCCGCGCCCTCGACCGCCGGAGGCGACGGGCCCGGGCCACGACGGCCCGCGCTCGCGCCGATCACGGTGCGTCACCGGCCTGCCCCGCGGCTAACGCAACTCATGGTCGGGCTGGTCCTCTTCGGCGTGGGGGAGGGCCTGATGATGGCGGCAGGCTGGGGCGTCCTGCCGTGGGACGTCCTCAGCCAGGGACTCGTACTGCACCTAGGGCTCACGGTCGGGGCCTGGTCGGTGATCATCGGCGTGCTCGTGCTGCTCCTGTGGATCCCGCTGCGGGAGCGACCCGGTGTCGGCACGATCCTGAACGCGCTGGTCATCGGTCCGGTCCTGGACCTGACGCTGCACGTGGTGGCGCGGCCGGGCCCCGTGCCCGCGCAGCTGGCCATGCTGCTCGCGGGCCTGGTGATCAACGGCGTGGGCTCGGCCATCTACATCGGCGCCCGGCTGGGTCCCGGCCCTCGCGACGGGGTGATGACCGCCCTCGTGCGGATCACCGGCCGCTCGGTGCGGCTCGTGCGGACCTCCATCGAGGTGACGGTCGTCGCGATCGGGTTCGCCCTCGGCGGGAACCTGGGGGTCGGCACCGTGCTCTACGCCGTCGCGATCGGGCCGATCATCCACGCCACGCTCCCGTACGTGCGTGTCCGCGACGCGACTGACTGACGCGGGCGACTGGACGCGACGCGTCTGACTGACGCGGGCGACTGGCGCGGCCGACTGGCGCG
>JBDIAS010000173.1:0-6491 GCA_039812465.1 Austwickia sp. | reverse complement strand
AGCACGGTGTCGATCTGCTCACGCACCGGGAGCTGGTGGATGAGGATCTGCAGCGTGCCGGGCACGACCTTCATCCAGGCCGGCACGGGCCGGTCGCCGTAGGTCTCCCGCGCCAGCTGGAACGGGAACATCTCGCGGCTCTTGTCCCGGACGTCGATGATGTCGTACTGCGCCACGCGGTAGCTCGGCACGTCGACGCGCTTGCCGTTGACCAGGAAGTGGCCGTGGCTCACGAGCTGACGGGCGGCGCGGCGGGTCCGGGCCAGGCCGGCCCGGTAGACCACGTTGTCGAGCCGAGCTTCCAGGATCTGCAGCAGGTTCTCACCGGTCTTGCCGGTGCGCCGCGAGGCTTCCTCGTAGTAGCCGCGGAACTGCTTCTCCATGACGCCGTAGGTGAACCGCGCCTTCTGCTTCTCCTGGAGCTGGAGCAGGTACTCCTTCTCCTGGATCCGGCCGCGGCCGTGCTGGCCGGGCGGGAACGGGCGGTTCTCGAAGTTCTTGTCCCCACCGACGAGGTCGGTCTTGAAACGGCGGGACTTCTTGGTGATGGGGCCGGTGTAGCGGGCCATGCGTGATCGCCTCTCCTAATCGTCTTCGCGTCGAACGTGCCTGCGTCAGACGCGGCGGCGTTTGGGCGGGCGGACACCGTTGTGCGGCGTCGGCGTGACGTCGCTGATCGCGCCGACCTCCAGGCCGGTCGCGGTGAGGGATCGGATCGCGGTCTCGCGGCCGGACCCGGGGCCCTTGACGAAGACGTCGACCTTGCGCATGCCGTGCTCCATCGCCCGGCGCGCGGCGGCCTCGGCGGCCATCTGCGCGGCGAACGGGGTCGACTTGCGCGACCCCTTGAAGCCGACCTGGCCTGCGGAGGCCCAGGAGATCACGGCGCCGGTGGGGTCGGTGATCGAGACGATCGTGTTGTTGAACGTGCTCTTGATGTGCGCGTGGCCGTGCGCGACGTTTTTCTTTTCCTTGCGGCGCACCTTCTTGGCGCCGCCGGAGGCCATCCTGCTCTTAGGGGGCATGAGTGTTCGCTCTCTCCTACATCTGATGCGTGGCGGGCGGGTGGCTTACTTGCCGGCCTTCTTCTTGCCCGCAACGGTGCGCTTGGGGCCCTTGCGGGTGCGCGCGTTGGTCTTGGTCCGCTGGCCGCGGACGGGAAGCCCACGACGGTGCCGCAGACCCTGGTAGCTGCCGATCTCCTTCTTGCGACGGATATCGGCCGCGATCTCGCGGCGCAGGTCACCCTCGAGCTTGAAGCTGGCTTCGAGGAAGTCGCGCAGCGCGACCAACTGGGCCTCGGTGAGGTCCTTGACCCGGGTCGCCGGGTCGATCCCGGTGGCCTCGACGGCCTGCACGGCGCGGGTGCGTCCCACGCCGAAGATGTAGGTGAGTGCGATCGCCACGCGCTTCTCGCGCGGCAGGTCCACTCCAACGAGACGTGCCATCAGAAGTCTTTCTGATTCGTACGGAGGTATGGAGCAACACCGTCCCAGCGCTGTGGCTGGTCCCTGGCCTCCGTGCCGGGGGTGACGTCCGGGCGGGTGCCCGGGGCCGGGTGCTGCTGATGAGGCAGCTCGGCAGTGATGTGCCGAACTGCGTTGGTGCCGGTGGCGTCGACGAATCGGCGACCTATGCCGGGTGCTCCGCTCAGCCCTGACGCTGCTTGTGGCGCAGGTTTTCGCAGATCACCATGACCCGCCCGTTGCGGCGGATCACCTTGCACTTGTCGCAGATCTTCTTGACGCTGGGCTGAACCTTCATTCCCTGCCGTCTTTTCGATCTGGGTCCAGCGGGTGTGGGCGCGCCACACCCCCGCGGGACCGGTGGGTATCGGTCGTGGCCCCGAGATGCCTCGGTGCCGTTGGGTCGCTCAGCGGTAGCGGAAGACGATACGACCCCGTGACAGGTCGTACGGGCTCAGCTCCACCACGACCCGGTCCTCCGGGAGGATCCGGATGTAGTGCTGGCGCATCTTGCCCGAGATGTGCGCGAGAACCTTGTGACCGTTGCTCAGCTCCACCCGAAACATCGCGTTCGGCAGCGCTTCGACGATCGTTCCCTCGATCTCGATCACACCGTCCTTCTTGGCCATGTCCTCCGCGTTTCCTCATACCCGCCGGATCCGTTGCCGACGGGAGACCCTCCGGGCGAGCCCGGCTGCGCGGCCCGACGCGACGCGACGGCCGCCGGACACACCTCGACCAGGTCGAAGACCTGGTCGAAAGGAGCACCCGGGCCCCGACCGAGACCACGAGGGACGGACGGAGGCGCGGCGGCACGACGAGACACGTGGGACCAGCACCACATTCTAGGGGATAGCCGTTGGCGAGCGGTAATCGCCCCCACGGCATCAGTCCGCGAGCGCCCCGAACGGGACGCCGAGCGCGGCGAGCCGCTCCCGGCCCCCGTCCGCCGCGGTCAGCACCCACACGCCGAGGGTCGTCACCGCGACCGTGTGTTCCCAGTGGGCGGCGTGCGCGCCGTCGGTCGTACGGACGGTCCAGCCGTCGGAGTCCTCGCTGGTATCCCCCGTGCCGAGCGTCACCATCGGCTCGATCGCCAAGGCCGCGCCCGACGGGATCGCGGGGGTCCTGCCCCGTACCCGGAAGTTGTGCACGTCGGGCTCCATGTGCATGTGACGCCCGATCCCGTGGCCCGTGTAGCCCTCGACGATGCCGAGGCGCAGCCCGGCCTCGTCCGCGGCCCGGTCGACCTCGTCCTCGATGGCGCCGCCCACCGACTTCAGGCGAGCCCCGACGCGGCAGGCGGCGATCCCGGCCCACAGGGCGGCCTCGGTCGCCTCGATCAGCACCCGGTCCTCCGGGGCGGTCGCCTCCGCCCCTCCGACCACGGCGGTGGTCGCGGAGTCGCCGTGCCACCCGTCGAGCTGCGCGCCGCAGTCGATCGAGACGAGGTCGCCCACGCGCAGGGCCCGCTCCCCCGGGATGCCGTGCACGACCTCGTCGTTCAGGCTCACGCACAGCGTGTGCCGGTAGCCCGGCACCTGCTGGAACGACGGCAGGGCCCCCGCCGACCGGATGAAGTCCTCCGCCGTCGCGTCCAGCGCGGCCGTGGTGACGCCGGGCACCAGCCGTTCGCGCAGCAGGGCGAGGGTGTCGTGCACGAGAAGACCGGCCCGGCGCATGCGCACCAGGTCGGCCTCGCTCTTGGCTTCGATCCGCTCGCGGCGAAACATCCGCTCCCGCTCAGTCCTCTCGGCCCGGGCGCGGCGGCGCCACGACCGGCGTCTTCAGCGCCTCCATGCACCGCTCGAAGACCTGGTCGATCGAGCCCGTCCCGTCGACCTCGCGCAACAGGCCGCGCTCGCGCGCCATGTCCGCGATGGGCGTCGTCTCCGCGTGGTAGACCTTCATCCGCTCGCGGATCACCTCTTCGGTGTCGTCGGCGCGGCCTTCGATCTCGGCCCGCTTCAGCAGCCGCTCCACGACCTGTTCGTCGGGCACCGTGAGCTCGATGACGTGGTCCAGATCTGTGTCGTGCCCCCAGTGCCACTCACGCAGCGCCCATACCTGCTCGATCGTGCGCGGGTATCCGTCCAGCAGGTAGCCGTTCTTCGCGTCGTCCTGGCTGAGCCGGTCGAAGACGATCTCGTTGGTCACCTCGTCCGGGACGTACTGCCCCGCCTCGATGATGCCTTGGACCTTCTGCCCCAGCGGGGTGTTGTTTCTGATGTTCGTCCGGAAGATGTCGCCGGTGGAGATGGCCGGGATCTTCAGCGCCTCTGCAATCCGACTGGCCTGGGTGCCCTTGCCCGCTCCGGGCGGACCGAGAATGAGGAGTCGCATCGGCGCAACCGTCCTATCGGGAGATCGGGGCCGTCCGGCCGCGGCACGGGGGTGCGACGGCGCCTGGGCGGACGGGCCAAGACACCCGCGATCCTAACTGCTCACACCACCCCTGCGGGAGCAAGCGAGCAACACCGTTGACCCGCCGGGAACGACCGTTCGCCAGCGCGTCCGGACACCTCGCGATCAGCGCAGGAAGCCCTCGTAGTGCTGTTGCTGCAGCTGGGATTGGATCTGTTTCACGGTCTCCAACCCGACGCCGACGATGATCAGCAGCGAGGTGCCGCCGAACGGGAAGTTCTGGTCCGCGTTGATCATCACGAACGCCACCACCGGAATCAGGGACACCACCGCCAGGTAGAGGGCGCCGGGGACCGTGATCCGGTTCAGCACGTAGCGCAGGTACGCGGCCGTCGGCCGGCCCGCCCGATAGCCGGGGATGAAACCCCCGTACCGCTTCATGTTGTCCGCCACCTCGTCGGGGTTGAAGGTGATCGAGACGTAGAAGAACGTGAAGAAGATGATGAGGGTGATGTAGACGACGACGTGCAGCGGGCTGGACGTCGGCACGAGGTGGATCTCCAGCCAGTCGACCCAGCCGGGCCGGTCCACGTTCCCGCGCTGGAACTGCACGGCCAGCCCCGGGATGGCCAGCAGCGAGCTGGCGAAGATCACGGGGATCACGCCGGCCTGGTTGACCTTCAGCGGGATGTAGGTGGTGGTCCCGCCATACATCTTCCGGCCGACCATGCGCTTGGCGTACGTGACCGGGATCCGCCGCTGGCACTGCTCCACGAAGACGACCGCGGCGATGATCCCGAGGCCGATCACGATCACGATGGCGAAGGTGTCCCACCGGCCGTCCCGCTGCTGGATGGCCCACAGGGAGCTCGGGAAGGTCGAGGCGATCGAGGTGAAGATCAGCAGCGACATTCCGTTGCCGACGCCCTTCTCCGTGATCAGCTCGCCCAGCCACATGATGAGCCCGGTCCCGGCGGTCATGGTCAGGACCATGATCGGCAGCGTCCACCAGTTGTTGTCGGCCAGGATGTTGGTGCAGTTGGCGCCAAACAGGTTCTGCGGGGTGCGGGCGAACGTGACGAAGGTCGAGGACTGCAGGACCGCCAGCGCGATGGTCAGGTAGCGGGTGTACTGCGTCAGCTTGCTCTGCCCGGTCTGCCCCTCCTGCTTCAGCGACTCGAACCGCGGGATCACGACCGTCAGCAGCTGCACGATGATGCTCGCCGTGATGTACGGCATGATCCCCAGCGCGAAGACCGACAGCTGCAACAGGGCCCCGCCGCTGAAGAGGTTCGCGAGCCCGAGCAGCTGCTGGTTTCCCCCGCCGGCGGCGATGCACTGCTGCACCTCGCGGTAGCTCACGCCCGGGGTCGGGACGTGCGATCCGAGGCGGAAGATCGCCATGATGAACAGCGTGAACAGCAGTTTCTTGCGCAGATCCGGCGCCTTGAACGCTCGGACGAAGGCGGTGAGCACGGATCCTCCCAGGGAATCCACCTGCGCCGGGACGACGAGGCAAAGGTGGACGAATGACGGTGTAAAGCAAGGGTGTTGCCACCAGGGACGATAACACCCCGGGGCCGGCGGTCCCGGCGCCCGGGGCGTTCGTTGCCGATCGGGTCTTGCGTGAGGGGTACGGGCGGCGCCAGCTCGTTCAGAGCTGGGTGACGCTGCCGCCCGCGGCCTCGATCTTCTCCTTGGCGGAAGCCGAGAAGCGGTGCGCGGTCACGTCCACCTTGACGGGGAGATCCCCGTCGCCGAGAACCTTGACCAGTCGGCCGGACCGCACCGCGCCCTTGGCGGCGAGGTCCTCCGCGGTCACGGTCCCGCCCTCCGGGTAGAGGGCGGCGATCCGCTCCAGGTTCACGACCTGGTACTCGGTGCGGAACGGGTTGGTGAACCCGCGCAGCTTCGGCAGGCGCATGTGCAGCGGCATCTGGCCGCCCTCGAAACGCGCCGGCACGTTGCCGCGCGCCTTCGTGCCCTTCGTGCCGCGGCCGGCGGTCTTGCCGCCCTTGCCGCCTTCACCGCGGCCGACGCGGTGCTTCGCCTTCTTCGCGCCGGGGGCCGGGCGCAGGTGGTGCACCTTCAGCGGGTGCGTCCCGCCGACGGTCACCTCCTGCTCGGCCTGCGCGGTCTCGTGCTCGGTCATGGTCAGTCAACCTCCTCGACGGACACCAGGTGGGTGACCGTCCGGACCATGCCGCGAACCTCGGGCCGGTCCTCCCTCACGACGCTGTCGCCGATCCGATGGAGGCCGAGGGTCCGCAGCGTCTCCTTCTGGTTGCGCTTCCCGCCGATGATCGAGCGGGTCTGGGTCACCTTGAGGCGAGCCATCAGCCGTTCACCCCTGCCGCGCGGGCCCGCAGCATCGCCGCCGGCGCCACATCCTCCAGCGGCAGGCCACGCCGGGCCGCCACGCTCTCGGGACGCTCCAGACCGCGCAGCGCCTCGACGGTCGCGTGCACGATGTTGATCGCGTTGTCGGAACCGAGCGACTTGCTCAGCACGTCGCGGATGCCCGCGCACTCCAGGACGGCGCGCACCGGGCCGCCGGCGATCACACCGGTACCGGGCGACGCCGGGCGCAGCAGGACGACGCCGGCCGCCGCCTCGCCCTGGATGGGGTGCGGGATCGTCCCCTGGATCCGGGGCACCTTG
>JBDIAS010000172.1:0-6595 GCA_039812465.1 Austwickia sp. | reverse complement strand
CCAGGAAGTTTCGTCGTGCGTCCATGCACCAGCAGACCATGCAGTGACGGTCGTCACAAGTCGTGGTCCTGAAAGGCGAGATCGGACATATCGGATCGTGGGCGAGCACTGTCTCAGCGAAAGTGCCGCCAGGCCGACAGGTCGTACGACGCCGCCGGACCGCTCACACCGGACCGACGGACCGCTCACGCCGGACCGCCTGGCCGCTCTTACGGGACCGCCGGACCGCTCACACCGGACCGCCGACGGCTCACACGGGGCTGCCCGACCGACGCGGCGGCGGTGACGCCTGCACCGGATCCGCGCGGTGAGCGAACCGGGTCTTGCCCGACCGGATGACCGCCCCCCGCAGCGTGAAGCTCCGGGCGATCTCTCGCGGCCCCCGCGGGCTCTGGCGCTCCCCGGGGTTCGATGCGGCGGACTCCGGTGCCCGGGCGAACACTGAGGTATCGCGCCACCAGCCGCGACCGGTCAGCGCCGGCACAAGTCGTGGGCCGTGACCGAGGGCGACCCCGACCCGCGCCGCCAGGGCGGCCGTGTCGGCGACCACCTGCGGATGGGGCGCAAACGAGATCTCGGCCGCGCGGGCGATGTCGTACCCGTGCACGATCAACTCGAAGGTCCGCGTCGGCAGGTACTCCGAGAGCCGCATGCCGCCAGCCAGCGTCGGCACCACCGGGTCACCCTGGGCCGCATATCGTTCCAGCGCGTCGCGGGCCTCCCGGGCCAGGGTGGCGAAGGCCGCGGCGACGTCCCGGCCGAGCGCGCGGCCCGACTCCTCGCCGCGGGCGGCGATCGCCTCGTCCTGTCCCGGGGTGTCTGCCACGTAGACGTAATAGGCGACCCCGTCGGCGCAGGTCACCGTCGTTCGCGGCATCTGCAGGTACGTGACCACCGTGGTCAGCGCCCGGCTCGTGTGGCCGATGAGAGCGCGAAGATCCCAGACCCCGAGTGCCGGCTGGCCGAGGCGGTACTCGGGAACCCGGGAAATCAGTTCAGCGACAGCGTCGGTCGAGTCAAGATAGTTGCGTCGCGCGTCCATGCACCAGCACAGCACCAGCGCGTCGACGCTCACAAGACGTTGCGACCCCCGCCGAGACGCCCCGTGTCAGCATGTGACCCTCCTCACGCACCGATGGCCCCCGACAGCGGTCACCTTGCGGTCCTGACCACCGAGCGGTCATGTGGTCCCGACCACCGAGCGGTCATAAGGTGGCCGCCCGGCGATCCTGGGCCAGGTCCCAGCTGGTTCACAGGCAGATCGGGCCACCATAGGAGCATGAGTTTCTTCGACCGTCATCCCCGGATGCGCTGGGGCGCGCCCGTGCTTGCCCTGGCCCTCGTGACCGGCGGGTCGCTCGCCTCCTCCGTGACCGCCTCGGCCGACCCCACCCTGCCCCCGAAGACCGCGAGTGAGCTGCTCGCCGACGTCCAGCAGGCGCGGGTGGACGGGCTCTCGGGGACGGTCGAACAACGGGCCGACCTGGGCCTGCCGGACCTATCGCTGGCTGGGATGGCCGGCGGCGGTCACGGGCAGTCCGCCCGGCCCGAGTCGGCGTTGAGCGGTACGCACACGTGGCGGGTCTGGAGCGCGGGGCCCACGAAGAGCCGGGTGGCCCTCTTGGGTGACCGCGGTGAGACCCACTTCATCCGCAACGGGCAGGACGTGTGGCTCTGGTCCAGCCCGGACCAGAAGGCCACCCACTATCAGCTGCCCCAGGACGCGCACCCCGGTGCCACGCCGGGCGCCAAGCCGGGCCTCACGCCCGGCGCCGGTCCTCACCGTCCGGACGCCACCGGCGCGGACGCCATGCCGCGCACCCCGCAGGAGGCCGCCGACCAGGCGCTCGCGATGCTCGACCCGTCCACGGAGGTCAGCGCGCCCGGGACCGTGAGCGTGGCGGGCCGGGACGCGTACGAGCTGCGTCTTGACCCCCGCGATGACACCACGCTGGTCAAGGCCGTCACGATCGCCGTCGACGCACAGACCAAGGTGCCGCTGCGCGTCCAGGTGCTCTCGACCAAGCTCGACACCCCCGCGCTCGAGGTCGGCTTCACCGACGTCGACTTCGCGGTCCCCGGCGACGACAACTTCGCGTTCACCCCGCCGGCCGGCGCCCAGGTCGAGCAGGGCCAGCTCGGGTCCGGCGCCACGTCGGACGGCGGTTCGGGTACGAAGCCCGCGCTGCCACACGGCCGTACCGCCGGACCCGGCAGCGGCGCCGCCGGGTCCGACGCCGCCCAGGCCGCGAAGCCGCAGGTGATCGGGTCGGGCTGGGGCGCGGTGCTGATCGGACGCGCGGGCGCGCCCGGCACGCCCGGCGGGTTCGGCGCCACGACCGGCGACGCCCCCGACGGCTCGAGCGCCACCGACGGTTCCGGCGGCCAGGGCATGGACGCCGCCGCGCAGCTGCTCGCCCAGCTCCCGACCGTCCCCGAATCCGCGGGCGTCAACGGCCGGGTCTTGGAGGGCACGCTCTTCACGGTCGTGATCACCGACGACGGTCGGATCGCGGGCGGGGCGGTCGGCCCGGAGAAGGTCTACGCGGCGCTCGCCGCCCGATGAGCGGACCAGTCACCCGTACGGCCCCTGAGCCGGCCGTCGCGACCCAGGGCCTCACCAAGCGATTCGGTGAGCGCACCGTGGTCGACGCGGTCGACCTGAGCGTGCCGACCGGGGCCGTGTACGGCTTCCTCGGGCCCAACGGGTCCGGCAAGACGACGACCATCCGCATGCTGCTCGGGCTCATCGGCGCCGACGCAGGGAGTCGGGAGCTCCTCGGGGTGCCGATTCCGCAAGGTGGCGGGCGGGTCCTGCACCGGGTGGGGGCGCTCGTCGAGGGCCCCGCCTTCCACCCGTACCTCTCGGGCCGCGCGAACCTCGCCCGCCTCGACGCGGCGGACCGACACGCGGACCCGGCGACCGCGGGCACTCGGATCGACGCCGTGCTCGACCGGGTCGGGCTGCTGGCGGCGGCCCGCAAGAGGTACCGCGCCTACTCCCTCGGCATGCGCCAGCGCCTCGCCATCGCCGCGACCCTGCTGCAGCCCCGCGACCTGCTGGTGCTCGACGAGCCGACGAATGGCCTCGACCCGCAGGGAACGCGCGAGGTGCGCACGCTGCTGGGCGGGCTCGCCGACGACGGCGCGACCGTGCTCGTGTCCAGCCACCTGCTGGCGGAGGTGCAGCAGGTGTGCACCCACGTCGGCGTCATGCACCGGGGCCGACTGGTGGCGCAGGACCGGATCGATGCGGTACGGGGTGCCGGTGAGGCCCTTTACCGCATCCGTACCGCCAATCCCCAGGCCGCGACCGCCGCGCTGGGCGCCTTCGGTCTGGGCGACGTGGCGGCCGCGCCGGTCGGGCAGGACGGGTACGCGCTCGTCACGGCCGACCCCGGCGCGAGCTCACCCGAGAACGTGGTGGCCGCGCTGGTCGGTGCCGGGGTCGGCGTGGCCGGCTTCGAGGTGTCCCGCCCGAGCCTGGAGGATCTGTTCGTGGCGCTGACCGGGGAGGGTTTCGATGTCGGGGGCTGAACCAGGGTCCGCAGCGATCGTCGGCGAAGAAGCGACGTCCGCCGCCGGTCGACGGCCTGGCACCGTGACCAAGGCAGGGCGGCGGCGCCCCGCGATCTCGACCCGGTTCTTCCGCTCGGAGCTCGCGCTGATCGCGGGGCGGCGGCGCAATCAGGCGGGACTGCTCGCGCTCGCCGCCGTACCGATCGTCCTCGCCATCGCCGTGAAGCTGACGGCCTCGGACGGCCCTCGCGGCGGCGGGTTGGTCGCGCAAATCACCGCGAACGGGCTGTTCGTGCCGCTCGCGGCGCTGACCTTCGAGGTGACGATGTTCCTGCCCCTCGCCATCGCGATGGTCAGCGGGGACTCGATCGCAGGCGAGGCCAACCAGGGCACGCTCCGGGCGCTGCTCACCGTGCCGGTGACGCGCGCCCGGCTGCTCGTGGTGAAGTACGCGTCCCTGGTGGTCGCCTCGTTCTGGGCCGTGCTGGCGGTGGTGCTGCCGGGGGTGGTGATCGGGCTCGCGCTGTTCGGGTTCGGGCCGATGACGACGTTCTCGGGCAGCCAGCTCGACGGCGGGGACGCCGTGTGGCGGTTGGTGATCGCGGCGCTCTACGTGACGGCCGCGATGGCGGCGCTGGCCGCGGTGGGGCTGTTCTTCTCGACCCTGACCGAACAGCCGATCGCGGTCACGGTGGCCGTGATGATCTTCGTGATCGCCTCGTGGATCCTGCAGGGCATCGAGCAGGTCTCGTGGCTGCACCCGTGGCTGCTGGTCAACTACGCGACGGCGTTCGTGGACGTACTCCGCGATCCGATCGCCTGGGAGCAGATGCAGCGCGGGCTGGGCGTGTTCGCCGCGTACGCGGTGGTCTTCTGGCTGGCCGCCTGGGCCCGGTTCGCGGGCAAGGACATCACGAGCTGATCGCTGGCAACGACATCGCGAGCTGACGTGGGGCAAGCGGTGACGACGAGGACACGTACATTTCCCGCCCACGGGCGGGAAACGACACCCTCCACCAGGGCAAACGCGAACACTTCCCGCCCACGGGCGGCAACCGCACGCAAACCGCGTTCCCCCGCGACCACTTCCCGCCCACGGGCGGGACCCCGGCCTGACGACCGGAGCCCCGCCCCTTCGCGGACGGGACTGCCACGTGCCCCCCGCGGAGAACCCCCTGCGACCTGCCGCCCCTGCGCGGCGGGAGGGGGTCGATGGCGCCGACTCCCCCTCCGAGGGCCGGCGCCACGCCTGATCACACCAGATCCGTGAGGCCGGATCCACCACCCCGGAATACACCGGACGCTGTACGAGACACCGCATACACCCGGACGCTGTGTCGCACACCGACTTACACCGGACGCTGCACCGCGCCGATCAGACGGACAGGACCTCGTCTTCCAGGCGGGCCAGTCCGCGCAGCGTGAACGCCAACGCGTCGGCCTCGCCCGCGTACTCCAGGTCCTCCCAGATGGTCGGCGCGACGCCTGACCCGTCGGCCGTCCGCCCGACCCAGTTGAGGGGAAGGGGCAGCCGCGTCACCAAATCGTCATCCCCCGTCGCTCCCGTCCGTGCCGTGAAACCTCCCGAGGCGTCGCCGCGGCGCCCCCGCGCAGGTGTGGCCCAGATCCTCCAACAGGCTGCCGTACTCATGCTGCCCCCTCGCCCGAGTCTGGGTACGTTTCCGTTCCACCAGCTCTTTCGGCTGGTCGGAGGCTCGCCTGAGGGACATGAACGACCGACTTGGACGCCGCCGATGATCGGACGTCCTCATTCGGCGGCGAGCCACCGCGAACTCCGTTGGGAGCACACCCCTGTCCGGGGGGTCAGGTCGCGAACGCGCCCTGCAGCGCCTCCTCGAGATATTCCTCGGCGTCCGCTTCGGCAGCGGCGGCCGCGCCGCGCTCCCGCTCGGAGAGGACCCCGTACACGAGGGTGTCCTCCCCCGCCCGCCGTGCCGCCGCCACCGCGCGACCGATGACCTCGCGCGTGACCAGCCCGTCCTGCAGGTCGCCGAGCGCGTCCTGCACCCGCTCCCAGGCGGGCGTCTTGGCCGCCTCGCTGCCGAGGACCGGCGCGGCGGCCTCCCCCGCGTACCGCGCCGCTTTGCCGTCCTTGCGCACATCGTGGAGGAACTCGCCGCGCTCGGGCTGTTCGGCGGCGCGCGCCTTCTCCGCCGCCCGGGTGACGCGCGCGGCCGCCTTGCGCAGGTAGTCGGGCAGCGCCTCCTCGGCAGGGGCGTCGGCGGGCCGCCGATCGCCGTAGCCAGCGCGGTACGGGGGGCTCAGCTCGAGTTCGGTCAAGCTGCCCAGAAGCCGTTCGTACCGGCGGGAGTCCAGCGCCTTGACGCTGTGCTTGTGGCCGACGCGGTGGTCCTCTTCCACCATGCCGAGCAACCGGCGGCGCGCGTCGCGGACGTGTCGGTTCTTCAGGACGGAACCCCGCCCGCCGGCCTCGTCGGCCAGCTGGTCGAGCAGCTCGCCCAGGCGCTCCCGCAACACCTCCGCGTCCCGCGCCTCGCCGAGCACCCCGGCGAGCCACGCCAACTCCGCGCGCACCGGATCGGTCTGCTCGCGGTCGAAGAGGTCGCGGAACGTACGCAGCGCGCTGCGCGCGCGACGGGTCGCCACGCGCGCTTTGTGGACGGCGTCGTACGCGTCGTCCCGGACGTCCTGTTCGCGGGCCTGCAGCACGCCGAGCTGGGCCCCGAGGTAGTCCAGGACGACACGCCCCACGGTGACCGCCTCGCCGCCCTCGGCGCCCGCAGCGCCCTTCGTGTCTTCGGCCCCCTCGGCGTCTTGGGCCGCGTGCCGAGCCAGCGGTTCGGCCAGGGCGCGCGCGAGTTTCGATGGCGAGTCCGAGCGGGTCAGGCCGCCGTCCTCCAGCACCGCGCAGAGCGCCTCGTACGCCTCCGCGTCGGCGGCGGGGCCCGCCTCCAGCTCGACCTCGCGCCAGCGCAGCACCTCTTCGGTGCCGTCGAGCCGCACGCTGGCGAGCACGGTGGCCTCCGTGTGGTCGTCCACCAGCTCGGCGACGACGCCTCCGTCGGCGTCACGCAGCAGGCGCCGGTCCCGGACG
>JBDIAS010000171.1:0-6595 GCA_039812465.1 Austwickia sp. | reverse complement strand
CGTCCCACGGCACGTACTGCCTGCCGACGACGTCGGCCCACGTCGGAACCACTTGCCCATTCAGGTCCGGGACACGCGCCTCGACGCGGCGCCGATGCTCGGCCGCCTCCGAGATCTCGCACTCGAAGACGACCAGGGGCGCGCTCATCTCTGCTGCCAGCCCCGTCCACATCCTCCGGGTCACCGGCAGCGGGTTGACGAGGTCCACGACGACCGGCGCGCCCAACGCCAGGTTGGACCGGGCGACGTCCCGTACCACCTCGTAGCCCAGGGGGCCGACGTCGATCCCGGCCCGGATCAACGGCGTCTCCACGACGTCGACGCGCAGGTAGACCGCGCCCAGCTCAGGAGCCAGAACCTGGGACAAGGTCGTCTTGCCGGTGCCGGGCAGACCACCGACGACGATCAGTCGGCCGGCGGCCTGCTTCGTCACCGGCTCAGGAGTCGCAGGACGACGATCGGGCGGCATCTGACGGCCGCCGCACCGCGATGCCTGCTCCGGGCTCACGCCCTCAGACAAGGAGCACACCCACCCCGAGAGCCTCGTACGTGGTGCGCGCACGCGCGTCTCGAGTCGCGAGCGTCGCGCCGTGACTGAGCGCGGCGAGGGCAACCAATCCGTCGTAGACCGCGCCACCCTCGATCCCCAGGCGAGCGAACGCGTGATGCGCGTTCGCGGACTGGGCTTCGGTGAGCATCAGTCGCGCCCCGAAGTTGCTATCGATCAGGCGCACCGCGTCTGACGCGTCAACTCGGGAGCTCCCCGGCAGCCGGGTCAGCACCGAATACGTCTCGGCCACCGCGTGCCCACTCAACGCGAGCGAACGCCCGGCCGCCCACTCCAGGACGGCTGCGTGCGCCTCATGCGAGGCGGTGAGCAGTGGGACGGCGACGCTCGTATCAACCGCGACCAGCCCCTGTTCGGTCACCGGCGGCCAGCGTCGATCAGGGCGAAGGTCGACTCATCTGTGACCGGCGTGCCACCGACGGCCACCAGCCGGCCACCCGGCTCGCGCCGCAGAGTGGCGGTTCGCCCTCCGGGAGTGATCTGCAGTGCCCGGCCGTAGGCCGAGAGGTCGACCACCGATCCGGGGACCAGACCCAACGCGTCACGAAGCGCTTTGGGCACCAGGATGCGGCCACCCGCATCCATTCTCGCCTCCATGGGGGAAGGCTACCATTCTGTTCCCATCTCGCTCCGGGTGTACACCTGCCGGCACACTCCAGAGATGTCGCCGGATCCTCATGTAACGACGGTCGTCAATAGCGCTAGACGTTAAATCGGAACTCGACCACGTCGCCGTCGGCCATCACGTACTCCTTGCCCTCCATCCGGACCCGGCCGGCCGATTTGGCGTCGGCCATCGAACCCGCCGCCACCAGGTCGTCGAACGACACGACCTCCGCCTTGATGAAGCCGCGCTGGAAGTCGGTGTGGATCACGCCCGCCGCCTGCGGGGCGGTCCAGCCCGTGCGGATCGTCCAGGCGCGCGATTCCTTGGGGCCCGCGGTCAGGTAGGTCTGCAGCCCGAGAGTACGGAATCCGGTGTGGGCCAGCTGGTGCAGGCCCGGCTCGCTCACCCCGACCGACTCCAGCAGTTCGGCGGCCTCCTCATCGTCGAGCTCGGCCAGATCCGACTCGAGCTTCGCGTTCAGGAAGATCGCCTCCACGGGCGCGACCAGCGCGGACAGCTCGGCGTGCAAGGCCTCATCGGTCAGCTGGTCCTCGTCGACGTTGAAGACGTAGAGGAACGGCTTGGTCGTCATCAGCCCCAGCTCGCGGATCGCGTCCGGGTCGACGCCGGCCTGGGCTCCCCTCGCGTACAGGGTGTCTCCCGCCTCCAGCACCGCTTGCGCCGCCAAGGCGCTGTCCAGCACGGCCTTGTCGGTCTTCTTGCCTTTGACCTCTTTGTCGAGGCGGGGAATCGCCTTCTCCAGCGTCTGCAGGTCGGCCAGGATCAACTCGGTGTTGATGGTCTCGATGTCGTCCTTCGGGCTGACCTTGCCGTCGACGTGCGTGACGTCGTCGTCCGCGAACGCGCGGATGACCTGGCAGATCGCGTCCGCCTCACGGATGTTGGCCAGGAACTTGTTGCCCAGCCCCTCCCCCGTGCTCGCGCCGCGGACGATGCCCGCGATGTCCACGAACGAGACCGTGGCCGGGATGATCTTCTCGCTGCGGAAGATGCCCGCCAGCGTCTGCAGGCGTGGATCGGGCAGCGGCACCACGCCCACGTTCGGCTCGATCGTCGCGAAGGGGTAGTTCGCCGCGAGCACGCTGTTCTTCGTCAGCGCGTTGAACAGGGTGGACTTGCCGACGTTGGGCAGTCCGACGATTCCGATCTCCAGGGCCACAGGCGGGGAGTCTACCGGGGCGCTCGGAGCCCTCCCGACTCCGCCACCGCGCCTCGCCGAGGCGGATGATCAACGACAGTACGACCTATCGACGCAGGTCACAGCGTTGTCAGTGCACCCTGCCACAGTGCTTCCATGACGATCTCAGCCGTGATACTGGTCGCGCTGCTGCTCGCCGCAGCCGCGGTCGGGGCCGCGCTGGCCTGGCTGGCCGCCGGCGCCCAGGCGGCCGCCGACGTGGCGCGCCTCCGCGGCGAGCGCGACCTGCTGGCCCAGCGGGAGGCCGATCTCGCCGACCGGCTCGAGCTGGCGACGGACGCGCGGGAGGAGGATCGGGCGGTCGCCGCCGCCCTGGCGCCCCTGCGCGAGGCGATGGCGCGCGTCGAGCGGCAGGTGGACACGTTAGAGCGCGACCGGGTCGAGCAGTACGGATCCCTCTCCGAGCGATTGACCGAAGTGGGCGCCCAGGCGGGGGCGCTGCGGACCCAGACGGCGGCGCTCACCGGCGCCCTCAACGCCTCGACCACGCGCGGGGTCTGGGGAGAAGCCCAGCTGCGCCGCGTCTGCGAACACGCGGGGATGCTGCCCCGCTGCGACTTCGACGAGCAGGTCAGCGCGGTCGCGTCGCACGGCGCCACGGTCCGCCCGGACCTGGTCGCGCACCTGCCCGGCGGTCGCTGCCTGGTCGTCGACGCCAAGGCGCCGCTGTCCTCGTTCCTCGCCGCCCAGGCCGACGGGCTGCCCGCGAGTCGGCGCACCGAGCTGTTAACCGAGCATTCCTCGGCGCTGCGTGGCCACGTCGAGGCGCTGGCCGCCAAGCGGTACTGGTCCGCCTTCACGGCCGCCCCCGAGGTCGTCGTCTGTTTCGTCCCCGCCGACGCAATCCTCGCCGCAGCTTTGGCGGCAGACCCGGGGCTCTACGACGACGCCGCCGCCCGCAAGGTGGTCCTCGCCAGCCCCGCGACGCTGCTGACGTTGCTGCGCACCGCCGCGTACGCCTGGCGGCAGGACGCGCTGACCGCGAGCGCACGGGAGCTGCTGACGCTGGGGGACGAACTGTACGCACGTCTAGGCACCCTCGGCGGCCACCTCACCCGGATGGGTTCCTCGCTGCGCCGCTCGGTCGAGACCTACAACTCCCTGGTCGGCACGCTGGAGTCCCGGGTGTTCGTCACCGCGCGGCGCATGCACGACCTCGGATTGGCGGGCGACGAGGCACCCCGGGCGTCCGCGCTCGACGCGGCGCCACGCCCCCTGACCGCCGCGGAGCTGATCGACGCGGTGGAGGCAGAGCTGTCCCCCGGCGCCAGCGAGGTGAGCGACGCGGATCTGGCATTGCCCCGTCAGGGCCGGTCGGACCAGCGCGCCCGGCCGGCCTGCGCATCGTGAGGCATCGAATCCTGGGGCACCGCATCCTGGGGCACCGCATCCTGGGGGGCCGTCTGCCACAGGGGATCGCTCGACTCGTCGACCGACCCCTTCCGCCTACGTGGCGCGAACTTCTTCACCCGTTTTGCCGCCGTCGGGCGGTCCGCCGGCCGCACCCGTTGGCTCAGGTCCGCATGATCCAGAAGGGACTCGATGCTCGCGCCGTCCGGGCGGGGCACCCACGTGATCACGTCGTCGCCGCTGAACACGACCCACACGGGCGTGCCCTCGTGGAAGACCTTCAGCACGCTCCCGTCGGCCAAGGTTTTCGCCTGGGCGAACGCGGAGCTCCTGGCGTGCTGGGTCGCCCACGCCTTCTTGGCCGCCTCCTGAGCGGGCTCCTTGGCCACCTTCACGACGACGGCGATCTGCGGGCCGTACTTCACCGCGTACTTGAGACCCTTGCCGATCATCCCCGGTGTGCCTGCCATCGCCCGCCGACTCCTTCCCCCGCACGCCTCGTCCGGCCTGCGCCCGTCCGTGCCACGCCGCCCCCGATTGTCTCCCACCCGCGGTGCAGACGCCTACAGGAGCCGGCGCCCGCCCGGCGCGCGCCTCGACGACACGCCCGCTCGAAATCCCTATGCCACGATGAGTCCTGGCCCGCGTCCCCGACGGCCACTTCCCCCTCGATCCGCGGAGGCATCCGCCGTGACCACTTCGAACCTCGCGGCCACCCCGCGCGCGGCGCTCGCCGTCGGGCCGGCCAACTACGCCGACCAGGCTCACCGCTGGGCCCACGCAGTGCGCGCGCACACCCCGCACGACGCATGGTCGTTCACTTTCGGCGAGGGATCCCCGACCGGCACCTTCCAGTTCGAAGCCGACCGCTTCATCGGATCGGGGACCCGTTACACCGCCTGGGGGCGCGCCGCTCGAGCGGACGCCGCCCTGGCGGGAGCCACCCACGTGGCCCTCGACGGTTTCGAGAGGCTCTACGGGTGGCCCCGCCTCGGCAGCACGAAGCGTGACGCCCGCCGACTGCGCCGACGCGGGCTGCAGGTCGCCCTCGTGGCCCACGGGAGCGACGTCCGGGATCCGGCCCACCACCGCGAACGCAACCGGCACTCCTATTTCGCCGCCGCTGAACCCCTCTACCTGAGGAGGCTGACGTCGGTCGCCTCGCGCAACCGAGCGCTCGCTCAGCGAAGCGGCCTTCCCGTGTTCGTCAGTACGCCGGATCTCCTGTGGGACCTGCCTGACGCCACCTGGCTCCCGCTATCGATCGACCTCGACGCTTGGACGAACGAGCTCCCCGTGCTGGAAGGCACGCGGCCCCGCGTCGTGCACCTGCCCAGCCGCCGGAACCCGCCCACGAAGGGCACGCACAAGATCACGCCGGTCATGCAGCGCCTCGCCGCCGAGGGGATCATCGACTACGCCGAACCCGAACAGGTCGCCCACGCGCAGATGCCGGGCATCATCGGGACGGCCGACGTCGTCATCGACCAGATCTCCGGCGACGCGTACGGTGCGGCCGCCGTGGAAGCGATGGCGGCGGGACGGCTCGTCCTCGCCGGCGTCCACGGCACCCGGGCGAAGATGCCCGAACCGCCGCCCATCCTCGACGTCGACCCCACCACGTTGGGCGACGTCGTGCGGGACATCGCGGCCCACCCCGAGGCCTACAGGCCTCGAGCTCTGGAGGGACCCGCGTTCGTACGACGGTGGCACGGGGGCGCTGCGTCGGCCGCAGCACTCATGCCGTTCCTGATGTCGGCCACGGCCTGACCGCGAGGACCCTGGCGTCGGCCACGACCCGACCGCGAGGGAGCCGCCTGGTGGTGGCGATGCGCCGACCTCAGGCGCGCAACGCCCGTACCACGCCCACGCCACCCAGCACCGCGGCGACCGCCGACGCGGCCAGGGCACAGGCGACGTACCCGGTCATGCCCAGGGCGTCCCGCCCCACCTGGGAGAACGCCCACGCGGCGATGATAAACACGAGCGGCCACGCCACGACCCCCCAGGCCGTCCGCGTGGACGCGCCGCTCAAGCGCATCACCCAGATCGTCCAATACAGGCAAATCGCGAGGCCCGCCAGCGAATACACCTGGACCCCCAGCATCGGGCCCCCGACGACGAGCCCCAGCGCCAACGCCGGAAAGCGCAGCCCGGCCTCGAGCCACGCCAACCCGAAGAGCCGGCGTACCTCGTTCTTCACGGTCGCGTAGCCCGACAGCGGTGAGGACACGAAGTTCACCATGAGCCACGGCGCGAGGATCCCCGAGATGTAGCCGGCCGTCTCCCACCTGCGGTCCGGCCAGGCCAGCACGAACGCTTCCCGCCCGAGCAGGGTGATCGGCACGAAGACCACCAGCGCGATCCACAGCAGCACCCGCGCCAGCCGGACCATGTGGTGAGAGGTGTCCTGTTCGGCACGGTGCATGGCCGCGAACTTGGTGTAGAAGACGGCTGCCACCGCTTGGCCGAGCAGCGCCACCGGCATCGACAGCAGGCGCTGCACGAAACCGAACTGGCCCGCGAAGACCACGCCGTAAAGGGCAGTCATGACCATCGCGACCCCGCCGACCGTGAGCGCGTTGAGCATTGCGGGCACGAGGGTCCAGATCGGGATCTGGGACCAGCGCCGCAAGAGACCGAACCGGATGGGTCCGCGGAGCGGGAGCCCGCTGGCGCGGAGCATCATCCCGGTGGACAGCAGCCGACCGAGCCCGTACCCGATACTGAGCCCCGACCCCCTGAAACCCGCCTGACCGAGACCCAGCTGGACGCCGGCCGTGGCCAGGGCGCCGACCACGTTGGCGTCGCTCATCTGCCGGAACTGCTGGCGCCGGCTCAGGTAGCCGCG
>JBDIAS010000170.1:0-6724 GCA_039812465.1 Austwickia sp. | reverse complement strand
CGGCGGCGACCCGTACGGCGACGCGGCCGACGACAACGCGTCCGGCGACGGGACTGACGGCGCGGGGGACCACTCATCGGAGCGGAGCGTGGCGCCATGACCGGAGCCCAGGACGCCTACCTCGACCGCTACGGGCACGCCCTGCTCCAGGTGTTCGGCACGCCCCAGCGCGTGCTCACGCACGGGCAGGGCTGCGAGGTCTACGACGCGGACGGGCGGTGCTACCTCGACCTGCTCGCCGGGATCGCGGTGAACGCCCTGGGTCACGCCCACCCGGCGCTCGTGGCGGCGATCGCCGAGCAGGCGCAGCGCGCCGTGCACGTCTCGAACTTCTTCACCACAGCCCCCCAGATCGACCTGGCCGAGCGGCTGCTCGCGCTCGCGGGCGCCCCGGAGGGCTCCGCCGTGTTCTTCGCGAACTCTGGCACCGAGGCCAACGAGGCGGCGGTGAAGCTCAGCCGGCGCACCGGCCGCAGCAGGATCGTGGCGGCCGAAGGGGGCTTCCACGGACGGTCCACGGGCGCGCTCGCGCTCACCCATAAGGAGGCCTACCGGGAGCCGTTCGCGCCGCTGCTCGGCGACGTCACCTTCGTGCCCTTCGACGACGCGGAGGCGTTGCGCGCCGTGTTCGAGGACGGGCGCGGCGACATCGCGGCGGTGTTCCTGGAGCCGATCCAGGGCGAGGCGGGCGTGCGGCCCGCGTCGGAGGCGTACCTGCGCGCTGCCCGCGAACTATGCACGGCGCACGGCGCGCTGCTGATCTTCGACGAGGTGCAAAGCGGGGTGGGCCGGACCGGCACCTGGTTCGCCCACGAGCCCTCGGGCGTTCGCCCGGACGCGATGACGCTCGCCAAGGGCCTCGCCGGCGGGGTCCCGATCGGGGCGCTGCTCACGTACGGCCCCGCGGTGACCGGCCTGCTCACGGCGGGACAGCACGGGTCCACGTTCGGCGGCAACCCGCTCGCGTGCGCGGCCGCCTTGGCAGTCCTCGACGTCATCGAGTCCGAGCAGTTGATGGACCACGCCGTGCAGGTGGGTGAGAAGATCCGGGCCGCCGTCCTGGGACTGGGTCACCCGCGGATCGCCGAGGTACGCGGTCGCGGGCTGCTGCTCGGCATCGGGCTGACCGACGACGGCGCCCCCGACCTGGCCGCCGCGCTGCTGGCCGACGGCATCATCGTGAACGCGCCCAACCCGCGGACGCTCCGGCTCGTGCCGCCGCTGGTGCTGAGCGCCGAGCAGGTCGACCGGTTCGTCCAGTCCCTGCAGTCCCACCTCGACGTTCCGAAGGACTCCCCATGAGCGTGCGCCACTTCCTGCGCGACGACGACCTCACGCCGGCCGAGCAGGCCCAGGTGATCGACCGGGCCATCGCCCTGAAGGCCGACCGTTTCGCCGCCCGGCCGTTCGAGGGACCGCAGTCCGTGGCGGTCATCTTCGACAAGCCCACCCTGCGCACCCAGGTGTCGTTCATGGCCGGGATCGCCGAGCTCGGCGGTTTCCCGTTCGTGGTCGACGGCAACCTCGCGCAGATCGGGGTGCGCGAGTCCGTCGCCGACACCGCGCGCGTTCTCACCCGCGCCGTGTCCGCCATCGTGTGGCGCACCCACGGCCAGGACCGCATCGAGGAAATGGCGGCGCACTCCACCGTGCCCGTGGTCAACGCGCTGACCGACCAGTTCCACCCGTGCCAGATCCTGGCCGACCTGCAGACGGTGAAGGAGCGCTTCGGTGACCTCGCCGGGCGGGTGCTCGTCTACCTGGGGGACGCCGCGAACAACATGTCCAACAGCTACGTCCTCGGTGGGGTGACCGCGGGGATGCACGTTCGGATCTCCGGGCCGGCGTCGTTCCAGCCCAACCCGGACGTCATCGCCACCGCCCGACGGATCGGCGAACGGACCGGCGGCACCGTCGACTTGGTGCACGACGCCGCGCAGGCCGTGGTCGACGCCGACGTGGTGGCCACCGACACCTGGGTGTCGATGGGCAAGGAGGCCGAGCGCGAGGCGCGCCAGGGCGAGGCCAACCCGTTCAAGGCTTACCAGGTGTCCAGCTCCCTGATGTCCCTCGCCGCGCCCGGCGCGGTCTTCCTGCACTGCCTCCCTGCCTACCGTGGCTACGAGGTGACCGCCGACGTGATCGACGGGCCGCAATCCATGGTGTGGGACGAGGCCGAGAACCGCCTGCACGCCCAGAAGGCGCTGCTGGAGTTCCTGGTGGCGCAGACCACCGGGGCGCCGGAGACCGCCAGAAGAACCGTCTGAAGAGGGGACCGCCTGAAGGAGGAAGCCCGTGTCGCTCGCCCACTCCCGCACCGCCCGGCACCAGCGGATCGTGGAGATCATCGCGCGGCTCCCGGTCCGTAGCCAGGGCCAGATGTTGGAGCTGCTCGCGCAGGACGGGTACGACGTGACCCAGGCGACCCTCTCCCGCGACCTCGTCGAGATCGGCGCGGTGAAGATCCGCCACGGCGGCGTGCTGGTCTACGCGGTGCCCGGTGAGGGCGGCGACCGCTCGCTGCGCGCCGCGGAGAGCCCCGAGGAGGTGGCCGCCCGCCTGCGGAGGCTGTGCGAGGACCTGTTGGTGACCGCGACCGCCTCGGCGAACCTCGTCGTGCTGCGCACCCCGCCCGGCGCCGCGAACTACCTGGCCTCCGCCCTGGACCGCGCCGACGACGAGGACATCGTGGGCACGATCGCGGGCGACGACACGGTCCTGGTGATCACCTCGCGGGTCGACGCGGGGCAGCTGGTCGCGGACCGGCTGCTCGCGCTGGCCTCCGGCGAGCAGTGAGCCCGCCGCAGCGAAGCGGCCCAGCCGACACCCGTACGCTGCTGGTGGCAGCACCCCCGCGAAAGGACGCCGGTGAGCACGGAACCACGCGACGACGACCGCCCCCTCGCGCTGTGGGGGGGCCGGTTCGCCGGCGGTCCCGCGGACGCCCTCGCCGCGCTGTCGAAATCGACGCACTTCGACTGGCGGCTGGCGCCGTACGACCTCGCGGGTTCCCGCGCCCACGCGCGGGTGCTGCACGCCGCGGGCCTCCTGGACGACGCGACGTTGGAGGCGATGCTCGACGGGCTGCGTCGGCTGGAGGCGGACGTGGCGTCGGGGGCCTTCGGACCGGGCGTCGACGACGAGGACGTGCACACCGCGCTAGAGCGGGGACTCATCGAGCGGGTCGGGCCGCAGGTGGGCGGCCGGCTTCGGGCGGGGCGCTCCCGCAACGACCAGGTCGCCACGCTCTTCCGCATGTACCTGCGCGACCACGCCCGCGCCTGCGCCGCCCTCGTCCTGGACGTGGTCGACGCCCTGCTGGGCCAGGCCGATGCGCACCCGGGGGCGCCGATGCCGGGGCGGACCCACCTGCAGCACGCGCAGCCGGTCCTGCTCGCCCACCACCTGCTCGCGCACGCCTGGGCGCTGCTGCGCGACGTGCAGCGTTGGCAGGACTGGGACGTGCGGGCGGCGGTCTCTCCGTACGGGTCCGGCGCCCTCGCGGGGTCCTCGCTGGGGTTGGATCCGGAGGCGGTGGCGGCCGACCTCGGCTTCGAGTCCGCGTGCGAGAACTCGATCGACGGCACCGCGGGACGCGACTTCGTGGCCGAGTTCGCCTTCGTGGCAGCGATGGCGGCGGTCGACGTTTCCCGCTTCGCCGAGGAAGTCTGCCTCTGGGCGACCAAGGAGTTCGGCGTTGTGACGCTCGACGACGCCTACTCGACCGGGTCGAGCATCATGCCGCAGAAGAAGAACCCGGACGTGGCCGAGCTCGCCCGGGGGAAGGCGGGGCGCCTGGTGGGGGACCTCGCCGGGCTCCTCACCACGCTCAAGGGGCTGCCGCTGGCGTACAACCGGGACCTTCAGGAGGACAAGGAACCGGTCTTCGACGCGGTGGACACCCTCGAGGTGTTGCTGCCCGCCGTGGCCGGTATGACGGCCACGCTGGTCTTCCACACCGACCGGCTGGCCGAGCTCGCGCCGCAGGGCTTCTCACTCGCCACCGACGTCGCGGAGTGGCTGGTGCGTCAGGGCGTGCCGTTCCGGGTGGCGCACGAGGTCGCCGGCGAGTGCGTCCGGGTCTGCGAGACGCGCGGGATCGAGTTGTGGGAGCTCTCGGACGCCGACCTGGCGGGCATCCATGAGGCGCTGACCCCGCAGGTGCGGTCGGTGCTGTCCGTCGAGGGGTCGCTCGCCTCGCGGGACGCCAAGGGCGGCACGGCCCCGGCTCGGGTGGCGGAGCAACGCGAGGCGGTCAGGGAGGCCTCCCGCGCGGCGCGGGAGTGGGCGCGGGTCCGTCCCCGCATCGCGTGAGGCCCGGCATGCTGGATCGGGCGTTCTTCGCGCGGCCGGTCCTTGAGGTCGCCCCGGAGCTCCTGGGGTGCGTCTTCCGGCACGGTGGGGTCGGCCTCGTTCTCACGGAAGTTGAGGCGTACGACGGTCAGAGGGACCCGGGTTCTCACGCGTATCGTGGTGCTACGCCGCGGACGGCGGTGATGTTCGGGCCGGCCGGTCACCTCTACGTGTACTTCACCTACGGCATGCACTTCTGCGCCAACGTCGTCACCGGCCACGAGGGGGCGGCCGCGGCGGTGCTGCTGCGCGCCGGCCGCGTGGTCGACGGCGAGGAGGTCGCGGCGGCGCGCCGACCGGGGATCCCGGTGCGGGACTGGGCCCGCGGGCCGGCGCGGCTCACGACGACGATGGGTCTGGCCCGCGCGGAGAACGGGCTCGACGTCTGCGCCGGGCCCGGGGTCGGCGGCTGGTTCGAGCCGCCGCCGGACCCGATCGATCCGGCCCGCGTCCGGCGCGGTCCCCGCGTGGGGGTCTCTGGGCCGGGCGGCGACGGCGCCGCTTACCCCTGGCGCTTCTGGGTGGCCGACGAGCCGACGGTCTCCGTGTATCGACCGGGCGTGTCGCGGGCCGGTCGGCGCCGTCGGTGAGTTCCCGCGCGTGGCAGTCTGGTCCTCGGCCAGGTCGGGTCCGAGGGTCGGCCAGGTCGGGTCCGAGGGTCGGCCAGGTCGGGTCCGAGGGTCGGCCACATCGGGATCGAGGAAGGGTGCGAGCGACAGTGACGGACATCATCGACGAGCTCAAGTGGCGCGGGGCGGTGGCTCAGACCACCGACGAGGACGCACTGCGCCAGGCGTTCGCCGAGGGGCCGGTCACGGTCTATTGCGGTTTCGACCCCACCGCCCCAAGCCTGCACTTCGGCAACTTCGTGCAGCTGGTCGCGTTGCGGCGCATGCAGCGCGCCGGTCACCGGGTGATCTGCCTCGTCGGTGGATCGACCGGTCAGATCGGCGACCCGAAGCCCACGAGCGAGCGGGTGCTCAAGACCAAGGAGCAGACCGCCCTCAACGTGGCGCGCATCAAGGAGCTCGTACGTCCTTTCCTGGACTTCGAAGGCACGGACCCCGACTGCCCCCACCCGGCGCGGCTCGTGGACAACCTGGACTGGACGGCCCCGCTGAGCGCCCTGGACTTCCTGCGCGACGTCGGCAAGCATTTCCGAGTCAACCAGATGCTGCGCAAGGAGTCCGTCGCCGCCCGCCTGGAGAGTCAGGAGGGGATCTCGTACACGGAGTTCAGCTACCAGCTCCTGCAGGCCATGGACTTCCTGGAGCTCTACCGCGCCTACGGGTGCACCCTTCAGATCGGCGGCTCGGACCAGTGGGGCAACCTCACGGCCGGCGTCGATCTCATCCATCGGGTCGAAGGCGTCTCCGTCCACGCGCTTACCTCACCCCTGCTGACCGACGCGGCGGGCGTGAAGTTCGGCAAGTCGGAAGGCAACGCGATCTGGCTGTCGGCGGACATGACGAGCCCGTACGCGTTCTACCAGTACTTCCTCAACATGGAGGACGCCTCGGTGGTGAAGCTCCTCAAGGTCTTCACCGATCGAGACCGTGACGAGATCGCCGAGCTGGAACGCCAGGTGGCGGACGAGCCCTGGCGACGCGGCGCCCAGAGGGTGCTCGCCGCCGACATGACCACGCTGGTCCACGGGCCGCAGGCGACCGCCTCGGTGCAGGCCGCGTCGGAGGCGCTGTTCGGCAAGGGGGACCTGGCCGCGTTGGACGCCGGAACCCTGCGTGACGCGACGGCGGAGCTGCCCGGCGGGGAAGTGCCCCCCGGGGCGACCCTGGTGGACGCCCTGGTGGCGAGCGGGTTGGTCGAATCGCGCAACGCCGCCCGCCGCGTGCTGGCCGAGGGGGGCGTGTCGGTCAACAACGCGAAGGTCCGCGACCCTGAGGCGACCCTGGGCGAGGTGGACTTCCTGCACGGCGCGGTCGCGGTGCTCAAGCGAGGACGGCGTTCGCTGGCGGCGGCGCGGCGGGGAAACTCCACGTGAACACGCGCTGACCAGCCGATTTGGTCTTCCTGGCAGGATTGCCTACAGTAGTCCAAGTCGCCGCGAGGGAGGAACGGACGCCACAGGCGGTCGGTCTCCGCGGACGACACCACCACCAGAACCAGAGCGCGGCTCAGGTATGAGCTGTCCTGGGACGCAAGGACTTGCGACTCGGGTGCAGCGCCTGGTACGCTGGTGGGCCTGTCCGGAGGCAACCGCAAGGTAAGCCTTCGATGACGAAAAGCCACATCGCTTCGGAACCCGCAGCTACTGCGGTGTCTTTCGATTCGGTATCCGATTCTTGATAACTCAACAGCGTGCCATTTTTTGATCGATGCCAATTGTTTGTTGGTTTCAAGTCAATTCGGC
>JBDIAS010000169.1:0-6748 GCA_039812465.1 Austwickia sp. | reverse complement strand
CGCAGGCTGTCGGTCTGGGCGGAGCGCCCGTCCTCCCCGGTCCGGTAGTAGTCCAAGCCGGTCTCCCCGATCGCCCTGACGCGGTCGTGGGCGGCGAGCGCGGCGATCTCGTCGATCGCCTCGGCCAGGCCGCCCCGCGCGGCCAGCCGCGGAGCCTCGTTGGGGTGCAGCCCGACCGCCACCACGATCGACGGGTGCTGCTCGGCGAGTTCGACGGCCCGGTGGGCGCGCTGCACGTCGCAACCGATGTGCACGACCCGGTCCACGCCGACGCTCGTCGCGTCGGCCAGCGTCGCGGCCACGTCCGGGAGCGGCTCGTCGCCGCGGGACATGTCGAGGTGGCAGTGGTGGTCCACGACGGGGTGCGGGAGCGGTTCGGGCAGCGGCCAGGGCCGGGGCTCGTTCACGCGTCGGCCCCCGCGCGCAGTCGCTGCGTCTCGTCCTCGACCACGGACGGGTCGAGCTTGGTGAAGACCGGCGCCGGCTTGGCGATCGGCGTGCCCGCGGCGACCGGGCGCGGGCCCCAGGTCACGCCGGTCGTGTAGTCGCCCATGATGACCGGGTAGGTGCGGACGGGCGGTACGGTGCCCGGCGCCCCCTCCACCTCGTCGTCGAAATCGGTGACCTCGACGATCTGCGGCATCGGCGTCATCGTGCCCTCGCCGCCGAGCACCCGGTCGACGTCGTTGCTGCTGTGCGGCAGGAACGGGCTGAGCATCACGTTGAGGTCGCTCACGCACTGGGCCAGCGTGTGCAGGATCGTGCCCAGCCGCTCCCGCTGGTCCTCCCCCTTCAGCTTGAAGGGCTCGGTGCGGGAGACGTACGCGTTCACCTCTCCGACGAGACGCATCGCCTCGGCGATCCCGGCTCGCTGCCGATGCCGCGCGAGCAGGGAACCGACCGTGTCGAACCCGCCGCGCACGGCCGCCAGGATCTCCTCATCGACCGGCTCGAGCGGCCCGCAGGCGGGGATCTCGCCGAAGTTCTTGGCGATCATGCTGGCCGTCCGGTTGACCAGGTTGCCCCAGCCCGCGACCAGCTCGGAGTTGGTCCGCTGCACGAACTCGGCCCAGGTGAAGTCGGAGTCGCTGCTCTCGGGGCCGGCGGCGCAGATGAAGTAGCGCAACGCGTCGGGTTGATAGCGGGAGAGCAGATCCCGCACGTAGATGACGACCCCGCGGCTGGAGGAGAACTGCTTGCCCTCCATCGTCATGAACTCGCTCGCGACGACCTCGGTCGGCAGGTTGAGGACCCCGTACTCGCCCGGCTCGCCGCCCCGGCTGCCGCGACCCGCGTAGCCGATCAGCTCCGCCGGCCAGATCTGGGAGTGGAACGTGATGTTGTCCTTGCCCTGGAAGTAGTAGCTGACCGGGAGGTCGCCGCTGGCCTCGTCAACGCCGCCCGGATTGTCCAGGGTGGGGCGGTTCCACCAGGCGCGCCACGCCTCCGGGTCGCCGGTCCGGCGGGCCCACTCGATCGAGGCCGACAGGTAGCCGATGACCGCGTCGAACCACACGTAGAGCCGCTTGTTCGGGTCGTCCCGCCACCCGTCGAGCGGGATCGGGATGCCCCAGTCGATGTCGCGGGTCATCGCGCGCGGCTTCATATCTTTGAGCAGGCCCTTGCTGAACCGGATCACGTTCGGGCGCCACAGCCCGCTCGCTTCGCGGTCGTCGATGAACGCCGTCAGCGCCTCGGCGAGCGCCGGCAAGTCCAGGAAGAAGTGCTGGGACTCGACGAACTCCGGGACCTCGCCGTTGATCTTGCTGCGGGGCTCGATCAGGTCGGTCGGATCCAGCTGGTTGCCGCAGTGGTCGCATTGGTCCCCGCGGGCGTGTTCGAAGCCGCAGAGCGGGCACGTCCCCTCGATGTAGCGGTCCGGGAGCGTGCGGCCGGTGCTCGGGCTGATCGCCCCGTGCGTGGTGCGCTCCACCATGTAGCCGTTGGCGTGGTTGCGGCGGAACAGCTCCTGTACGACGGCGTAATGGTTGCGGGTGGTCGTACGCGTGAAGAGGTCGTAGCTCAGGCCGAGGTTGACCAGGTCCTCCACGATGATCCGGTTGTTGGTGTCGGCCAGCTCGTGCGGCGAGACGCCGGCGGCGTCGGCGGCGACCAGGATCGGCGTCCCATGCTCGTCGGTGCCGCTCACCATGAGAACGTCGTGCCCCGCCATGCGCATGTAGCGGCTGAAGACGTCCGAGGGCACGCCGAACCCGGCGACGTGCCCGATGTGGCGGGGTCCGTTGGCGTACGGCCACGCGACGGCGGAGAGCACCTTGGTCATGGGCCCGATCCTAGTTGGCCACCCGCGATGGCACGTTCGCCTCCGCCCGAGGCCCCACGGTCCACGCGATCCCGCTCGTCGTCGTCCTACACACGTGCCATGCTTATGGCATGGCACGCATCCGACTGAGCACGACGGTCGATCCTGAGCTCCTGGCCCGGGCCCGAGCACTGTATGAGGGCCCCAAAAGCGACGCCTCACTGATCGACGCGGCCCTCACGGCGTTCCTCGCAGGACACCGGCGGGCCGAGATCGACGCCGCTTATGCGATGGCATACGCGGCGCAGCCGGTGGACTCGCAGGACGAGTGGGGCGATCTCGAGTCCTTCGCACTGGCAGCGCAACGAGCCCGCATCGCACCGTGAACGACCTGCCCCGCCGCGGCGACATCTGGTGGTGTGAGTTCCCCGAGATCGGCCGCCGGCCGGTCGTGATCCTCTCCCGCGACGCGGCGATCGCGGCGCGACGACGCGCGATCGTCGCCCCTTGCAGCACCACGATCCGAGGCCTTCCGAGCGAGGTAGAGCTTGATCCGCGCCGTGATCCCGTTCCGCGGACATGCGTGGCGTCCACGGACAGCCTCGAGAGCATCTCGGTCGGCTTCCTCACCGAACGCGTCGGTAGCCTCTCGTCGGCACGCTCTCGCGAGATCTGCGAGGCGGTCGCCGTCGCCCTCGATTGCTGAGTGTCGAGGCGCGTGGGAATGATCGGGCGACGCCCGCATTCTCCTTCGGGTGAGAAGGTGCTCGCGGGGCGATGACATGACAGGGCCGTTCGCGGGACCGACGACGAGGGGATTGCGATGAGCGAGCGCTACACCCACGGGCACCACGCCAGCGTGTTGGCGTCCCACGCCGGCCGAACCGCTGCGGACAGCGCCGCGTACCTGCTGCCCCACCTGCGCCCTGGCATGAGCCTGCTGGACGTCGGCTGCGGCCCCGGCACGATCACCCTCGACCTGGCGGCCGCGCTCGACGACGGGACCGGCGACGATGGGACGGGCAACGGCGAGGCGGGTGGCAGCGGGCGCGTGGTCGGCGTGGATTCCGCGCCCGCCGCGATCGAGGCCGCCCGCGCCGAGGCAGCCCAGCGGGCCCAGGAGTGCGTGCGGTTCGAGGTCGCGGACGTGGGCGCGCTGCCGTACGAGGATGGCGCGTTCGACGTCGTGCACGCCCACCAGGTTCTCCACCACCTCCCCGACCCGGTCGCGGCGCTGCGGGAGATGGCGCGCGTGACCGCCCCCGGGGGCCTCGTCGCGGCGCGGGAATGCGATTACGGCTCGATGCGATGGTGGCCCACCTCCTCCGGGCTCGACCGGTGGATGGAGCTCTACCAGGAGCTGAGCGCCGGCAACCGGGCGCATTCCGACGCCGGCCGGCGGCTGCGGTCCTGGGCCCTCGCGGCCGAGCTGACCGACGTCACCGCGACCGCGAGCGTGTGGTGCTACGCCACCGCGGAAGCGACGGCCTGGTGGGGCGAGAGCTGGTCGCACCGGGCGGTGGAGTCCTCGTTCGCGGGTCAGGCGCTCGAGCGCGGCCTGGCCGACGCCGACGAGCTGGCGTCGATCGCCCGGGCCTGGCGGGACTGGGGATCCGACCCCGGCGCCTGGTTCACCATGACCCACGGGGAGATCCTGGCCCGCCCCTGAGCCCCCGAGATTGGCACGCCCCCGGCGCAATCTGGTCGGGCACGGGTGGGGTCGGGCACCGGTGGGGTCGGGCACCGGTGGGGTCGGGCACCGGGCTGGTCCGGCGGGGCGCGCGTCGGCCACCGGGCTGGTCCGGCGGGGCGCGCGTCGGCCACCGGGCTGGTCCGGCGGGGCGCGGGTCGGGCACCGTGCTGGTCTGGCACGGCGCGGCAGCGGCGTGATGCGGCACGCGGGGATCCGTACGCTGTGGTGAGCCAACTTTCCGTGTCGCGAACCCAACCTTTCGGCGCGCCGCCGCGTGGGAAGGGTGAGGATACGTCGCACGGCGCCGGGGCAACGGCGGGTCGCCATGCGAGCGTCGTGGCGCTGATCGGAGGTGGGGCGTGATGCGGGCCGCCGCGGAACGTGAGTTCACGGACTACGTCCAGGCGCGTTCGGGACCGCTGCTGCGCACGGCCTGGTACCTGTGCGGCGACCCGATCCTCGCCGAGGAACTGGTCCAGGAGGCCCTCACCCGCCTGTACGTGCGCTGGCCGCGTCTGGTCCGCGACGAGCGGCCCGTCGACGGCTACGTCCACCGCATCCTCGTCAACCTGCACATCGACGAGACGCGACGGCGCCGCCGAGAGACGCCGGTGGCGCGCCCGCCCGACGGCGCGGCTCGCGCCTCGGTCGGTGAGCGCGTCGACGTCGTACGGGCTCTCGAGGCGCTGCCTCTGCGCCAGCGCCAGGTGGTCGTGCTCCGGCACCTGGCCGATCTGTCCGAGCGCGACGTCGCCGACATCCTCGGCGTCTCCGTCGGAACCGTGAAGTCCGCCGGTTCCGACGGGCGCCGCGCCCTTCGTACCGCCCTGGGAGGCGACCATGTCCACTCATGACGACGACGTCCTTTCCGGCCTGCGCGCCGCGGCCGTCCCCCCGATGAGGGTGGACCTCGAGGGCGTCGTGACCGCCGGCCGCCGCCGCGTGCGCCGACGCCGCGCGCTGCTCGGCGGCGTCGCCGGCTCGGGGGTCGCGGGCGTCACCGCCCTGGCCCTGGCATTCGGCGCAGGTCCCCTCTTCGGCCCGCCCCAGCTCTCCCCCGCCATCCCGCCGCCCGCGGCGACGCAATCGGCGACCGGGGACGGGTCGCTCCAGGTCGTGGACGCGGGCGGCGCGCCCTGCGGCCGACTTCCGGATCCTCTCGCGGCTCACCTCGCGCGACCCGCGGGCCAGGCCGATCTGCGCGACGTCGCGCCGACCGACGTGCTGCGCTCGGTGGCGCGCTTGCCGGGTGAGGGCCATCCCACGGCGATCGTGGAGACCGGCGGCGAGAACCGCACCCTGCGCGTACTGGACCTGACGGCGGGCACGACGTCGGGCGACGGCGGAAGCCTTCGGGCACAGCAAACGGCGGCGGGCCAATGGGATGGGCGGTACGCGGCGTACGCCGTGCAGGTGATGGGCGTCGTCTCCGAGATCCGGCTGTGGGATTCCCAGACCGATACCGTGAGCGTCCTCGCCGCTTCGGGCGCGGATGGGTGGAGCCCGTCCGGCTCCCCGGTCCTCGGCGACGGCGGCGTGACCTGGGCCGAAACGCGCGTCGCACCGAGCAGACCCACAGCCCCCGAGGGCACCGATCGCGTCGTCGACTACCGGATCGACGGTGGGCACCGGCGCATTCTCGGCTACGGACGGTTCCAACCCCTCGCCGTTGCCGGCCAGTTGCTCTGGCTCCTGGACTCCCCAGAGCCGGGGGCTCCGGGGCGCCTCGTCTCCAAGAACCTCGCCGACGACGTGCCGCCCCAGCCCCTACCTCACGTCGACGTGACGCTGCGCCCCTTGCAGACGGCCGCCGACGAGAGGCGCCTGCTCTGGGTCGACGGTAGGACCCTGATGGCCTACGACCCCGCGAACTACCGCCTCGACCCGCAACACATCCAGGATCTGCCGCGGGACGTCGACCGCCTGTTTGGCGCCTCGGACGGCCTGGTCATCGTCGGCACGAGCCCCGGAAACCCTGTGCTGGTGGTGGACACCGCCAGCGGCGCCATGGTCGATGCGCCCTGGTCGGTCGTGCACGGCGGCACCGTGGTCACGAGCGCATCGGGCGACGGGGGGCTCGACCGGGGGCTGAACGTCGCGTCGAGCGCGGACTGGCGCGCCGCCCTCGCCGATGCCTGCCGCTCCTGACCCCCGGAGACCTTTCCTCCAGACGAGGGCTCACCCGCGAGCCGCCGGACACCTGTCACCTCGACCGAACCCTCCCGGGCCCGGGTGGCCTCCCCGGACCGACACCAGCCGCGACGCGACCGGACACCGGTCACCTTGGCCGAACTCTCCCGAGACCGGGTGAACACTCGCTCAGGCGAGAGCTCACCCGGTAGCGGAGGAGCCCACCCCGCCCCAGGGGAGTCCGGTGGCCTGGCCACCCCGCCCGGAAGCGAGAGTTCACCCGCACCGAGGAGTGTTCACCCGGCCTGCCGGGAGCTCGGTGGCCGACGCTTCCCGCCCACGGGCGGAGTACGGCGGCCAACCCGCAGGTGGCTCGCGCCACCTCCCGCCCGCGGGCGGCAAACGTACGCATAACCCGAGCACCCACCGCGCATCTCCTGCCCACGGGCGCCCCAGCCCGCGGCGTCTCACCCACTGGTACGCCGTGACCGACACTGACGCCCTCGATCGAACCGGACACTCGGTCCTCGACGAAGACGCTCCTACAGGAGAGTCCACGCCGAGCAAGGCATGTCCCCATCGACGACGAACATCGCCGCCGAAGAAGCGAGTCCGCGGCCAACCACCACACCGAGCACCGACTCTGGACCCCCGGACATTTC
>JBDIAS010000168.1:0-6937 GCA_039812465.1 Austwickia sp. | reverse complement strand
CAGGACCCGGCGTCGGCTGCGGGCGACGCGCAGGCCGGTGACCTCTAGCGGGGCAGGGTGTGCCGACGGTGGGCGCGAGGGGGCGGACGTCGGGCCGGGTGCGGACATCGGGCCCGGTGCGGACGATGGCGTCGTGGGGTCGGGTGCGGACGATGATGCCGCGGGGTCGGGCGCGTCCATGGCCAGGGCCAGACGCTCGCGCAGCGCGCCCGCGCGGCGACGCGCCTGCCGGACGGACAGCGGGAGCGGGTCCCACCCCGCGAGCCGACCCAGCGCCACGAGCGGGGGGACGACCGGGCTGGTGGCCATCGCCTGGGCGGGCGGCAGCACCCGCCCGGCGACGCCGTCGCGCAGCACCACGATGCCGTCGGCGTGGTGGACCACCCGCTCGAGTCGGTGCTCGGCGAGCACGACGGTCAGGCCGTGGTCGTGGACGAGCCGCTGGATCGCCGAGAGCACCTCTTCGGCGGCGACCGGGTCCAAGGCCGAGGTCGGCTCGTCGAGCACCAGGACGTCCGGGCCGCTGGACAGCACCGCCGCGATGGCCACCCGCTGCTGCTGCCCGCCGGACAGGCGGCGCAGCGGCGTCCCCCGCAGGTCGGCCAGGTCGAGCAGATCGAGGGTTTCCTCCACCCGGCGCCGCATCACCGACGGCGGGATCGCCAGGGCCTCCATCCCGTACGCGATCTCCTCCTCGACCCGGTCGGTGACGAACGAGGCCGCGGGGTTCTGCTGGACGTAGCCGACGGTCCCGGCCAGGTCGCGGGGTCGGTGGTGGCGCGTGTCCCGGCCGGCCACGAGGATGGTCCCGGCGAGGTGGCCTCCCGTGAAGTGCGGGACCAGGCCCGCCAGCGCGCCGAGCAGGGTCGACTTGCCGGCGCCGGTCGGCCCGCAGACCAGCACCAACTCGCCCTCGGCGACCGTGAGCTCCGGGATGGACAGGGCGGGTCGCGGCGCGCCGTCGTAACGGATCCGCACCTGGTGGCACGAGATCATGGCCCGTCCGCCCCCCGGGTCGCGGTCCCGTTGGTGGTCCCGGTCGTGGTCCCGGTCGTGGTCCCGGTCGCGGTCCCGCGCACCACGGCCGGCGCCAGGACGCGCGGGGCGTCTGCCTCGGCGGCGGGAGAGGCTGCTTCGGCCGCCGGTTCGCCGCCCACCGGTTCCGCGTGAAATTCGGCTTCTGCGCGAAACTCGGCTTCTGCGTGAACGTCGGCCCGGCGGCGGTCGCCTCGAGGCACCGGCGGGGCGAACGCGCCGGGAAGCGCGGCCACCAGGAGCGCGAGCACGGGCAGGAGCGGAGCGTCCGGGACGCTGAGCGGAGAGGTGGCCGGGCGCCACGACGCGACGCCGAGCAGAGCGGACACGAACGACCCGACGCCCGAGCCCGCCTGGGAGAGCGCGCCCCCGGCCTGGCCCAGCGGACCGACGGCCAGCAACAGGACGGCGGGTGCGAGGCCGCACGCCAGCACCGCGGTCTCGGTGCGGGACCACCGCTGCCGGCGGTACCGGCTCCGCGGGTCATGCCGCGCTCCCAGCAGCAGCGTGCCTCCGGAGAGCGCGACGCCGAGCGCCAGCAGCGCGACCCCCACACCGCGAGAGGTCACCCCGCTGAGCAGCCCGAAGGCGCCGATCAGGACTCCGGTTAGGCCGAGAAGGGCCAGCGCGGAGGCGCGCGGCCCCCGGGAGGAGCCGCCGCCGCGGCCGTACCCACGCGACTCCATCGACGCGGCGAGCGCCAGCGCGTCGTCCAGCGCGCCGGCCAGGACCGGCACGACCAGGCGACCCGCCTCGCGGAGGCGTCCCCGCAGACCGCGAGCGCCGCCGCCGCGCAACGCCCGGGCCCGGCGCATCCGCATCGCGTCCTCGACGAGCGCGGGGGCGTAGGTGAGGCCGACGACGAGCATGGTTCCCACGTCGTACAGGGTGGCGGGTACGTAACGCAGCAGCCGCCTCGGGGTCGCCAGCGCGCCCGCCGCGCCGACGGCCGCGAGGACGGCGGCGAGCTGCAGGCCCTCGTACAGGGCCGCGACCAGCGGCTCGAGCATCACCAGGCCGCCCAGGCGGATCCCGCCGAACCAGGAGGGCAGCGGGAGCACGGGCAGGGAGACCACGACGATCGTGCCGGCCCGGCCGCTGCCGAGCAGCGCGGTCATCGTCAGGCGCAGCACGACGGCGATCGCGCCGAACACCAGGAACGCGACGAAGACCCGGCCGGTGCCCGGCTCGCGGCGCACAGCGCACACCCAGGCCAGCACGCCGATCGTGAGCGCCAGCAGCCAGGGGTTAGTGACCCTGGTCGCGGCGACCGCCAGCGCGAGCGCCCAGCCCCACCATGCCGCCGGATGCAGCAGCCGGGAAGGCCGCGGGACCGGCGAGGCCACGGGGTCGGCGCTCAGCCCGCCTGGTGCTGGCGCCGCCGCCAGAACCAGGCGCCGCCGCCCGCCGCGGCGACGATCACGAGCGCGACGCCCGTGAGGACGCGCTTTGAGGGGCCCGACTCCTGCGCGATCGGGGTGGTCGCCTCGGCGCCGGGGTCGCGGGGGGCGAGGACGCTGATGGTGATCGGCTCGTCCGGCGCCGCGGCGGCCTCGCTCACCTCCGTGAGCGGATCCGCGCAGCCCTGCGCCGGGTAGTTGTCAATGCCGCAGACCTGGCCCTCGTCATCGCGGACTGCCACCGCGTGCGCCAGCACCTGACTCCCGGACGCGTTGGTCGGGACCAGGGCGCAGCGCGCGATGGGCGCCGGCGGGTTCGCGCCGTCGGCGCCGTCGGCGGGTCGGCCGTAGTCGACGACGACCCCCACCCGCTTCTTGCCCGCCTCGGCGGGGATCTTGCCGCACAGGTCCTCGAAGCTCGGGGTGGCCCGCGGCTGGCGTTCCCCGACGGTGGCGGCCGTCGCGTAGCGCCAGCCCTGCACCGACCCGTCCGGCGGGGTGAACTGGTACGGGCCGGTGTCCATGGCCTTCCAGGCGCCCTCGGCGAGCTGGTAATAGACCCAGTAGCGGTACGCGGCCGGCGTCGCGGTCGCCCCCGGAGTCGCCGGGGAAGACGTGGTCGGCGACGGCGCCGGGGTGGTCTCCGCGGCGGGCAGCGCGAGCGCCGGGGCGGCGAAGGCGGCAGCGGCGGCGAGGCCGATGCTGCCCGCGAGAGCGGTACGGATGTGACGCGACACGTTGACCTCCTAGGGCATCCGGCGCGCCCCGCGCGGGCGCGGGTGCGGCGTCGGACGCTCCTGTGCGACGAGCAGTTCGACCAGGGACCGCACCGACCCTGACACCCGAAAAGGCGAGTGTCAAAGCGCGCCAACAGGTGTCGCGCCCCATGAGGTGAGCGGTCGGATCCGTGGCTACGAAGGCTCGCGCGTCAGAACCCCCAGCAGGTGTGGCGCCCCATGAGGTGAGCGGTCGGATCGGTGGCCACGAGGGCTCGCGCGTCAGAACCCCAGCGCGGTGCCCCGCAGCGCCTCGACCGCCTCGGGCGGGCCGTCGAAGGTCACGTCGGCGTGGGCCCCCCGGCCGAAGGCGAAGAGCAGCAGCTCGGCGGGTTCACCGAGGATGGCCACGGTGCCCTCCTTGGTCGCTCCGCGGACCTGCTTGCGCCCGTACCCGTCGGCCGCCAGCACCACGCCCACGGGCGAGCGCCGGAAGAGCAGCTGGCCGACCTGCCGTACGCGCGCCCACAGCGCCTCCGCCATCGCCGGCTCGACCGTGCGCCGCTGCGCCCGGTCCCACCCGGGCTGGGCGCGCAGGAGGTCCTCGTGGTGAACGTAGAACTCGGCCAGGTTGATCGCCTCGTCGACGCTCGGCACGCGGGTCGGGTTCCACCCGGGCGGACCTTCGCGGACCATGTCGACCAGGCCCGCCCAGGACTGATCGGCGAGGGCGTCCTGGACCCGCTGCGTGTGCCCGGCGAGCGCGGGGATGAACGGGATGAGGACGCCGGCGGCGGCGTCCGGACGGCGCTCGCGGAGCACGAGGTGCGCGGCGAGCTCGCGGGCGGTCCACCCCTCGCACAGCGTGGGGGCGTCGGGCCCGACGCGCGTGAGCGTGGAGCACAGGGCCAGGCGTTCGAGCTGGGCGAGAGCGGTCATGCGCCCGAGTCTGGCAAACGGGCCGGGTCGGCGCGTTGGGATCGCCCGGTTGGTCTGCTCTCTTCGGCGCCGACGCGCCGAACCTGAGTGTGGGCATACTCACGCGCGTACGTCGGCCCACACCTGCTCTGACCTGCCATAATAGTCGGGTGAACTCCGAGTCAACACCTGTCTCGGCCGACGCGATCAACGACCTTGAGAGCGTCGGCCCTTCTATGTCCGACCCCTCCGCGGGGGACCTGATCGCTCCCGGTGAGGCTCGCGCGCCGAGCGACCTCGACCCGAGCCTCGCCGCGAAGTTGAAGCGGGACCGCGACGGTCTCATCGCCGCGGTCATCCAGCAGCACGACAGCGGCAAGGTCCTCATGGTCGGGTGGATGGACGACGAGGCGCTGCACCGCACGCTCACCAGCGGGCGGGTGACCTTCTGGTCTCGTAGCCGCCAGGAGTACTGGCGCAAGGGGGACACCTCCGGACACGTACAGTTCGTCCGCTCGGTCGCTCTGGACTGCGACGGCGACGCGGTCCTGGTCCGCGTCGACCAGGTGGGTGCGGCCTGCCACACCGGCGCGCAGACCTGCTTCTTCACCGACTTGGCCGCGCGGCCGGCCGACGTCCGCCCGGCGCCGCCGAAGCGCAACGGACTCCCGCCGGAGGAGCCGGACCTCGCGGAACGGGACTTTGAGCTGTACGAGAGCCCGCGCCACGTGAAATTCGGCAGCGAGGACGCTCCCGAGCCGCGCTACGGCGTGGTCTCCACCGGGAAGGTCCGGGGGGCGCCGGACCCGTACGCTGGCGCGATGGACACGCACTGGAAGATGGGGCGATCGGCGTTGCAAGGCACCGCGATGGCGACCGGGCCGCAGGTCATCGTGAAGTGGGGCGCGGGCCGGTGACCTCGGCCGGCGGCGGGCTGCACATCCCGTTCGGGGAGACCTGGCCCGACCTGCCGACCTTCCGAGAGCTCGCACGGGACCGGCGGGTGATCCCCGTCGTGCGTCGGCTGCTGGCCGACGCGGAGACGCCGGTCGGCGTCTACCGCAAGCTCGCCGGGGACGGCCCCGGCACGTTCCTGCTGGAGTCCGCCGAGCACGGCGGCGTCTGGTCGCGCTATTCCATCGTGGGCGCCCGCAGCCGCGCGGTCCTCACCGAGCGGGACGGCCGCGCGTACTGGACCGGCGACGTTCCGGTGGGCATCCCCACGCAGGGCGATCCGCTGCAGGTGCTGCGGGACGCGCTCACCGCCCTGGCGACGGAACCCCTGGAGGGGCTGCCGCCCCTGACCGGCGGCTTCGTCGGCTACGTCGGCTACGACGCGGTGCGCCGCTGGGAGCGGGTCGGGGACCACGCCGTGGACGACCTGCGGCTGCCCGAGCTCGCGATGATGCTGGTCACCGACCTGGCCGTGCTGGACCACAGCGACGGCTCGGTCTTCCTGGTGGCCAACGCCGTCAACTTCGACGGCACGAACGAGCGGGTCGACGAGGCCCACGCCGACGCACTGGGACGACTGGACCGGATGACCGAGCAACTCTCGGAGCCGGCGCCGAGCACGGTCGCCGTCCTGCGCGACGGCCCCGCCCCGGACGCGGCGAGCACCTGCACGCAGGAGCGCTACGAGGAGATGGTCGAGGCCGGCAGGGAGGCGATCCGGGCCGGCGAGGTCTTCCAGGTCGTGCTGTCCCAGCGGTTCTCGATGCCGTGCGCGGCCCACCCGCTCGACGTCTACCGGGTGCTGCGGACCACCAACCCGAGCCCGTACATGTACCTCCTGCGCCTGCGCGCCCCCGACGGGCGCCCGATCGACGTGGTGGGCTCCAGCCCGGAGGCGCTGGTCAAGGTCACCCGCGGCCAGGTCATCACGCACCCGATCGCGGGCTCCCGGCCCCGGGGGGCCACGCCGGAGGAGGACGAGCGCCTCGCCGCGGAGCTGCTCGCCGACCCCAAGGAACGCTCCGAGCACGTCATGCTCGTCGACCTGTCCCGCAACGACCTGCAGCGGGTCTGCGACGCCGGCAGCGTCGAGGTCGTCGACCTCATGAGCGTGCACCGCTACAGCCACATCATGCACATCGAGTCGACGGTCGTCGGACGGCTCCGCGCGGACCAGAGCGCGTACGACGTCCTCGCCGCCACCTTCCCCGCGGGCACCCTCTCCGGCGCGCCCAAGCCGCGCGCGATGGAGCTGATCGACGCGCTCGAGCCGACGCGGCGCGGCGTGTACGGGGGCGTGGTGGGCTACTTCGACGTGCACGGCGACCTCGACGCCGCGATCGCGATCCGCACGGCGGTGCTGCTCGACGGCACGGCGTACGTGCAGGCCGGCGCGGGCATCGTCGCGGACAGCGTGCCGGAGACCGAATACCGAGAGACCCAGTCCAAGGCCGCCGCCGCCCTGCGCGCCCTGGGCCGGGCGCACACCCTGCGCGCGGTGTCGGCGGAGGCGCCCGGCAACGGTCCCGGCAACCAGAGCGAGACGAACGCGTCGTGACATCCGCCCGAGCCCGTGCCTTGTCGGCGGCGCTGTGCCTGTCCGGGGCGCTGCTGGGGGCCGCCTCCGCGGGCCAGACGTGGGCCAGCGCCCCCGTGCTCGCTCCGACGGGGGTCGCGGGCGTCGGTCGCAGCGCGGCGACCTCGGGTGCCGCCCTCGCCCCGGCCCTCACCCCGCTGCTGTTGGTCGCCGCGGCCGGCCTGCTGGCCGGGCTGTTCGCCGGGCCTCGGGCGCGCCGCGCGGTCCTCGCGGTCGCCGTCCTCGGAGCGGCCGGTGCCCTCGTCGCGCTCGGGATCGGTTGGGGCGGCGTCGACGACGCGTTGCGGGCGGCGACGGTTCCCGCCGGTCAACCGATC
>JBDIAS010000167.1:0-7108 GCA_039812465.1 Austwickia sp. | reverse complement strand
GGTCGCCAGTCGCGAGCGGGCTTCGAGCCTGTCGGCCACGGCGTCGACGGCCGCGGTGAGCCGCTCGCCCTCGGCGGCGCGGTCGTCCTCGGCGACGACGTGCGCGCTCGGCGTGACCTCGGGCCGCGCGGTCTTCCAGGCGGCGGGAGCGTAGGCGATCCCGGGCACCACGCCTGTTCCGGTGAAGACGTCGTCGACGGTCGTGGGCGGGTCGAGGGGGGCGGGGGACATCGGTGGCCTCCTGGGGTCGTCAGTGACGGAACGCTGCAGTTTCGTGCCCAGTACTCTACGCGTCACCCTTGCCAAAGTCCACGTATTCAGATATAAACGGACCCAAACAAGCATCCGAGGATAGCTCTCCTCGTGATCGCGCGGCCGGGTCCGACAGGAGGCAACGACGCCATGTATGCGGAAGAGCGCCAGCAGGCACTCCTCGACACGGCTCAGAGGAACGGCCGGGTGGTCGTCATCGAGGCGGCCGCGCAGTACGGAGTGACGGCCGAGACGATCCGGCGGGACCTCGGCGTCCTGGAGGGGCTCGGCCTGGTCCGGAGGGTCCACGGCGGCGCCATCCCCGCCGACGCCCTGGACTTCGTCGAGCGCGGTCTCTCCGACCGCGAGGTGACGCGGGCCGAGGAGAAGAAGCGGATCGCCCGGGCGGCGCTCCCGCACCTGCCCCGGGGGAACGGCGCCACGATGCTGCTCGACGCGGGCACCACCGTCGCCCGCCTGGCGGCGAGCCTGCCCGCGGATCCCGACCTCACGGTCATCACCAACTCGCTGCCGACCGCGGCCACGGTGCGCGCGAAGCTCACCGGCCCGGTCCACATGATCGGCGGTCGGATCCGGACCCTGACCCAGGCGGCGGTAGGCGTCGAGGCGGTCCGGGCGGTCGAGCAACTCCGCGTCGACGTCGCGGTGCTCGGCACCAACGGGATCACGGTCGCCCACGGCTGCTCCACCCCGCACTCCGAGGAGGCGGCCGTGAAGGCGGCCATGGCGCGCGCGGCGCGGCGGGTCATCGTGCTCGCCGACTCCTCCAAGGTCGGCGTGGACCACTTGCATAGCTTCGTGGCCCTGCGCGACGTCGACCTGCTGGTCACCGACTCCGGCATCTCCGACAAGGACGTGGACCGCTTCAGCTCCGAACGAATCGAGGTCGTGATCGCATGATCGTCACATTCACCGCCAACCCCTCCCTGGACCGGACCGGAGGGTTGAGCGTCCCGCTGCGGCGCGGTAGCCTGCACCGGCTCTCGTCGGCGACGGTCGAGCCCGGCGGCAAAGGCGTCAACGTCGCCCGGGCGCTGAAGCTGGCGGGGGTGGACGTCGTCGCGGTGCTGCCGGCCCGCTCCCGTGACCCGATCCTGTCCCTGCTCGAGGAGCGAGGGGTGCCCGTATCCGCGGTCGAGGTCACCCACCCCGTGCGGACGAACCTCACCCTGACGGAGCCGGACGGGACCACCACGAAACTCAACGAGTCGGGCGCGCAACTCGGCGCGGACGACCTGACGGTCCTGCAGGCCGCGCTGGTGATCGCCGCGCGCCGCGCGAGCTGGGTCGCCCTCTCCGGGTCGCTGCCCCCGGGTGCCCCCTCCGACTGGTACGCCACCCTGGTGCGCACCCTGCGCCCGTTCGGCTGCAAGATCGCCGTCGACACCTCCGACGACCCGCTGCGAGAGCTGGCCAAGGCACTGCCCGACGCGGCGCCCGACCTCCTCAAGCCGAACTCCGAGGAACTCGCCCAGCTCTCCGGCGCCGACGGGGAGGAGATGGAGGAACGGGCCGCCCTCGGCGATCTCGTACCCGTCGTGAAGGCCGCCCGGACCCTGGCGGACTCCGGGGTCCGGACCGTGCTCGCCACCCTCGGGGCCGCGGGAGCGGTCCTCGTCAACGGCGACGGGGCCTGGCACGCCACGCCCCCGCCGATCACGCCGCGCAGCACGGTCGGGGCCGGCGACTCGTCGGTGGCCGGGTACCTCATCGCGGACGTCGCGGGCGAGGACGCGCTCGGTCGTCTCCGGCGTGCCGTCGCGTACGGATCCGCGGCCGCCTCTCTCGAGGGGAGCGCGCTCCCCTCGCCCTCGCAGATCGACCTCGACGGCGTCACCGTCTCCCCCGTCGACGTCTGATCACCGCCACTGCCACCGCCAAGCCCCTGACGCTCCGCTCACGGTTCGGGAAGGAACCTCGTGTCCACTCCACCCACGTCTGAAGAACAGACGCCCCTCGTCGCCCGCGACCTCGTGCGCCTCGACGCCGTCCTCGGCGCGACCAAGGAGGAGGTGATCCGCGCGCTCGCCGCCGTGGTCGCCGACGCCGGTCGCGCGGAGGCCGAGGGGCTGGCCGCCGACGCCCTCGCCCGGGAGGGCAAGTCCGCGACCGGGCTGCCCGGCGGGTTCGCGATCCCGCACTGCCGCTCGGCGGCCGTGTCGACCGGGTCGATCGCGTTCGCACGGCTTGCCGAGCCGGTCGACTTCGGCGCGAAGGACGGCCCGGCCGACTTGGTCTTCCTGATCGCGGCCGCGCAGGAGGGCGGCGCCGACCACATGAAGCTGCTGGCCAAGCTCGCCCGCGCCCTGGTGAAGAAGGACTTCCTCGCCGCGCTGCGCGCCGCCGCGACGCCGGATGAGGTCGTGGACCTGCTCGCCGGCGTGCTTGACCCCAAGCCCACGCCTCCACCGGCCGCCGAGGCGTCCGCTGCGACGTCCGCTGCGACGTCGACTGCGACGTCAGAGGCCACGTCAGGGGCCGCCGGGTCGCCGGCCGCGGAGAGCGCCGCCGCCGGCGCGGCCGGATCCGCGCCGTCGGCCGCCTCTGACGCCGACCAGAGCGCGGGGGCACGCCGCGTCCTGGCGATCACCGCCTGCCCGACGGGCATCGCTCACACGTACATGGCCGCGGACTCCCTCGTCGACGCGGGTAAGGAGATGGGCGTCGAGGTTCTCGTGGAGACCCAGGGTTCCGCGGGCACCACCCCGTTCACCCCCGAGCAGCTCTCCTCGGCCGACGCCGTCATCTTCGCCACGGACGTGGGCGTCAAGGGCCGCGAGCGGTTCGCGGGCATGCCGGTGCTGGAGACGAGCGTGAAGCGCCCGATCGGCGAGGCCGCGGCCATGCTCACCGAGGTGCTCGCGATCGCCGACGACCCGAACGGCCGGCGTCTGGCCGCGGGCGGACCGGGGCGCGCGGACTCGAGCGCCGCGGCGGCCACCGGCGGGGGGCTCGGCGTCGGATCGCGCCTCAAGCAGGCGCTGCTCACCGGCGTGTCGTACATGGTGCCGTTCGTCGCGGCCGGCGGTCTCCTGATCGCGCTCGCCTTCCTCGTCGGCGGCTACCAGATCGTGGACGTCTCGCAGGACACCGTGATCAACCACAGTCTGTGGAACCTTCCGGACGCGTACGGCGATCGCGCACCGCTGCTCGTCTACTTCGGCTCGCTGTTGCACCAGTTGGGGGCCGCGGCGTTCGCGTTCCTGGTCCCGGCGCTCGCCGGCTACATCGCGTTCGGCATCGCCGACCGTCCCGGCATCGTCCCCGGGTTCGCCGCTGGCGCGGTCGCCGTGCTGGTCGGGGCCGGCTTCATCGGCGGCCTGATCGGCGGCCTCGTGGCCGGTGTGGTCGCCGCGTGGATCGTGTCGTTCCGGGTGCCGCGCTGGCTCGCCGGGCTCATGCCGGTGGTGATCATCCCGCTGCTCGCCTCGCTGATCGCCGGCGGCCTGCTGATCATCTTCGGCCTGCCGTTGAAGTCCATCTCGACCGGCCTGGAGGGTTGGCTGGGCGGGATGACCGGCAGCTCCGCGGTGCTGCTCGGCGTCATCCTCGGCCTGATGATGTGCTTCGACCTCGGCGGCCCGGTCAACAAGGCCGCGTACTCCTTCGCCGCCGCGGGCCTGGCCGTCGACAACATCGCCAGCATGCGCATCATGGCGGCCGTGATGGCCGCCGGGATGGTCCCCCCGCTGGCGATGGCCCTCGCCACCCGCGTCCGCCCCTCCCTGTTCACCGAGCCCGAGCGCGAGAACGGCAACGCCGGCTGGCTGCTCGGCGCCTCGTTCATCTCCGAGGGCGCGATCCCGTTCGCCGCGGCCGACCCGCTGCGGGTCATCCCGTCGATGATGGCCGGAGGTGCCGTGACCGGCGCCCTGTCGATGGCGCTCGACAGCCAGGTGATGGCGCCGCACGGCGGCATCTTCGTGGCGTTCGCGATGAACAAGCCGTGGGCGTTCGTGATCGCGATCCTCGCCGGGATGCTCGTCGCCTGCGCCGCGGTCGTCATCGCCAAGTCCACCGCCCGCGGGCCCCAGGCCCCGGCCCCCCGCGACGAGCCGGTCGCGGTGGCCGCCTGACCCACCCCAAGCTCCAGCACCAACACCCGCTGCGCCGGCGTCCGGCCAGCTCAGCGCCCCACTAGAGAGGTACACATCATGGCTAGCAAGACCGTTGTCGTCGGCTCCGCCGTCGGACTGCACGCCCGTCCCGCCGCGATCATCGCGGAGGCCGCCGAGAAGTACGACGAAGAGATCCTGCTCACCGTCGAGGGTGGGGACGACGACGAGGGCGTGGACGCCGCGTCGGCGCTGATGATCATGACCCTCGGCGCCGAGAAGGGGGCACGCGTCACGGTCACCACCGACGACGCGGCCGCTCTCGAGGAGATCGCGTCCCTCATCGAGCAGGACCTCGACGCCGAGTGAGGTGCTGCCCGCGCCCTCGGGTCGGGTCGCGGCCGAATGCGCGCTGCCGCTGCCCGCGCCCTCAGGACGGGTCGCGGGCCGCGTCGCTCCCCGGCAGGGGGCGCCCCGGGCTCGGGGCGCCCCCTGCCGTCGTACCCTCACTTCTATGACCCCCTCCCCCGCCGTCGCCGCGACGGACCTGACGAGGCATTTCGGCGCCGTGCGCGCTCTGGACGGGTTCACATTCGAGGCCTACCCCGGGCAGGTCACCGCAGTCCTCGGCCCCAACGGGGCGGGCAAGACGACGGCCATGGAGTGTCTCGAGGGGCTGCAACGGCCGGACTCCGGCACCGCGCGCGTGCTGGGCGAGGAACCCTGGGGCGCCGGCGCCGCGCACCGGGCTCGGGTCGGGGTCATGCTCCAGGACGGTGGGCTCCCGAACGGGTCCAAGCCGCTGCGGGTCTTGCGTCACCTGGCGGGGATGTACGAATCGCCGCGGGACGTCGATCCGCTCGCCCGCCGTCTCGGCATCGACGCGTTCGCCGGCACCACGGTGCGGCGCCTGTCGGGCGGCCAGAAACAGCGGGTGGCGCTCGCCGCGGCGCTCGTCGGCGACCCCGACGTCGTCTTCCTGGACGAGCCCACGGCGGGGCTGGACCCGCACGCCCGGCTGGACGTCTACGACCTGATCTGCGCCGAGCGGGAGCGGGGTGCCTGCGTCGTGGTGACGACGCACTCGTTCGAGGAGGCCCAGGAGCTGGCCGACAGGATCGCCGTCGTCGACGCGGGCCGGGTCGTGGCGTCCGGCACCCCGGACGAGGTGTGCGGCGACCGGCCGCTCGCCGAGGTGTACTTCGAGCTAACCAGGAGGGCGCTGCGATGACCGCGCGCGCGAGCACGCCAGGATCGCAGGCGGCGCCGGGAGCGCCGGACTTGCCGGGAGCGCCGGACTCGTCGGACTCGTCGGGAGCGCCGGACTCGTCGGGAGCGCCGGACTCGTCGGGCGCGGATGGTTCGTTGCGAGAGTCGGGTCCGCCGGGCGCGTCGGGCTCGTCCGGCGCGCGGGGGCCATTGACGGGGCCGCTCCCTGCGGCCCCGTGGCGGCGGGTCCTCGGCCAGGCCGGGTTCGACGCGGTGACCATCCTGCGTAACGGCGAGCAACTGCTCGTGTCGATCGTGCTGCCGGTGATCGCGCTGGTCGGGATCACGCTCGCGCCGTTCCCCGACCTGGACGGGGCGTCGCGCGTGCAGTTCGCGGTGCCCGGGGTGTTCGCGCTCGCGATCCTCTCCTCGGCCTTCACCGGCCAGGCCATCGGGACGGGATTCGACCGCCGCTACGGGGTGCTCCGACTCCTCGGGACGACCCCGCTCGGCCGGGGCGGCTTCGTGGCCGGCCGAGCACTGGCGGTGCTGGCCGTGCAGGCCCTGCAGTTCGCCGTACTCGTCGTCGCCGCGCTCGCGCTGGGCTGGCGGCCGGTCGCCGGGGCGCTTCCGGGTTTCGTCGTGTTCTGGCTGGTCGGGAGCGCGACGTTCGTGGCGTTGGCGTTGCTGTTCGCCGGGACACTGCGCGCCGAGGCCGTTCTCGCGCTGGCGAACCTGCTGTGGGTGCTGATGGCCGGGGCGGGCGGGGTGCTCTTCAGCGGGGCGCACTACCCGGAGCCCTGGCACCGGATCGTCTCGCTGCTCCCGCCCGGCGCTCTGGGCGACGGCCTGCGGGCTGCCTTCCTGGACCACGCGGTGGCCCTGGGCCCGCTGGCCGTGCTGGCCGCGTGGGGCGTCGTGCTGGGCGCCCTGGCGGTGCGCTTCTTCCGCTGGTCCGACTAGCGCAGACGCCGACGCGGACGTTTCCCACCCACGGGCGGCAACTGACGCACGGCACCTGGGCATTCACGTACGTTTCCCGCCCACGGGCAGCATCTGACGCGCGGCACCTGGGCATTCACGTACGTATCCCGCCCACGGGCGGCACCTGGCCATGTGGCCCAGCACCGACGTGTACGTTTCCCGCCCACGGGCAGCATCTGGCACCATCCACCTGCGGCAACGCGGGCATTTCCCGCCCACGGGCGGCATCTGCTCGGGGTCCTGGGCCGACGCGGGCATTTCCCGCCCACGGGCGGCATCTGGCACCGCCCACCTGCGCCGAGGCGGACGATTCCCACCCACGGGCGGCATCTGGCACCATCCACCTGCGGCAACGCGGGCATTTCCCGCCCACGGGCGACAAATGACGCGGTCCACCAGCGCGAATGCGTACGTTTCCCGCCCACGGGCGGGCACAGCACTGTGGCATCTCACCCACCGGACACTCCCGCCGATGGAGGCGCCCTCAGCCGACCCAGACCCACGTTCCTCGACGGGGAAGCTGCTACAGCGGAGTCCACGCCGAACAAGGCATGTCCCCACCCAAGAGGCGCGTCCCCACCGAAGAA
>JBDIAS010000166.1:0-7463 GCA_039812465.1 Austwickia sp. | reverse complement strand
GTCCTGGGCTTCCTCGTGCTCGCGATGCTCCTCGTCCACGCTGTCATCCTGGCCGCCGGTTTCCTCATCGGGGGAACCTTCTTCTACAGGGTCGACGGCGCCTTCTTGAGCGCCCAGGGTTCCCAGGAGCAACAGTTCGGCATGCTGGCAGGTGGCCTCCCGGGGAGGGAGATCTTCCTCATGGTCCTGCTGGCCCTTGTCGTCATGTCCGTGGTCGGGCTGCGCAGCGCTCTGCGATTCCCGCGGACCACGAAGTGGTTCTCTCTGGTCTGGCCGCCCGCCCTGTCACTCGCGCTCATCTGGGCCATCCCCGCGTTGGTGACCCGGGTCGGCGCGTCCGGGAGCGCTCGCGAGCTGCTGGGTGGGCTGGGCGTGGTCAGCTCGGCGTCCGCCAGCGGGTCGGCCACCATCGGGATCGGGCTCCCCAGCACGATGATGATGGCTGCCTTCTGGGCTGCCTTCACCATCACGGTCGGCGTGCTCACGCTGCCGTACCTCGCGGGCTCGCTGCCCGCCCTGGTCCTCCGCCTGGGCGGGAAGGCCCTTCACCCTGAGTGGCGCGTCCTGATGGCGGACTCGCACCTGCGCCGGGGGCTGTCCGTCCCCGCGGAGCTGTCGCCTATCGCCGCGGATCTACACGCCGGGCGCATCGCGCCCCCGGCCAACCCGCTGCCCAGCTCGCTGTTCGCCCCGGCCGCGGCACCCAGCCACGCCCAGCCGGCCCCGGGACAGCCGGGCCAGCCTTGGATGCCCGGGCAGCCGGGCCAGCCGGGGATGCCCGGGCACCCGTCGTCGTGGCCGCAGGGCCCCGGCACCCCACCGCCGGCGGCGCAGTAGCCGCTCCGCCCCGGCAGACCCACCGGGTCCAGAGGCCCGATCGGTCAGCTCCTCGGAGCGGCCTCGAACATCACCTGCACGTCCGAGCCCAGGTCGAGCACGTCGCCGGGGCCCAACCGCGTCGGCGTCTCGAGCCGCTCGAGCGGGCCGCCGCTCCGTCGCAGGTACGTCCCGTTCGTCGACCGCAGGTCCTGCGCGATCGCGCCCTGCTCATCGCAGGAGATCCACAGGTGGTCGCTGGACACGTGCCGGTACGGCAGCGTCAACACCTGCGACACGACCCCGTCCTCGCCGCGCCGGGCGCTCGGCGCACGGCCGACGACGACCGGCGCCGTCAACTCCACGATCACGCCCGTCGACGCCACGAGGCGACCGACGACGGGGACCTGAGCCCCGCCCGGCGACGGTGTCGAGGACGACGGCAGTGCTGGAGACGCCGCCGAAGTCGACGGCCGCGACTCCGCCGAGGTCGACGGCAGCCCGCTTCCGGCGCAGGAGACGACGATCATGTCCGCCGGTACGACGGCGTCCACGGCGGGTCGACCCAGAGTGGAGCGCGTCGGCGCGGTCCCCTCCGCGCACAGCACGGCGCTGCTCAGGCCGTCGACCTGCAGCTCCTTCACCGGCGTGGCCGGATCCGCCGCCACGAGCCCTTCACCAGCGGCGGCGACGTAGCGCACCACGAACGGGTAGCGCACCACCAGCCTGGCGTGCTCGCCGTCGACGACAGCGAGCGCGAAGCCGGGGCCGGCCGATTCACGGGCCTCGCCGCCGAGCAACCCGTGATCGCCGCCGATCAGTCCGTCATCGCGGCCGATTCGCCCGTCGTGGCTGGCGAGCAGCCCGTCACGGCACTCTTCCAGCGGGCGCCCCGAGCGCAGGAACTGCCACGTGGACTCGACCGCCGCCGCCTTCGCGGACGACTCGAGCAGGGCCGCACCCCCCGGAAAGACCACGCCGTGGTGCCCGCCGTGGTGCCACCGGGTCATCGGCACGATGAGTTCGTCCATGGGTCCTCCATCGGCTAGATCGCGTCCTGGGCAGAGACACTGGCGCCCACGACGCAGGGCGTCAGCGGACGTGCAGCGGCCCGCCATACACGTACACGAGGGCGTCGTTGCCACCGCGACACACGACGGGCTCCTGGCCGGAGCACGACATCGTGTAGGTCTGTCGGGTCACGGGCGAGTACACGCGGAGCGCTCCGCTGCCGCCCTGCAGGCCGGACAGTACGTACTCGCGCCGCACCGACGACGCGAACGGGCAACTCGTCACCTCGTTGCCGCGGGCGGACGCTCCGAAGGCGTCCCCGCTGACCCGTTCGCACTCGACGGCGCCGACGGGCACGATCACGGGAGCCGGTGAGCTCGGGGGCGCGGGCGGCGCCTCGCTCAGCGCCTCACTCGGCGGCTCGGTGGCCGCACTCTCCGCCGTGGGCGCGGCGGCAGTCGGCTGCGACGCCTGAGCGCTCTCTCCCGACTGCGACCCGCGCAGGCCGAACCAGGCCCCGGCCACGACCAGCGCGCCCACCAGCAGGCCGCCGACGACCCACTGCCAGGTCTTCGACGTCCGGGAGACGGGTGGCCCGTACGCGGGCGGTGGCCCGTACGCGGGCGGTGGCCCGTACGCCGGCGGGTGGCCGGGCAGTCCGTACGAGGGAGTCGGCGCGACCACGACGGGAGGCATCGGTGTCACGGAGGGGGCCGCCTGCATCCCCCAGCCGGAGACCCCCGGCCCCGACGCGGCCAGGGTGGCCTCGGCCGTCCCGAGATGCGTCGGGACCGACGCGGCGAGCGCCTGAGGACACGGTCGCGTGGCCGGCGGCGCGGTGAGCCGCGGCATCGCCGGGCGACCGCGCAGGCCGGTCAGCATCCCTTCCAGCAAGGAGCGCACCACCGCCGCCGAGGCCGGGCGTTCCGCGGGCTCGCGCGCCAGGAGCCGATCGAGCAGATCCCACAGGTCATCCGGGAGGCCGTCCGGCCGTCCGGGCAACTCGCTGTCGCGCGCCTGCAGAATCTCCATCGTGGAGCCGCGCCCGCCGAACGGTGTGACGCCGCAGCACATCTCGTACAGCATGATCCCGAGCGAATACAGATCGGCCGCCGCCGTTGGCTCCTGGCCGCGGAAGATCTCCGGCGCCATGTAGTGGGGCGTCCCGACCGTCACCGTCGCCGTGCTGGAGTCGGCGAGCAGTTTGGCGATCCCGAAGTCCGTGAGCCGCGCCCGAGGCGGGTCCACGCTCAGGTCGACGAGGACGTTCTCCGGCTTGACGTCCCGATGGATCACGCCGTGGCGGTGGGCGGCGGCGAGCCCGGCCGCCACCTGGGCGCCGAGGCGCGCCACCTCGTGCGGAGGCAGCGTGCCCTGCTGCGAGATGACGTCCCGCAGGTCGGTCCCCTGCACGAGATCCATGACGATGGCGATCGTCGGGCCCTCCACGACCAGATCGTGCACGCGCACCACGTGGGGATCGTCGATCGCGGTGAGCACGTCGCGCTCCTGGAGGAACCGCCGTACGAGTGCAGGGTCCCGGCTCAGCTCCGGCAGCAGGAGTTTGAACGCCCAGGGCGCGCCGTCCTGGTCCCGGCCGGCCCATACCTCGCCGCTCGCGCCGCGACCCAACGTCTCCGTCAGTACGTACTTGCTGCCCAGCGACTGCTCGTCCATCGCGGTTGTCCTTCACCTGTGCCGCCCCGCGTTCACCCCCGCGGGCGCGCCTGGATTCCGTTCCGTCTCCATCCCATCGGCGAACGCCGCCGCGCCGTGAGCCTCGCCTCCCGGGCGTGGCACCGCGCGCTGGCGGGACGGTTCCGAATCCACCGGCCGCGATCCCGTCAAGCGCCGCCGCGAACCGCCGATGCGGACAGAGAGGGCGGCGAACCGGGACCGCCGCGCTCACCCGTCGCGTCGCAGCGAACCGCCGCGCCCGGTCATGGATGGAGGGTCGGTCGCCATGCGGAACGCCGTACGGTCCGGCCCGGCCTATGCCGTGATGGCCTGCGCGTTCGTGGTGCTCGCGGCACTGGTCGTCGGGATCCTCTCCGGCGTCGGGTTCGGCGCGTCGGGGCCGCCGCAGGCCTCGGGCCGTGGCGCGTCGGCGTCCTCCCCGGAGCGAGCTGGCACGACCACCGACGCCCCGACCGGTTCCCCGCCGGGGTCATCGCCGCGCGAGCTCGACGATCGCACGACCCAGGCCCAGCGCCCAGGGCCCGCGGGCACGACCCGCCCGCCGACCGCCTCGCTTCCGTCGGAGTCGGCGGGCGCCCAGCGATCGGCCTCCGCCAACGCGGCCTTCGCGCGCGACTTCCAGGCGGCGTTCCCAGACCTCGCCCCCCATGCGGGGATCGCGATCACTGCGACGGCCGGCGGGGGCGGTGTGGCTGCCGGCGGCAGCGTGGCGCGCGGCGGCGACAGCGTGGCGCGCGGCGGCGACAGCGTGGCGGGCGGCGGGGACGGCGTAGCGGCCGGCGGGCTGCAGAGCGGCGTGGCCTGGTCGACCATCAAGGTGCCGCTGTCGATGGCCGCGCTCGCGCGGGACCCCTCGCCCCAGACCCGCGCGTACGCCCGCTCGGCGATCACCGTGTCCGACAACTCCGCCGCCGAAAGCCTCTGGGCCGGACTGGGGTCGGGCACACCCGCCGCCGGGTCGGTCGGCGGCATCCTCCGCCAGGCTGGCGACAGGACGACGGTGGTGCAGGCGCAGCACGTACGGCCCCCGTACACCCCGTTCGGCCAAACCGTCTGGACCGTGCAGGAGCAGGCCCGCCTCGCAGCGCAACTGCCGTGCCTGTCCGGCGGCGGCGACGTGCTCCCGCTGATGGGCGCCATCGCCCCGGGGCAGCGCTGGGGGCTCGGGCGCGTTCCCGGCGCCGCGTTCAAGGGCGGCTGGGGGCCGGTCGGTTCCGGCTACCTGGTCCGCCAGTTCGGCACGCTGACAACGCCGGACGAAAAAACCCGCGGGGTCGCCATCATGGTGCACGCCCCGACCTTCGACTCCGGGACGGCCGACCTGACCCGCCTCGCCTCCTGGCTCGCCCCCCGCCTGCCCCACCTCCCCGCGGGCACGTGCGCCGGAAGCCGCTGAGCGCGAGCGGGGCTCAAGGGCGACCGGTCACGCCGTACCCGTCAGCTCGCGGGAGGCTGGTCACGCCGTACGCGACAAGCCCGAGCGACCCGCCATGTCGACGAACCGATAGCCGCGGGCGTGGTACCACTCGATGATCCGCGGCAGCGCCGCCACCGTGTTCCCGCGATGCGCGTGCACCTGCGACTCCGGCTCGCTGCTGGCCTTGGCCGCGTGCATCACGATCACCGGGTTGTTCCCGGGGTCCGCGGTCGCTGCCCGGACGATCGCGGCCGTCGCCGCGGGCGTCGTCACCGCAGGCTGCGCCCAGTCCCGCGAATCTACCGACCACAACACGACGCCCAGCCGCTGCGAGCTCGCCGCGGCCATCACGTTGGTCATATAGCCGCCCGGGGGACGGTAGAAGCAGATCGGGACACCCGTGTTCGCCCGCTGTACGGCTCCCGCCCGCGCCATCTGATCCGCGACGAACGACACGTCCCACGGGATGACGGTCGGGTACCGGTGATCCCAACTGTGATTCGCGACCAAGTGCCCGTCCGCGGCCAGCGACGACTCCTGGGCCGCCGATTGCGCGGAGCGTGCCCCCACGTGGAAGAACGTCGCTCGCACGCCGTATCGCCGCAGCACCTGCTGGATCTGGGGCGTCGCGCCACCGGGTCCGTCGTCGAAGGTCAAGGCGACCGTACGACCCCCGCCCGGCGCTTGGCGGATCGGAACCGCCGACGGCGCAGGACACCCCGCCGTTCCGGAGCCCGTCGCCGCCGAAGTACCGGGCGCCGGCGTGGTGAGACCGGGCCTCGTCGGCACCGCGGCGGTCGGCGACACGGCCGGGATGCTCGTCGGCGAGGACTCGAACGGCGTCGTCGACGCGGTGGGCGGCGACGACCGTACCGTCTCTTCCGTATTCGGCGACAGATCCGCCGGCGCCCCCGCGCCCGTAACGGGCACCTGACCGCAGCCGGACAGCAGGAGCACCACGGCCACCAGCCAGGATGCTGGCCGACCCCGGCGAGGAGCCTGGCGAGGAGCCCAGCCGCCGATGGGTCGAACGATCGTCGTCGCCACTTGAACCGTCCCCCCTGAGGTCGATGGGTTCACCGATGGCATCGACCCGTCCGCGAGCGTCCTGAGGGGGAGCCGAACCATGACGACCACGACGACCTGCCCGGCGTGCGGTGCTCCGACCGCCGGCGCCTTCTGCGGCCGTTGTGGCGCAAGGACCGTCGACCGTGAGTCGCTGGAAACCCCGGATCAGGCCGCAACGCAGGTGAGCCCCCAGGCGGCGCCCCTCGATTCGGAGGCGACACACCTGGCTCCCGGGATCGCGCACCCGATCACCCCGCCGCCCGTCACCCCGCCGCCTCCGATGGGTGGTCACCCCGCCGTGACGCCGATGCCCCCGGCCGCGGTGGACTACGGCACCCCGGACTGGAACGCGTACGGCGCTGTCGTCTACCCGAGCGCCCCGCCGGAGCCACGCAGGTCGCCGCTTGTCCCCGCGCTGGCGGCCGGTCTGGTCGCCGTCCTGCTCGGCGGCGCCGGCATCTGGTTCGTCACCCAGAGCCGGAACGACCCCGACCCGTCCGCCGCCACCGACGCCTCCCAGGCCTCTGACGCCGCCCAGGCCTCCGACGCGCCGACGCAGGACGCGCCCTCGGCGGATCGGGCAGCGGCCCCCGCCCCCACCCAGGTGCCTGCCGTCCCCGCACCCGCCCAGCCCTACGACCTCGGGGCCGGTCGCGCGCCCGATGCCCCCGACGCGGGCGCCCCAGCGAACCGGCCGTCGGGCGCCCCGGACCGGTCCGGGCAGGAGGACCTGATGAGGAAGCGGCAGCATGACAGCTCGTCCATCCGGTTCGGGGGACGCCGCGTGGCGATGCTGGCCAGCAAGTGGGACGGCATCGTCGACCCTCAGCAGCGGGCGGCCAACGGCACGCGTACCTTCTACTACTCCGACATCCTCGCCGAACACGAAGACCTGGGCCGACGGGTCGGCACCGTCCGTCTCGCCCTGGCCAGCGACCTGTTCAGCCAGCCGGGAAGCCGGGAGACGTGGGTGACCTTCTACGACGGGGCGTTCTCGTCCGATGCCGCTGTCCGCTCCTGGTGCGCCAAGACGTTCCCGGGCCTGAGCGGCAACGCGCTCAACAACCAGTGCACCCCGAAGCAGCTGACCGCTCGCCCGTGAGCGTCGGTCGTCGTCAGGGCGATCGCCGCATGATGCGCCCTAGCATGGGGCGCACCTGGAGGGGCATGGAGGGAACGTCGACGTGGATGCACGGACTGAACGAGTCGACCTCGGACGCACCGAGGTTCGCGGGTTCCTGGAGCTGACGTCGGGGCAGTCCAGGTGGCGGTTGACGCCGGGCGCCCCGGTCGTTGTGGGCCGCGACCCGTCCTGCGATATCCAGCTCGACCACGGCGAGGTCTCCCGTCGGCACGCCCAGATCTCGTTCGACCCCGCCCGCGGCTGGGTGATCAGCGACACCGGCTCCATGAACGGCCTCTACGTCGGCGGTGTCCGCGTCCCGTCCGCCTC
>JBDIAS010000165.1:0-7482 GCA_039812465.1 Austwickia sp. | reverse complement strand
GACATCGTCTCCGGCTCGGTCGTGGCCCGCCAGTATCGACGCCACCGCAGTGCCGAGTTCCTGCGCTTCCTCAAAGAGATCGACGCCGCCACCCCTAAGGATCTTGACCTGCACCTGGTCCTGGACAATTACGCCACGCACAAGACGCCCCAGGTCAAGGCGTGGCTGCTCAAGCACCCCCGCTTCGTGCTGCACTTCACGCCCACCTCCGCGTCCTGGCTCAACCTCGTCGAACGCTGGTTCGCCGAACTGACCCGCCGCAAACTCCGGCGATCCACCCACCGCTCCGTCATCGACCTCGAACGCGACATCGTGACCTGGACCCAAGAATGGAACAAGAACCCGCGACCATTCGTATGGACCAAGACCGCCGACCAGATCCTCGAAACACTCGCCCACTACTGCCAACGCATTAACGACTCACGACACTAGAACGCCTTGAAGATGATCGTGATCGGGCCGATCAGTCTTGTGTTCCTGATGCGTCCTCGTCTCCGTGAGACGAATGAGCGCCGTACCCCGCGATCATCCGCGCCATCATCGGCGGGGGATGACCGGTATCTGATCGATGCCTCGGTCAGAGCGAGCTGAGACTGTTCACCGGATCGACCTTGCCCGTCAGTCGATCCATTCCGACAACTCCAGCCACCGCTCCTCTAACCGTGCGACCTCTGCCACCAGCTCATGCAACTTGTCCGTTTGCCGTCGCAGGCCCTCGTAGTCGCTCTGATCGTGCTCGGCCAGTCGCTGATGGACCGCCTCGATGCTGCCTGACACCTTCTCCAGTCGGCGTTCTATCGCCCCGATCTCCTTCTGAATCTCTCGCCGCTGTGCACCGGAGACGGCCGACTGCTCCTCAGTCTCGGTCGTAGCCGCCGCGAGATCGGGCCTGCCCGCCTGTGTGGTCGCCTGAGTTTGCCGCAGCAGCAGGTACTCATCTACACCGCCCGGAACGTGGCGCAGGCGTCCATTGAGAATCGCGTACTGCTGATCGGTGACCCGCTCCAGCAGGTACCGGTCATGCGAGACCACGACCAGAGTGCCTGGCCAGGAATCGAGCAGGTCCTCCATCGCCGCGAGCATGTCCGCGTCGACATCATTCGTAGGCTCGTCGAGAGCGATCAAGTTAGGTTCGTCGAGGAGCAACAGCAGCAGTTGCAGCCGCCGCTTCTGCCCGCCGGACAGATCATCGACCCGGGCCGAGAGGTGCTCGGGGGCGAACCCGAGCCGTTCGAGCAGTTGCGCCGGGGTGAGGTCCTTGCCGTCAATTGTGAAGGTGGTCTTCGTGCGCGCCAGCACCTCCCTCACCCGGTCGCCGCCGATCTCGGCGAGTTGAGAGAACTGCTGATCCAGCACCCCGATCCGCACCGTCTTACCTCGCTTGACCCGGCCACTGGTCGGCTCGACGGTCCCGCAGATCAGCCCCAGCAGAGTGGACTTGCCAGCCCCGTTCGCGCCGAGGATGCCCGTGCGCTGACCCGGCGAGAGCCGCCACGTCACCTCCCGCAGCACCTCGCGGTCGCCGAAGCTCACGGTGGCGTTTTCGAGGTCGACGACGTCCTTGCCGAGCCGGGCCACCGCGAGCCTTTGCAGTTCGATTGGGTTGCGCACCGGCAGGACGTCCTCGATGAGCTGAGTTGCCGCATCGATGCGGAACTTGGGCTTGGAGGTCCGCGCCGGTGCCCCGCGACGCAGCCACGCCAGTTCCTTGCGCATCACGTTCTGCCGCTTGCTTTCCGCGGCTGCTGCCATTCGGTCGCGCTCCACCCGCTGAAGCACATACGAGGCGTATCCGCCTTCGAAAGCCTCGACGGTGCGGTCGTGGACCTCCCATGTCTCGGTACACACCTCGTCGAGGAACCACCGATCGTGGGTGACCACCAACAAGCCGCCGGCGTCCTTAGCCCACCGCCGTTTCAGATGTTCGGCCAGCCAGGCGATGCCCTCGACGTCCAGATGGTTCGTCGGCTCATCCAGAGCAATCAGGTCCCAGTCACCCACGAGCAGCGCGGCCAAAGCCACCCTTCTGCGCTGCCCACCGCTGAGCCTCCCGACCTTATCCTGCCACTCGATGTCGGAGACCAACCCACCGATCACGTCTCGGACCGCCGGGTCACCGGCCCACTCGTGCTCCGGCCGGTCGCCGACGATTACATGCCCGACAATCGCCTCCGCGTCGAGGTCGTCGCCCTGGTCGAGGACACCGAAGCGGACACCGTTGCGGCGCGTCACCCGGCCCGCCTGGGGCTCGATCCGACCGGCGAGCATCCCAAGCAGGCTCGACTTCCCATCGCCGTTACGGCCGACGATCCCGATCCGATCACCCTCCTCGATCCCCAACGTAAACAAGTCGAACACGACGCGAGTCGGGTACTCCAGGTGCAGACCCTCAGCCCCCAGAAGATGCGCCGCCATCAGCGTCCTCCTGTCAAGACGGCACGGCGCGAGCACCGCGCCGCTCCCGCGCCGCGTCGGACCGCGACGCACCGCTCGGGCCGCGACCGGAACGACCGGCAGCGGTAGACTGAAGGCGTCCGATCAGCACGCCCTGTCGGAGTGTTTGGCTCGTCGAGGAACAGTACGTTGGGCTCCCCCATCAGCAGCAGGATCTGCAGCCGACGGCGCTCCCCGCCGGCGAGTTCGGCCACACGGGCCTGCTGCCGCGCGGCCATGAAGCCGAGCATGCTTGCCAGGCGGCTCGCGCGAACTCTCCCTCGTCGAGGCGGATGTGGCTGCTGATGTCGCTGATCGCCTCCACCACTCGCCGGTCGGCCAGGGCGTGCAGCTCGGCGACCTCCTGCGACAGGTACGCGGTGATCACGGTCTTCCCGACGGCCCGCCGTCCCGCGGCGAGCGGCACCTCGCCGAGGAAGGCCCGCAGCAGCGTCGACTTGCCCGAGCGGTTGACCCCGACCATCCCGACCCGCTCGCCCGGCGCGAGACGCCAGGTCACGCGCTCCAGCAGCGTGCGCTCGCCGAGCCGCACGCTCGCGTCGACCAGGTCGATCACGCCCTTGCCGAGGCGGCGCGTCGCGAACGAGACCAGCTCCACCTCGTCGCGCGGCGGCGGCTCGTCCTCGATGACCGCCGAGGCCGCGTCGATGCGGAAGCGCGGTTTGCTGGTCCGGGCGGGCGGGTCCCGCCGCAACCAGGCGAGCTCCTTGCGCAATAGGTTGCTGCGCCGCTGTTCGGTCACCGCGGCGATCCGGTCTCGTTCGGCCTTGGCCAGCACGTAGGCCGCGTACCCGCCTCGTACGACTCGACCTTCCCCTCGACAACCTCCCAGGTGAGGGTCGCCACCTCGTCGAGGAACCACCGGTCGTGCGTGACCGTGACCAGCGCCTTGCTCCCCCGTCGCGCCGGCGGGCCAGGTGCGCGGCCAGCCAGGCGACGCCCTCGACGTCGAGGTGGTTGGTCGGCCCGTCGAGCAGCAGCAGGTCCGGATCGGCGACCAGCAGGGCGGCCATGGCCACGCGGCGGCGCTCGCCGCCGGAGAGCACGCCGACGGTTGCCTCCAGGCCCCCGACCCCCGCCGCGTCGATGCTGCCGAACAGCCCGGTCAGCACATCGCGGACGCGCGGGTCCGCGGCCCACTCGTGCTCCGCAGCGTCGCCGAGCACGGCGTCGCGCACGCTCGACGCCGGGTCGAGCGCGTCGGCCTGCGCGAGGAATCCCACCTCGAGGTCGCCGGTACGTACGGCCCGTCCCGAGTCCAGCGCCTGCCGCCCGGCGAGCACGGCCAGCAACGTGGACTTGCCGCCGCCGTTGCGGCCCACCACGCCGATGGAGTCGCCCTCCCCGACATCGAGGCTCACGGAATCCAGCACGTGCACGGTCCCGAACGACAGGTCGGCCCGCTCCACCGACACCAGATTCGCCATGCCCGCCTTCCGCTCCGCGTCCCGCCCGGGTCGCGCCCGGTCCAGCCCAGTTCTCGTTCGCCCAGCTTGCCCGACGGGACGCCCGGCCCGTCAGGGGCCCGGCTCCGCAGGCGAGCCGCGCGGCCCGTCGACAACTCGCCAGCGATCCGCAGCCCTCCTGCAGCCCGTCAGCGGGTCCGCGGCTCCGCCACGATATGCGCGCCGTGCGCCGGGCCGGTCGCGCGCACCACGTGCGAGGCCGTCCCGGAGGCCATCAGCGCGACCGCTAGGTCCAACGCCCCCTCGGGCCCGGACACCAGGAAGGCGACGGTCGGACCGGACCCGGACACGACGCCGCCGAGGGCGCCGTACTCGATCCCCGCCGCCAGCACGTCCCCCAGTTCGGGGCGCAGGCTGAGCGCCGCGGCCTGCAGGTCGTTGTGCAGCGCCCCCGCGAGCGCGGTCACGTCCCCTCCGCGCAGCGCCTGCATCATGTCGGGTCCTGGGTGAAGCGCGCCGGACCCCCGCGCCCGGCGGCCGAGCCGCTCTGCCGCCGCAGCGCCGTCGGGGTCGGGCACGAGCCGCAGCCCGCCCGGCCCGCGGCCGAGCGCCGGTCCGCCGACGGGGTCGGCGCCCCCGGCGCCGGGGACCTGCGCGGCGTGGTGAGTGGCCTCTTGCGCGGCATCCTCGCGCTGTGCCGCCTGCGCCCGCAGCCGGTCGTGCTCCGCGAAGACCTCGCCGGTCGACAGACCGTCCTCGCTCGGGACCAGCACCCAGTGGTAACGGCCCTGGGCCAGCACCGGGGTCACCTGTTCCCCGCGACCGGAGCCGATGGCGGTCCCGCCGGTCAACGCAAAGTTCACGTCGCTGCCCAGTTGCGCGGCGCACGCGTCGAGCTCTTCGCGTCCGACGGCGCTCCCCCAGAGGGCGTCGCAGGCGATCAGCGCGGCCGCCGCGTCCGCCGAGCCTCCCGCCATGCCTCCCGCGACCGGGATCTCCTTGTCGATGTGGAGGTGGACCGGGCCGATGCGGTCGGCGCCGTGCCCGCTCTGCGCCTCCCGGGCCCGCCGCGCGAGAAGCCGGGCCGCCCGCAGCGCGAGGTTGTCCCCGTCGGCCGGGACACCCTGCGTCTGCGGGCCGGCGAGCGAGACGGACCAGTCGTCCGCGGGGGTCGCGGTCACCTCGTCGAAGAGGCTCACGGCGTGGAAGACCGTCGAGAGGTCGTGGTACCCGTCGGCGCGGCGCCGGCCGACGAGCAGCTCCAGGTTGATCTTGGCCGGCACGCGCACGCTCACCGAATCGGGGCGGGCGAGCGTCGTCATGCCCCTCACCTTAGGGGCTGGGCGCGTCTCCTCCGCGACCCCGCGTGTCCGGCCCGTCGCCGCGCCCCCCCGAGACGAAACGACCCGACGGGCCCGACGACACGGGACCCGACGAGGGGGCCGGCACGGCTCGCGGGCGGGCTGGCGCGATCCCTGGGCGGGCTGGCGCGATCCCTGGGCGGGCTGGCGCGGTCCGCGGGTGGGCCTGCGCGATCCGCGCGAAGTCGGCGACGTCGAGCCGTTCGCCGCGCGCGCCTGGGTCGACGCCGGCCGCCCGGAGGATCGTCTCCGCGGCGGGCGCGCCGCCGGCCCAGCCGGCGAGGGCCGCGCGCAGGGTCTTGCGGCGCTGCGCGAACGCCGCATCCACGAGCGCGAAGACCTCCTCGCGCGTCGCGCGCGTCGCGGGCGGGTATGTACGGACGAGCTCGACGAGGCCGGAGTCCACGCGCGGCACCGGCCAGAACACGCTGCGCGGTACGGAACCGGCCAGCCGCGAGGTCCCGTACCAGGCAGCTTTCACCGAAGGGACGCCGTAGGCGGCCTCCCCCGCGCGGGCCGCGAGCCGCTCCGCGACCTCCCACTGGACCATGACCAGGGCGCGCCGCAGGCTGGGCAGCCGCGCCAGGAGAGTGAGGAGGACGGGGACGGCGACGTTGTAGGGAAGGTTCGCCACGAGCGCGGTCGGCGGCGGCCCGGGCAACGCGATCAGGTCCTGTCCCTTCGTGCGGTGGGAGCCGTGGGGGGAGGGGACGCGCGCGGCGTCGGGGGCCGTGACGTGCAGCGCGTCAGGGGCGGTGACGCGCAGCGCGTCGGCGTGCACGACGCCCAGCCGGGCGCCCAGCTCGGCCTCACTCCAGCCGGTGCGCTCGGCCACCGTCCGCGGCAGCAGCGCGGCGAGGGTCGGGTCGATCTCAACCGCGATCACCCGCTGGACGCGCTGCAGGAGCGCCAGCGTCAGGGAGCCCAGGCCGGGGCCCACCTCCAGCACCACGTCGTCGCGCCCCACCTGTGCCAGCCGGGCGATGCGGGCGACGGTGTTGGCGTCGACGACGAAGTTCTGACCCCAGGACTTGGTCGGCCGCAGCCCCGCGTCCGCCGCGAGCGCGCGGATCTCGGAGGCACCGAGCAACGGGATCGCGTCGTCCGCCGCGCCATCTCCCGCCCATGGGCGGGAAACGCCCCCATCAGGCCTGGTCACCCACTCCACCTCCCGCCCACGGGCGGGAAACGCCCGCGATACCCAGGCCGGTTCGTCGCTCACCAGGGCCCGTAAAGCCGCTCGGCGTTGGCCGAGAGCGCCGCGCACAGCTCGCCCAGGTCGACGTCGAGCACGCCCGCCATGGCCCGCGCGGTGTGCGGGACCAGCGCGGGCGCGTTGCTGGCACCGCGGTGGGGGGCGGGCGCCAGGAACGGCGCGTCGGTCTCGACGAGCAGCCGGTCCAGCGGCACGACCGCGAGCGCCTCGCGCAGATCCGCGGCGTTCTTGAAGGTCACGGGCCCGGCGAAGGACAGATAGTAGCCCCGCCGCACGCACTCGCGGGCCATGTCGGCGTCCCCGGAGAAGCAGTGCAGTACGGTCGCGGGCGCCTCCGGCTCCTCGGCGAGGACCGCCAGGGTGTCCGCGTGCGCCTCGCGGTCGTGGATCTGCAGGGGCTTGCCGACCTCGCGGGCGATCGCGATGTGCGCGCGCAGGCTGTCGGTCTGGGCGGAGCGCCCGTCCTCCCCGGTCCGGTAGTAGTCCAAGCCGGTCTCCCCGATCGCCCGGACCCGGTCGTGGGCGGCGAGCGCGGCGATCTCGTCGATGGCCTCGGCCAGGCCGCCCCGCTCGGCGAGCCGCGGAGCCTCGTTGGGGTGCAGCCCGACCGCGACGACGATCGACGGGTACTGCTCGGCGAGTTCGACGGCCCGGTGGGCGCGCTGCACGTCGCAGCCGATGTGCACGACCCGATCCACGCCGACGCTCGCGGCCTCGGCCAGCGTCGCGGCCACGTCCGGGAGCGGCTCGTCGCCGCGGGACATGTCGAGGTGGCAGTGGTGGTCCACCACGGCGTGCGGGAGCGGTTCGGGCAGCGGCCAGGGCCGGGGCTCGTTCACGCGTCGGCCCCCGCGCGCAGCCGCTCGGTCTCCTCCTCGACCACGGATGGGTCGAGCTTGGTGAAGACCGGGGTCGGTTTGGCGATCGGGGTGCCGGTCACGACGGGTCGCGGGCCCCACGGGACACCGGTGGTGTAGTCGCCCATGATGACCGGGTACGTACGGACGGGCGGTACGGATTCCGGGGCGCCCTCGACGTCGTCGTC
>JBDIAS010000164.1:0-7518 GCA_039812465.1 Austwickia sp. | reverse complement strand
ACCGCTGCTCATGCCGGTCTCCTTGCCGGTGTCGCCGGACTGGTCGCGGCCCGACCCGGCGTCGTACGACGGAGGCTCGGACTGGCCGCCGCCATCGTCCGCGCCGGCGGCAACCGAGGCTGGGCGCTCGCTCGCCGCCGGCGCGGCCGTGGCGACGGGACCCTGCGTCGCGGCCAGAAGAACTGCACCGCCCGCCGCAACGACGACGTTCTTCGTCCTGGGAGAGATCTTCTTCGTCATGGAGGGGTCCCTTCGCTAGTTGTTGGATCGGGTCGGGAGCACGTAGATGACGTCGCCGGCGTCGCCGCCGCTGAGGCGGACGATGCCGTCCGCGCCTACGGTGTCCTCCGGGAACGCCTCACCAGTGGAGATCACACCGACCGGGATGGCCGGACCTGCGATGAGCTGACGGTCGCGCGACGCCCCGAGCGCCCGATCGGTCGCCACGTGCCGGGTGCTCCACTGGGTACCCAGGTCGGTCGTGGTACCCGCGTTGAGGTTGACGAGGGTGCGTCCGAGGACGCCCCACGTGTGGCTCGGGGAGACGCGCCAGTCTCGCGGGCCCACGGGTGCTGCGCCTTCAGGGAGCCTCGACCCGAACATGAAACGCACGGCTGTCGGGCGATCCCGGTACACGTAGAGCGTCTGCGTCTGTCCGGACGCGTTGACCAGCAGGATCGATTCCTGGGCGTACGAAATGAGCGTGGGGGTGAAGGGCATGCCCTCCGGCGTCTCCCACTTGTTCGCCGCGGTGGCTGGCGCACCCGGCTTCAGGTGCCACCAGCCGGCGGTCGAGGCGGCGGTGACGCCATCGGCAGTCGCCGCCAACGGCGTGGCGCCCTGCGGTACCGCGACCGTCGCGAGCTGGTTGCCGTCGACGACGGCGACTTCCTTGCCCATGCGGATCAGCGGTCGAACGCCGAGGAACGTCACCCGAGAGTCTGCGGGGAGAACGAGCTCTTGCCGGGCTCCGTCGTCGCCCCACCAGGCGAGGGTGTTCCCCACATGCACTGCGGTGACAGGGGCTCCGTCGATCGTCGTACGCGTGAGATCGGTGTGGACGTCGCCGCCCGGCAGATCGCTGCTCCACCGCTGGTCACCCGTGGAGCCGTTGAACCGGGTCGCCTTGCGGTCCTCTGTGATCGCGGCGACGTCCTGGCCGACGACCAGGACCCGCCCCGACCCGGGCAGGAGTCGCGGCGACACCCAGCGGGCCGAGGCGTCCCACTCCAAGGGTGGTGTGCCAGGGAAGGTCTTCGCCGGGGCTTGACCGGCTGGCGAGGGCTGCTCCGATCCGCCGGAGTTGAACCATCCGACGAGGAGCACGGCAAGGAGTCCGAGCGCGACGAAAACGGCTGCGGCGACGGCGAGCGGCCCGCGCGGTAGGGCCAGCACGGTCGTCACCGCCCTCGCCGAGGGGGTGGACGTTCCCTGTCGGAGAACCTTCCGCGGAATGAAGGGCGGCGGCTCCGTGTGGACAGGCGCGGCGTTCGATGGGTCCGCTGAGCTGCCTGGCACCGGGGCCTGGTCCCCGGCGCCAGGCGAAGGACTTTCGGCGTCTTGAGGATCGTCCGCGTCGCGGATGTCCCCGTCCGGGGTGATGAGCAGATGCCACGTTCCCTCGGGATCAGACGCGGTGACGTGCAACGGAGTTGCTCTGCGGCGCGATTCGGTGGCAAGCCGGTCGAGGGCGAGCTCGCGCGCCGCCCCGACACTGTCGGCGGTGATGGGGACCGTGGGTGATCCCGACTCGTCGAGGACGAGGATGGTGCCGTGGCCGGTGTCATCGAGGTTGACCTGAGCCCTTGCAGGCCCTTCGGACTGGTGGCGTAGTGGTTGGCTGCTCACGAGACGCGGACCCCTGCCTCCCCTAAGTAGTCGGCTGGATTGACGTTGGACCCGTTGACCTGGACTTCGAAGTGCAGGTGGCACGCGGTGGACGTCCCATCGCTGCCGGTTCGGGCGATCTGCTGGCCCGCGGTGACCGTGTCGCCGACCCTCACGAGCATTCCGCTCGCGTACATGTGTCCATAGCGGGTCGTCACGCCGCCCCCGTGGTCGATCTCGATTAAGTGTCCGTATCCCCGGGCGGTGCTGGCGGTGATCACGACGCCTGTGTTGGCAGCCCAGATCGGCGTCTCACATTGAGCCGCGAGGTCGACCCCGTAGTGGAACTTCCGGGACCCCGTCACGGGGTGGATCCGCCACCCGTACGGGCTGCTGACGGGGGCATCGGTGGGCCGCGCCCAGCCCGTGGCGGCGACGGTGCCAGGCGTTCCGCCCGGCGCGGTGCCAGGGCAGCCGGGGTCCGTCGTCGTAGCGCCGGCGTTGAGGCTGATATGGACGTGGTCCATATGGTTCTGCGTGGGGGACCCACGGTCCTCCATGAGCCGCCAGCCTTCATCGGCTCGCTCGAGCGACCAGATGTGCTGCTGCCAGATGACGTACTTGACCCCGAGCTGCTTGGCGTTCTGGACGAGGTAGGCGACGAGGCGGTCGCCTGTCGCCTTCCCGTCCGGAATGTCGTTGGTCATCGCGTCGATGGCAAGGCCCGCTGGGTGACCGTTGACGTCGTACTTCTCCCCAGCCGGGTCGCGGTACCCGCCCATCGTCTTGATGCCGAACTTGGGGCCGATGGTGTTGGCGAGCGTTGCGGTGGCGGGCTGGACGCGCCCGAGGTTGTAGCGGCTGGTGCCGCCTGCGGCACTTGGCGCGGAGGACGTCTTCATTCCCGCGAGGGCCTGCACGACCGTCCCTGCGACGGTCCAAAACTGCTCGTAGTAGTAGGGGTCGGCGTTGTTCTGTACTGTGTGGGCGACCAACGTGGGGGCAAGTGTTTCGCGGGCGGGTACGGTCATCTCGACCTTGAAGAAGTTCGTCGCCGAGATCGCCGGGTTCATTCGGTCGGCATAGGACCCCCACGCGCCGTTGTCGCGCTGCTGGAAGAGCCCTCGGCTGTCCGGGCCCGCGGCATCTCCGTGATCCAAGACGAGCAGGTCCGACTCGCTGATGGCGGTCATGACGCCGATCTGCTGGTCCCGCACGGTGAGTCCAAGGCTCCGAGCAGCGGTCATGATGTGGGCGGCGTTCAGGAGCTGCTCGTGGCCGTACCCAGCGATCGGCCCCTGTGGGACTGATGCGGGGTCGACCGCGATCGCAGGTCCGGTGGGGTTGCAGGCGGGCGGGGTGGCTCCCACACCGATGGTGACGGCTGCAAGGAAGCCCACGATGACAAGCACCGGGACGAGGATGAGCGTCACGGTGGTCAGGCGCGCGTTCGATCGCTGATCGGACACGTCAGTTCCCCGCGTACTTCTCCGGGTGGGTTATGCGTTCGACCTGCCACGCCGGATCGCTGTCGGTGCGGCGCATCACGACCAGGTACGTTCCGGCGTTCGTCGGGACGTGCGCCCTCGCGAGGACCCTGCTGTCCGTAGGGACGAGCTTGGCCGCGCCCGTGATCTTCGTGGGGGGGACGTTGGCGGGTTGAGTGCCTGCGTAATCGTGCTGGGCCGTCGCAGTGAGGTACGGCGCGAGGTCCTCGATCCATACGCGCGCAGGGACGTCGCGGCGGGCAAACAGTCGCATCACGTCCGTGGCGACGACGAGAGCATCGGTGCGGGCGGCTGGCCGTACGGCAGTGGTTGAGGGTGAGGCTTCGCGGGTGGTGTCGGCCTGGTCGTCGCCCCAGTCCTCGGCCACGCCGGTGGGTGCGGGGCTGAACTGGGAAGGATCAGGCGCGGTCAGAGTGACGGTGGGCGCAGCAGCCGCGGGCGAGGTCGGCGATGAGGGGGCGGGAGCTGCGCAGCCAGCGACGACGACACCGACTCCAGCGACAAGGGCGAGCAGCCTCGGCCCGACAATCCTCAGTCCTGTCCGGCGGTGTTTTCCCCAGGCTCCCGGGTCTCGTCGTGCGCCGGCGAAGACGAGTGCGTTACGTTCGATCCCTGTAGAAGGGTGTCCCTGAGTTCGTCGCGCAGAATGATCCACTGCCCACCGATCTTGTAGCCAGGAATCGTGCCTTCGTTGATCCACCTGTAGACCCCCTTCTTGGTCATCCCAAGGAGGTCTGCTACGTCCTGGACGTCAAGACGGATCGGTAGGCCGGCGAACAGCTCGTCTAGACGTGACGTCACAGGACCGAGACCTCTGCCTCGTGCCAGTATGTCACTAATGTAGACCATACAGGATCGGTGTCCATAGAAGTACCTTCTTTTGGTCAAAAGTGGTTCAAGTGGCCTTTTTGTCCCAAGAACAGGCTATAGTGTCCACAGGTCGTGTGCGCGACGCTCCATTATTGGCGGGAGGACGCAGTGACTCAGCCCGGAAACCCTTGGCTCCGTGCGAGACCGGCCTCCCGTGGGGGCACAATCGGCACCTTGACACGGCCCTCGGATGAGCGTCGCTACCCCCAGGGGACGGCACCCCCGGTTGCATCTGCGCCTGCGCGGCGAGATGCGCCGACCTCTTCTCCTCGCGGGCGCGGGGCCCGGCCTGTGACCACGATGTGGGTCGTCGGCACGCACGGCGGCGCTGGCGAGACCACCCTCACCGGGTGGGACGAGTCGTGGGCCAGCGGCGAACACGCGTGGCCCCCTTTCACCGACCGTGCATGCCCGGTCCTGCTGGTGGCACGCACCAACGTCCGTGGCCTACTGTCCGCCCAAGCGTTTCTGAAGCAGTGGGTGGAAGGTGGTGCCGGTCCGAATGTCGATCTCCTCGGCCTGGCGCTAATCGCCGATGCGCCAGGCAAGTTGCCGAAACCACTGCGCGACCTAGCCATCGTCGTCAGCGGCGGCGCGCCGCGGACCTGGGAGATTTCGTGGTCGGAGCCAGTCCGAATGGCGGACCCCGATGCGCTCGCTACCTCGCGGGTCCTCACCCAGTTCGTCACCGAACTGCGCTCACTCTGCGGCGAGGTTACCGCCTCGAACTGACACGCATACCGAGGGAAGGAATCCGTCAATGCATCTGTCCGACGTAGCAACTCAGCTCCTCGGCGCCTTGCCGATGGACGTGCCGGACCCGGGGGCAGGCACCGCTCCACCCGGATCGGGGGGCTTCATCACCATCATGGGCTGGGCGAAGTGGGCTGCATTCGGCATCTGCATCGTCTCGCTGATCTTCGCCGGCGCCATGATGGGCTGGGGCCGCAACCGTGGTGAGGGCTCGGATCACGCAGCGCAGATCGGCCGCGTGCTCATCGGTGTGGCTGTCGCCTCCGCGGCGTTTAGCCTCGTCTCGGCGCTCGCCACCGCCTGATCAGGGGTCGGACGATGTCCAGTGCCGCGAATTCCGACCGTAACGCCAGCCCCTGGACCTCCCGCCGTTTCGTGATCGCCGCTGCGGTGGTGGCCGCGATCGTTCTCATGGGCCTGGTCGTCCTGATCTCGAACCTTTGGGGTGGGGACCCCGCTCAGGAGTCCGCCCCCGGCCCGTCCCAAACTCCAGCTGGCACAGCCGAGGCCAGCTCCGGCCCCGCTGGGGCGAGCATGTGCGGGCTATCCGCCACCGCCGATGCCGGCACGGTCACTCGGCCGCCCGCGGCGCAGTGGACTCTCGTGGGCACGACGGCAGCCCCACAGAGTCCTACCTTCGGTCCGGGCATGGTGGAGCCCACTGGCTACCGTCACTGCTACGCGCGTACTCCTGAAGGCGCAGTGTTCGCCGCGGCGAACTTCGTGGCGATGGGGTCTCAGCCGTCGCTCATGCCGGACATCGCGCGTGGATCCGTCGTCCCCGGGTCCGGTCGGGACGTCCTGCTGGCGCAGTCGCCGCGTGCCCGAGCCTCCGGGGGCGTGCGCGTACAGATCGCTGGTGTGCGCGTCCTCGAGTACCTCGGCAACCGCGCCACCGTCGATGTCGCTCTCAGAACGTCGTCGGGCGCGCTTGGCGGGCAGGTCTTCGACCTGCTGTGGGATGGCGGGGACTGGAAGATGGAAGTGACAAGCACCGGGGATCTGCTGACCCGCGCGTCCCAGACGAAAGACCTCGCTGGGTACATTCCCTGGGCCGGGGCGTGATGTAGATGCCCGACTGCGGTCCCCTCGACTTCGGCTGCAAGATGAAGGATTTTGCGTCGTCGGCGGTAGGCGACGCACTCACCAACGCAGCGAACGCGACCCTGGAAGCTGTCAGCAAGGCCGTGTCGAGCCTGGGGACTCTCTGGGTGAACGTCGGGACGCCCAACCTGACTGGCGGTGCCGGCGAGAGTTCCCGCGAGGCGGGTCTGTCGGCTTCCGGATCGGAAGGCATCGAGACGGTACTCGGGTACGTCACCTGGATCAGCTTCGGTATCGCGGTGATGTCGCTGATCGCGCTGGGGGTACGGCTCGGGAGGATACGCCGTATGGCGGACACCACTGACGACGTAGGCCAGCTCGGACTGGTCCTCGGCGCGACCGTCATCATCTCCTCGGCGGCGGGCATCATCGCCGCCCTCGTGCCGGAAGCGACCAGCGGTGGCTCACCGGCCGTGGCCTATGTGCAGAACTCACTCTGGTGGTACATGGCCGCGGCGGCGATCTTCTCTGTGATCATCGCCGGCACCAAAATGGCGTGGGAACAGCGTGCCCAGCCGGGCAAGGACTTGTTGCAAAGCTTGATCACGCTCGTAGTCGTCAACGGTGCGTCCGTGACGGTCATCAACCTGCTGGTTGTGGCATCGGACTCGTTCGCGGTCTGGATCATCAACGGTTCCTTGGACTGCGATGTCACGAACTCGAACGGAACCTGCTTCGGCGGGAACATGATCACCCTGCTGGGCCTCACCGTGAATCCCGTGACCGGCGGCCTCGGAGCGATCCTGATCATGGTGATCGGACTTGCGACCGTGCTCGTGTCGATAGTGCAGATCCTCTTGATGCTCACCCGCAGCGCAATGCTCGTCGTGCTGACCGGAATCCTGCCGACCGCGGCCGCGATGGAGCGAGGCTGGCTGAAGAAGGCCACGTCGTGGCTTGTAGCCTTCATCCTCTACAAGCCGGCAGCCGCGATCATCTACGCCACGGCGTTCAAACTCGCGGGCACGAACGTCTTCAAGGACAACGGGACGGGTCTCGTCTCGGTGCTGACCGGTCTGTCGCTCATGGTGATGTCCGTTGTGGCGCTCCCGGCGCTGATGCGGTTTGTCACGCCGATGGTGAGTGCGCTCAGCGGTGGAGGGTCAGCCGCCACAGTGGCCCTGGCTGGGGCGGCGATGATGCCGACAGGAGCGGCGCAGATCGGTCGCCTGATGGGTGGTGGGTCGGGCGGCGGTCCGTCTTCCGACGCCCCCAGCGGCTCGGGTCCTGGCGGTAGCGGATCGGACGGGACGCCTGGAGGCTCAGGCACCGGCACCAGCGGATCGCAGGGGACGCCTGGAGGCTCAGGCACCGGCACCAGCGGATCGCAGGGGACGCCTGGAGGCTCAGGCACCGGAACTGCGGCAGGCCCAGCTGGTGCAGGCGCTGGTGGCGGCGTCGCCGCGTCGGGTGGCGGTGCAGGCGCGGCCGCTGGTGCCGCGGCGGCCGGGCCAGT
>JBDIAS010000163.1:0-7521 GCA_039812465.1 Austwickia sp. | reverse complement strand
CGTCGGACTCCCTACCGTGCGGACATCACGCGCCTCACCGGCCGTACGCGTCCTTCCTCGCCGCTCATGCCATCTCCCCGTGCGTCGCCTCAACGAGCGTACGAGGTGCTCCGGGCAGACGACTCAGCGGGAAGCGGGCCCTGACCCGGTAGCCGCCGAGGAGCCGCGGCCCCGCCTCGACCGATCCGCCGTGCGAGGCCACCCGCTCCCGGATGCCGAGCATGCCGAGCCCGGTCCCGGTGGTGGCCCCGACCGGGCGGCCGTCGTCGACGACCTCGACCTCGACGTATCCGGCGCCGCGCCCGTCATCGCGCCCGTCGTGCTCAGCGTCGTGGCCCGCGCCGCGCCCGGAGTCGTGTCCGGTGTCGTGTCCGGTGTTGCGCTCGCTGACGCGTGGGGCGTCGCCCGAGGCCACCCGTACCGCGACGTGAGCGTGGGCGGCGGTGGAGTGACGCCGGACGTTCGCCAGCGACTCCTGCACGATCCGGTAGCAGGAGAGTCCGAGCGGTGGCGGGACCGCCGCGGAGGCGCCCGGAGTCGCCTCGACCAGGTCGTACGTGACGGTCAGGCCGGGGGCTTTCGCGGCGGCGACGAGGTCCGCGACGTCGGCCAGGCCTGGCTCGGGCGCCCGGTGGTCGGCCTCGAGCCGCGGGTCACCACCCGAGTCGGCGCCTCGATCGCGCAGCGTCCCGAGCAGCGCGCGCATCTCCCCGACCGCGGCGCGAGAAGACGCCTCCACGTGGGCGAGCGCCGCGGCGGCCGCGGCCGGGTCGCGCCCGAGGACCCGCCGGGCGCCGGCCGCCTGGACGCCCATGACCGATACGTGGTGGGCGACCACGTCGTGCAACTCCCGGGCGATCCTCAGCCGCTCGTCGACGACCGCCTGGTCACGCAGGTCGCTCGCCTGCCGGTGGATCGTGGCCGCCTGCTCTTCGATCGTGGCCAGGTGCCGGGCGCCGCGCCACTGGGCGCGCCCCCAGAGCAGCGCGCCGCCGAAGAAGACGATGTTGATGACGAAGCTGTAGAGGACGGTGGCCGCGACCGGGCCGATGAGGCCGGGCTGCGGGCCGTCGCGCACGTCTCGCAGCACCGCGTCGAGGGCGTTGCCGAACGCGAAGTCCCAGGCGATCCACCCGAACATCAGCGTGAGCACGCCGATCACCGCCAGGCTCAGGGCCTGCCGGTCCCGGGCCCACGCCACCGCGGAGCACAGCGCGAAGAAATAGAGCATCTGCATGGGGAACTGCGCCATCACCGAGACGACCCACACCCCGGCGACGAACATGTGCGCCATCAGCGCGACCATGACGGTGATCGGCCATCGTCTCCGCCAGGCGAGGGGAGCTGTGCCGGCGAGCACCGCCACGTACTGCTGCCAGGCCGGCACCGTCAGCCCCTCGAGTACGCCCATCGCGCGGGTGAGCTCGAGGCCGACCACCGCGAAGACGAAGAACCCGACCGCGATCGCCGCGTCCCGCCGCATCCCGTGGGCTCCCGGCCCCGGCCGCTGCCAGGCGTCGTCGACGTCGAAGAAATCCGCCAGCCGTTCCCAGCCGGTCCAGCGATCCGCTCCGCCCCGACCGGCCCGGCGACTCGCTCCGCGCCACCCGGCCCAGCGATCCGCTCCGCGCACACCCATCGGCATGGTTACAGACGGTACGGGCGGCGCCCGGGGCGCGGATCCCCCAGGGGGTGGAGGGGCTGCCCCGAACGGGCTCCGCCATCCGCCCCGCGGAGGAGAACGCCCGCCGGGCGGCCCGGCTGGGCCGCTCAGCACAGTGTCGGGAAACACCCGCGTTCCGGGCGGTGCGTTGTCGGTGCCGTCCTGTAGAAAGGGCGACAGCCCGATACGAGGAGGTGGGGGTCTTGTCCTCGGAGCCTGGTCAGGACGGCGCGCCCGTGCAGGCGCGCGAGGTCGGCACGCCGCCCGTCAACGCCCCGACCAGCGGCACCCCTACTAGCGGCACCCCGGCCAGCGGCACCCCGGCCAGCGGCACCCCACCCAGCGGCGCCCCCCTGCTGCAGACCCGGGCGCTGACCAAGGAGTTCAGCGGGTTCACCGCGGTCAACGCGGTCGACCTGACCGTCGCGGAGGGCACGATCCACGCGCTGGTCGGCCCGAACGGGGCGGGGAAGACCACCCTGTTCAACCTGCTCACCGGCTTCCTCACGCCGACATCGGGCACGATCACCTACGCGGGCACCGATATCACCGGGCTGCCCCCGGAGAAGATCGCCCACCGCGGGGTGGCGCGGTCCTTCCAGATCACCAGCCTGTTCGACAACATGTCGGTGCGCGAGCACGTCGAGCTGGCGCTCGCTTCCCCGGCGGGGCTGGGACGCAAGTTCTGGACGTCGGCGCGCACGCTGCGTCGGTTCTCGCCACGGGCGCACGAGCTCCTCGAGCAGGTCGGGCTCGCGGACAGGACCCGGGACAACGCGGGGGCGCTGCCGTACGGGCAGAAGCGCGCCCTGGAGCTGGCCATCGCGCTGGCCCTGGACCCGCGGCTGCTGCTGCTCGACGAGCCGACGGCCGGCATGGGGATCGAGGACATCCAGCGCACGATCGACCTGGTCAAGCGGATCTCGGCGGGGCGCACGGTCGTGTTCGTCGACCACAACATGCACGTGGTCGGGTCCCTCGCCGACACGGTCGCCGTCCTGCAGTCGGGCAAGATCATCGCCGAGGGCCCGTACGAGCAGGTGCGCACCGACGAACGCGTGGTCACCGCCTATCTGGGGAGCGCCGATGCCCACCTCTGACGTTCCTCGCCCCCGCTCAGATGCGTCCGCTGCGGCCGCTGGGTTCGCGACGTCCGCGACGTCCGCGACGTCCGCCGCGATGCTCACGGTCCAGGCGCTCAACGCCCGGTACGGCGAAGCTCGCGTGCTGCACGATGTCTCCCTGGACGTGCGGCCCGGCGAGGTGGTCACGCTGGTCGGGCGCAACGGGGCGGGCAAGACCACGCTGCTGCGCTGCATCATGGGCCTGCACCGAGGCTTGACCGGCACGATCACCTTCGAGGGCCGGGAGATCACCCGCACCGCCGCGCACGCCCGCGCCCGGCGGGGCCTCGGCTGGGTCCCCGACGACCGCGGCATCTATTCGACCCTCACCGTGGCCGAGAACCTGCTGCTCCCGCCGACCGTGAGCGCCGACGCGTGGTCGCTGGAGCGGATCTACGAGTTCTTCCCCGTCCTGCACGAGCGGCGCGACTTCCCCGGCACCAAGCTGTCCGGCGGCGAGCAGCAGATGCTCGCGATCGCCCGAGTGCTGCGGATGGGGGCGCGCCTGCTCCTGCTCGACGAGCCCAGCGAAGGCCTGGCGCCGGTGATCGTCGCCCGGATCGGGGAGGTCCTGCGCGAGATCAAGGCGCACGGCGTGGCCGTACTGCTCGTCGAGCAGAACGTCCGCTTCGCCGCCACGGTCGCCGACCGGCACTACCTGCTCGCCCAGGGGCGGGTGGTGGAGCGGCTCGGCAACGACGAGTTCCAGGCCAGAGAGGGTGAGCTGCTCACGTACCTCGGCATGTGACCACGCGCGCGTCCTGACCGGGCGCGCTGGCCCCGGCCACCCACCCGTACCTCCGTCACCCACGGCACGTCCCACCACACCCCGTCCCACCACACTCCGACACCCACACCCCGTCCCACCGCACCATCGCACCGCACGAAGGAGAACCGATGCGACGCACTCACCTCATGGCGATCAGCATGGCCGGCGCCAGCGCCCTGATCCTCACCGCTTGCGGCGGCTCCGGCGGGCCGCAGTCCGGCGGCTCCGGCGGCCTCTCGAACGACAAGGTCGTGATCGGCGTGATCAACGACCAGTCCGGGGTGTACAAGGACGCCTCCGGCCCCAACTCGGGCGCCGCCGTGCAGATGGCCATCGACGACTACAAGGCCAAGCACGGCGACCAGGCCGTCGCCAAGAGCATCGAGCTGATCCAGGCCGACCACCAGAACAAGGCGGACATCGCCAACACCAAGAGCCAGGAGATGTACGACCGGCAGAACGCCGACCTCATCCTGGACGTGCCGAACTCGGCGGCCGCCCTCGCGATCGCCAACCAGGCCCAGGCGAAGAAGAAGCTCTACATCAACATCAGCGCCGGGACGACCGCGCTGATCGGCGACAAGTGCAACAAGTACACGTTCCACTACGCCTACAACACGGCCATGCTCGCCAAGGTGTCCGCCTCCACGATCGTCAAGGGCGGCGGGAGCCGGTGGAACATCGTCTACCCGGACTACGCGTTCGGGCAGGACATGAACAAGTCGTTCAGCAACGAGGTGCAGCAGGCGGGCGGCAGCGTCGGGCAGTCGATCGCGACGCCGTTCCCGAGCGACAACTTCGCCACCTTCATCACCAAGGCCGGCGAGGGCAACCCGCAGGTCGTGGCGTCGATGCACGCCGGCGGCGACCTGATCAACTTCGTCAAGCAGTACAACCAGTCGAGCATCAAGGACTCCACGCAGCTCGCGGTCGGGCTGATGTTCATCACCGACATCCACTCCCTCGGGCTCGACCAGTTCGCCGGGACGAAGTTCGCGGAGACCTGGTACTGGAACGCCGACGATGAGAACCGGCAGTGGGCCGACAAGTTCATGGCCAAGACGGGCACGCGGCCGACGTTCGCGCACGCCGCGAACTACTCGGCGGCGACCCAGTACCTGGAGGCCGTCCAGGCCAAGGGCACCGACAACCCCGACGAGATCATCAAGGACCTCGAGGGCAAGAAGATCAACGACGTCTACCTGCGCAACGGCGAGATCCGGGCGGCCGACCACGCCGTGGTCCACGACGCGTACCTGGCCCAGGTGAAGACCAAGGACGAGTCCAGCGAGCCGTGGGACGTCGAGAAGATCCTGGAGACCGTGCCCGCGAACGAGGCGTACGCGGCCCCGAACCCCGCCTGCCGCATCAACGGCTGAGGCCCCACCCGGGCGAGGAGCGTCATGAGCGCGTTCATCCAGTACACGTTGCAGGGCCTGGCCGCCGGGGGGTTCTATGCCCTGGCGGCCCTCGGCCTGGCGGTCATCTTCGGGGTCCTCGGCGTGGTCAACTTCTCCCACGGCGCCTGCTACATGCTCGGCGCGGTCGCCGCCGCGGTCCTGCTGGACACCCTCGGCATCGGCTTCTGGGGCGCTCTGGTGATCGTGCCCATCCTGCTGTTCGCCTTCGGGGTGCTGATGGAGCGGTTGTTGGTACGGCGGCTGCTCCCGCTGGATCCGCTCTACAACTTCCTGCTCACCTTCGGGCTCACGCTGCTGCTGGTGGACCTGGTCAAGCGCCGGTACGGGGTCTCGGGGTTGCCGTACGAGCAGCCGGCCGGCCTCACCGGGCAGCTGAGCCTCGGCGGTCTGTCGCTGCCGACGTACCAGGTGTTCGCCGCCCTCTTCTCGGTGGCGGTGTGCGCGGGGGTCTGGGCGCTGCTCGCCAAGACCCGCATCGGGATGATCGTGCGGGCCGCTACCGAGGACGCCGAGCGGTCCCGGGCCCTGGGCATCAACGTGAACCGCTGGGTCACGCCGGTGTTCGGGTTCGGGATCGCCCTGGCCGGCCTGGCCGGGGTGCTGGCCGCCCCGTTCCGCGCGATCACGCCCGACATGGGTGGGCAGTTCATCATCATCCTGTTCGCAGTCGTGGTGATCGGCGGGCTGGGCTCGATCTTCGGGGCGGTGGTGGCCGGGTTCCTGGTCGGGCTCGTCGAGGCGTACGGGCAGGCGTACGCGCCGCAGTTCGCCCAGATCGTGATCTTCGTGCTGATGGCGGCGATCATCCTGGTCCGCCCGTCCGGCCTGTTCGGCCGCGAGGAGGCGCACGCATGAGCGGCGAGGAAGGACGAGAGCGCACGGCGACCCTCACGACCCCCGGCACCAGGGAGTCCGACGAGCGCGGGGAGAGGGCATGAGCACTCAGACCGAGACCGCCCAGTTGCAGGTCGACGAGCAGCCGGTGCTGCACCTGCGCAACCCGCTGACGTGGGTGCTGATCGCGGTCGGCGTGGCGGTGCTGTTGGCGCTGCCCTGGTGGGTCTATCCGCCGGTGGCGTTGGACATCTTGGCGTGGGGGCTGTTCGCGATCTCGGTCGACCTGCTGCTCGGCTACACCGGGCTGCTGTCGTTCGGGCACGCGGCGTTCTGGGGCGCGTCGGCGTACGTGAGCGGGCTGATCGCGATCAACACGGGACTGCCCTTCCCGGTGGCCGTCCTCGGCGGCGCGCTGTTCGCGATGGCGATCGCGCTGCCGACGGGCTGGCTGTCGGTGCGGCGTACCGGCATCTACTTCGCGATGGTGACCCTGGCTTTCGCGCAGATGCTCTACTTCATCGCCAACCAGTGGCGCGACGTGACCGGCGGCGAGAACGGCCTGCAAGGTATCCCGCGGGACTTCTTCGGCATCACGGCGATCGAGTCGGACTCGTTCTACTTCTATTACGTGGGTCTGGCGTTCGTCGTGGTCGGGGCGTTGATCGCCTGGCGGGTGGTGAACTCCCCGTTCGGGCGCGTGCTGGTGGCGATCCGGGACAACCCGGCGCGGGCCCGGGCGCTCGGGTACGACGTGGACAAGTTCAAGGTCGTGGCGTTCGTGATCTCGGCCGGGTTGGCAGGGCTGGCGGGCGGACTGTTCGCGATCTCGCACGGGTTCGCCTCGCTGCAGGAGCTGGACTGGCGGACCTCCGGCAAGGTCGTGCTGATCACCGTGCTCGGCGGGATCGGCACCCTGTGGGGCGGCCCGGTCGGCGCGGCGATCGTGGTGCTGCTGGAGGATCAGCTGGCCACGAGCGGTTTCGAGGGCGTGGGCATCATCACGGGCACGATCTTCGTGGTCGTGGTGCTGGTGTTCCGGCGCGGCGTCTGGGGCTCGGCCCGGCACCTGGTCGGCCTGCAGCTGGACCGCCGCCGCAGGGCCCGTGGCGGGGCTCCCGGCCTCGCCCGATCCTCGGACCCGCCTGCCGTCGAGCACGCCGGTGGCGCGCCACCCGACGAGGGGCCACCCGACGACGAATCGCCGAACGACGCTCGTCCCCAGGCCCGGTAGTCGACGAAGGCCCCCCGCGCCGGAGTCCGGTCCGCCCGACCCGACCCGACTCCGGCGCGGTCGTCGTTCGGTGGGGTCCCGCCGTCGCGGACCATAGCCCGGACCTGCGCCGATGAGGTGCCGCCCTCGCGCATCAGGGCCGGTTCCGCCGATGGGGGCCCGGTTCCGCCGATGGGGGCCCGGTTCCGCCGACGAGGGCCCGGTTCCGCCGATGGGGGCCCGGCCATCCACGGGACCCCATGCGCACATCTGGGACGCCATCCGCAGTTCCAGGCCGCCGTCCGCACCACGGACACCGCCCAGCGGCTCGCGCGATGAAGTACCGCCCCCGCGCATCAGGGCCCGGTTCCGCCGATGGGGGCCCGGCCATCCACGGGACCCCATGCGCACACCGGAACCCCATCCGCAGTTCCAGGCCGCCGTCCGCACCACGGACACCGCCCAGCGGCTCGCGCGATGAAGTACCGCCCCCGCGC
>JBDIAS010000162.1:0-7523 GCA_039812465.1 Austwickia sp. | reverse complement strand
GCCTTCACGTTGCCGTTGACCCAGGCGACGATCTCCGTGGTGGTGGCGCCGGGGGTGAAGACCTTGGCGACGCCGAGCTTCTCGAGCTGCGGAATGTCATCCTCGGGGATGATCCCGCCGCCGAAGACGACGATGTCCTCCGCGTCGCGCGCCTTCAGCAGCTCGAGCGTCTTGGCGAAGAGCGTCATGTGCGCGCCCGACAACACTGACAGGCCCACGCCGTCGGCGTCCTCTTGGATGGCGGCTTCGACGATCTGCTCAGGAGTCTGGTGCAGGCCGGTGTAGACGACCTCCATCCCCGCGTCCCGCAGAGCCCGGGCGATCACCTTGGCCCCCCGGTCGTGCCCGTCCAGTCCGGGCTTGGCCACCACGATGCGCAACGGCGATTCACTCATGCGCTCAGCGTAGCCGCGCGGCCTGCGGCACGGGGCGGTTGAGAACAGTCCTCCGCGACCAGATCCCGTGAGCCGTTCCGACCCGATTCCGCGAACCATTGAGGCCTGTTCCCGTGGACCGCTCCGGTCTGTTCCTGTGGACCGCTCCGGTCTATTCCCGTGGGACGCCTCGGCCGAGATACGGACATTTCGCGCCGTCGGGACGGGAACGCGACGCGTCGTCCACAACGCGACGTAGATCACATTGGCGATCGGCACGGTCACGAGTTCCCGTAATCGAAACCTCGTGACCAGCTAGTTCATCATAATCACGGATCGTCCAATACCGACGTCTCGGACGGTTGCGCTACCACAAGCACCCGAGAACTGATCGACCGACTTCGCCTCGCTGAGATAACGTTTAGGTCGCGACTTCATAAAGAAGCCTTGAGGGCGGCCTCCCCGGCCCCCTCACAACCCCTGTGCCATACACCCTGTCAGGACCCCTTCGTGCCCAGTAGATACACCGGCCGCCACCGTGCGCACCCGCACCCCCGTGGCGGCCGCCACCCGTTGAGCCAGAGCGCGCCCGCCCCGGCGCGCCACGCCGCTCCCACCCGACGTGACGTCGCAGCACGACGCGCCGCGACACGACGGGAGGCCGCTCGACCCGACGCCACCCGACGCGACGTCACGAGGCGCGACGTCACGAGGCGCGCCGATGTCTCCGCCCGGGCCTCGGGGGGCATCCTCAAGCCGCTGGCGATCTCGGCTGCGAGCCTCGGCGCCACCGTCGTGCTCGTCCAGACCGCGCTCGCCGCGCCGTTCGGAACCCTCGCGGGTGGTGGCCCCGACGGGCAGGGCGCGCTCGCCCTCAACGTCCAGACCTGGACCGCCACCCCGGTCTCCGCGCAGGTGGCCCCTGAGCCAACCCCCACCTCCGCCAGCCCGGCGCCGACCACCACCCCGAGCGCGAGCGCGTCCGGCGTGGCCACCGCGAGCGTCGCCCCGAAGCCGAAGGCCACGCCGCCCACCATCGACCCCGCCAGGGCCTGGACCCCGCCGGTCAACTCCGGGAAGTTCACCTCGGGATACGGCCCCCGCTGGGGCACAGAGCACAAGGGCATCGACCTGGCCGCGCCCATCGGCACACCGATCGCCGCCATGTCCACCGGCAAGGTCACCTTCGCCGGGTGGCAGGGCGGCTACGGCAAGAAGGTCGAGATCAAGTACTGGGATGGCACGGTCTCCCACTACGGGCACATGGACCGCATCGACGTGCGGGTCGGCGACGTCGTCGCGCCGGGCGCCACGGTCGGGACCGTCGGCAACACCGGGTACTCCACCGGGCCGCACCTGCACCTGGAGCTCCTGTTGCCGGGAGCGAAGGAGCCGATCAACCCCGAACCATGGTTGTCCGCGCACGGAGTCCCCGCTCGCTGACGTACCGCGAGCTCCACACGCGCCCGCTCGCTGACGCACCGCGAGCACCACATGCACCCGCTCGCTGACGCACCGCGAGCACCACATGCACCCGCTCGCTGACGCACCGCGAGCGCCACACGCACCGGGGGCGAGGAAAGAACGGCGGCGCGAGCGCCCGACCGGCACGACGGTCGGGGCCTCGCGCCGCCCCGCGTCCGGCTGCCGCGCTCGCTCTCGCGACGCTTAGAGCTTCTCCAGGGGCGCGTACCGCAGCAGCAGCCGTTTCACCTGCTCGCCCCCGAAGTCCACGTGCGCGATCGTCTTGTCCCCCTCGCCCTCGACCCGGACGACGCGCCCGAGGCCGAAGCTGTCGTGGGTGACCCGGTCGCCCTCCGTCAGCGCGATGACGGGACGGTTGCCCGGAGAACGCACCCCGGGTCGCCCTGCGAGCGTGGCCACGGCCGGTTCGCGGCGCAGGCTGACCGGGGAGTGGTACGAAGACGAGCCGCCGCCTGAGGATCCCGGCGCCCCGGACCCGTACGACGTGGCCGCCGTCCTTTCCCACTCCACCAGGTGATCGGGGATCTCGTCGAGGAACCGCGACGGCGGCGAGTACTGGGGCTGACCCCACGTCGTGCGCGCCACGGCCCGGGACAGGAAGAGCCGCTCGCGGGCGCGGGTGATCCCCACGTAGGCCAGCCGGCGTTCCTCCTCCAGCTCCCGCGGCTCGCCGAGAGAGCGCATGTGCGGGAAGGTGCCGTCCTCCATCCCGACGAGGAACACCACCGGGAACTCCAGGCCCTTCGCCGTGTGCAACGTCATCAGCGTGACCACGCCGGAGTCGCGCTGCGCGGACTCGTCGGCGAGGGCCGGGTCGTCCTCCGGGATCTCGTCCGCGTCGGCCACCAGCGAGACCCGCTCCAGGAAGTCGTCGAGGGCGCTCGGCGTCGACGCGCCGTCCACCGCGTCCGCCTCGTCCACCGCTCCCGCCTCGTCCACCGCGCTCGGCGCGCCCAGCTGCGCGCGTTCTGCGTCGAACTCGCGCGCCACGGCGACCAACTCGGCCAGGTTGTCGATGCGGGTCTCGTCCTGCGGGTCGCGGGAATCGCGCAGCTCGTCCAGATAGCCGGAGCGCTCCACGACGGCCTCGACCAGTTCGGCGACTCCGCCGCCGGCATCCCGTACGTCCGCGAGCCCCTCCAGCAGCGCCGTGAAGGCGCGGATCGCGCTCACCGAGCGGGTCGCGATGCCGGGCGCGTCCTCGCAGCGACCGAGCGCCTCCACGAACGCGATCCGCTCGCGGTCGGCGAGCTGAGCCACGCACGCCTCGGCCCGCTCGCCGATCCCCCGCTTGGGCACGTTGAGGATTCGGCGCAGGCTGACCGTGTCGGCGGGGTTCGCGATGACGCGCAGGTAGGCCAGCACGTCCTTGACCTCGCGCCGCTCATAGAAGCGCGTGCCGCCGACCACCTTGTAGGGCACGCCGACCCGGACCAGGATCTCTTCCAGCGCCCGCGACATCGCGTTGGTCCGGTAGAAGACGGCGACGTCGCCGTACCGGGTGCCGTGCGCGTCGGACAGGTCGTCGATCGTGCGGGCGACGAACGCGGCCTCGTCGTGGCCGGAGTCCGCGACGTAGCCCACGATCTTGGCCCCGTCGCCGGACTGAGTCCACAGCTTCTTGGGGCGGCGCGAGCTGTTCTTGGCGATCACCGCGTTGGCTGCGGCCAGGATGGTCTGGGTCGAGCGGTAGTTCTGCTCCAGCAGGATCGTGCGCGCGTGCGGGTAGTCCTCCTCGAACTCCACGATGTTGCGGATGCTTGCGCCGCGGAACGCGTAGATCGACTGGTCCGCGTCGCCGACGACGCACAGCTCGGCGGGCGGCACCGGCGCCTCGCCCTCGCCGGCCCGGGCATCGTCCGTCCGGTCGTTCTCCGCGTGGCGGTCGTCACCCCAGTCACCGTCCGCCCGGCCATCGCCCGTCCGATCATCGTCCGCGAGGCCGGCGCCCGGCTCGCGGGAACCGCCGACGAGCTCGCGCACCAGGACGTACTGGGCGTGGTTGGTGTCCTGATACTCGTCCACCAGCACGTGCCGGAAGCGCCGCCGGTAGTGCTCGGCCACGTCCGGAAACGCCTGCAGCACGTTCACCGTCGTCATGATCAGGTCGTCGAAGTCCAGGGCGTTCGCCTGCCGCAGCCGCCGCTGGTAGGAGGAGTACGCCTGCGCCAGCACCCGGTCGGCGTGGCTGCCCTCGGCCGTGCGGGAGGCGAAGGTCTCCTCGTCGACCAGCTCGTTCTTGAGGTTGGACACCTGGGCGGTGAAGGAGCGCGGCGGGTAGCGACGCGGGTCCAGGTCCATGTCGCGCAACACCATCGCCATGAGCCGCTGGCTGTCGGCAGCGTCGTAGATGGAGAAGCTCGACTTGAGGCCCACCCGGGAGGCCTCCCGGCGCAGGATCCGTACGCACGCGCTGTGGAACGTGCTCACCCACATCGCCTTGGCGCGCGGCCCGACCAGCTCCGCGACCCGCTCGCGCATCTCGGCGGCGGCCTTGTTGGTGAACGTGATCGCGAGGATCTGCCCCGGCTGGACGCCGCGGGCGGCGAGCAGGTACGCGATCCGGTGCGTGAGCACCCGCGTCTTGCCCGACCCGGCGCCAGCCACGATCAGCAGCGGCGCCCCCTGGTGGACCACGGCCTCCCGCTGCGACGGGTTGAGTCCTTCGAGGATCGCCTCCGGGTCCTGTCCGCGCGGCCGGTCGCCCGCTGCCCAGCCCGGCACGGGGCGGGGGTCGTCCTCGCCGGGGCCGCGAAGCGCCCAGGCCGGGATGCCGCGGGTGTCCACGCCGTCAACGTCCACCGCGCCGCTGGCCTGCGCCGACGTGAACCCGGGCAGCGGGACGTCGCCCTCCCAGGGCGCGTCGGCGGGCGGGGTCTCGGCGAGCGGGGCGAGGTCGTCGTGGCGGCTCATGGTGTCGCCCATCCTAGGCAGCGGGACCGACAGGACCCTGGCGCCGTTTCCGTGAAAAGGGATTGCCGGGGGCGGCCGGCAGCGCTTACGGTCGTGGCACACGAGAAAGGAGGTGATCCGATCAGTGAGTGACCATCGGACGCGTGAGGTGACTGCGCGGTAGCGCAGCCGTCAATCCGGCCTCCCTCTCGTGAGGTCGGCGTCGGACGGGTGACTGCCGTAATCCACCGCAGTGACCGCGGCCCGTGGGGGCGCGCCACGTCCAGCGCGCACCCGCCGCAAGGCGGAGCCCACGGGCCGTCCCATGCCCTGGCGCGTGCGGACACTTCCCGCCCACGGGCAGCAACCGCACGCACGCCCCTACGGTTTCCCGTACATCTCCCGCCCACGGGCAGCAACCGCACCGGCGCACCTGCGGTTTCCCGGACATTTCCCGCCCATGGGCGGCAACGGCACCGGCGCACCTGCGGTTTTGCGGACACTTCCCGCCCATGGGCGGCAAACGTGATGCTGAGCCAGCGTCGTGTTCAGCCGCCGAGGTGCTCAGCCAGCGTGAGCGCTCAGCCGGCGTAGGCGTACAGGATGTTGACGATCGTGAGGGCCAGCGCGACGTACAGCAGCACCGGCTGCGGGTTGCCGCGCGCGGCGCGACGGGCCGCGATCTCCGTGCAGGCGACCACGCCGACGGCGACCAGGAGCTTCACCCCGACCCACATGTGGTTCATCGCCATCACGTCGCCCATCTCGGCGATCCCCACCAGCACGAGGCCGAGGAGCAGCTGCACCCGGGCGGCCCACACCATCACCGGGCTGACGCCCTTGTTCATCAGCGACAGCACGAACCCCGCGACGATCAACGCGGCGACGGCGATATGGACAACTCCGAGACCCTGGAACAGCGACACCATGTCCCTACCCTAGGCATACCCCCGGTGCTGTCCGCGCATCGACATCCTCCGGCAGCGCGCTACAACAGCCCACCAACTGCGCCCGGCAGCAGCCCCACGGCAGCCCACCAACTGCGCCCCACAGCAGCTTTACAGCAGGTGGCGGTGCATGGCCCAGGCGGTCAGCTCGTGGCGGTTAGACAGCTGCAGCTTGCGCAGCACCGAGCTCACGTGCGTCTCCACGGTCTTCACGGAGATGAACAGCTCCTTGGCGACCTCCTTGTATTGGTAGCCGCGCGCGATCAGCCGCATCACCTCGCGCTCGCGCGCCGAGAGCCGGTCCAGCTCCTCGTCGACCTCCGCCACCTCCCCGGCGGCCGCGCCGAACGCGTCGAGCACGAAACCCGCCAGCCGCGGGCTGAAGACCGCGTCCCCGTCGGAGACCCGGCGGATCGCCGTGACCAGGTCGGACGGGCTGATCGTCTTGGTCACGTAGCCGCGCGCGCCCGCCCGGATCACCGCGATCACGTCCTCCGCCGCGTCGGACACCGACAGGGCCAGGAACCGCACCGGCCCGCCCGCCTCGGTCGTGACCTCCCGGCAGGCCGCGATCACGTCGGAGCCGCCCCGCCCGTTGCCGCCGGGCAGGTGCACGTCGAGCAGGACGACGTCCGGGCGCTGCGCGGCGATGACCCGCGCCGCCTCGTCGACGTCGCCCGCCTCGCCGATGACCCGCAGGCCCCTGCCGAGGTCCGCGAGCTCGCTCTTCACCCCGCTGCGGAACATCCGGTGGTCGTCCACCAGGACCAACGTGATCGGCGCGTTCGGGTTGTCAGTCAACGGGGGCCTCCTGCTCGCGGGGGGTCTGCTGCGGTACGTGGTCCGTGGCCGGGTCGTGCGGTACGGGGTCCGCGGTCGCCTCGTGCCGTGCGGCGGCCGAGACGGAGTGCTGCGGTACGGGATCCGCGGCCGGCCGCTCGAGCTCGCCGGCCTTGTCGGGGGGACCGACGGGCAGTTCGAGGGCGACCTCGGTGCCGGACTCCAGGCGTCGGATCCGGGCGTGGCCGCCGGCGCGTTCCATCCGGCCGAGGATCGACTCGCGCACGCCGAGCCGGTCGGGGGCGATGTCGTCGAGCTCGAAGCCCGGCCCGTGGTCGCGGACGAACGCCTCCACCGTGCGGGGCTGCACCTCGACGTACGCGCTCACCGGCGCCGCCCCGTGGCGCACCGCGTTGAGCAGCGCCTCCCGCAGGGCGCGGACGAGGGCGTCGGTGTGCTCGCAGAGCGGCCGGTCCCCGGTGACCACCAGGTCGATCGGCGTCCCGTGCAGCTCCTCCACATCGGCGGCGGCGTCGGCGGCGGCCGTGGCCAGCGTGTCGGTGGCGGCGACGCCTCGGCCGTAGAGCCACGTGCGCAGCTCGCGCTCCTGCGCCCGGGCGAGCTGGGCGACCCGGGCGGGGTCCTCGGTGCGTTGGATGAGGGCCAGGGTCTGCAGGACGGAGTCGTGCAGGTGGGCGGCGATCGAGGCGCGTTCGGACTCGCGGATGCTGGTCGCCTGTTCGGATTGGAGTCGGCGCCAGAACCGCAGCCCCCACGGCGCGAGCACGAGCAGCAACCCGGCGATCACGGCGAACGTGGCGACCAGGACGTCTCCCAGGAGCGTGACGCCTTCGCCCCGCGTGACCAGCACCAACGCGCCCGCGGCCGCCAGGACCGCGCCGATCAGGACCCGGACGATCGCCCCCCGGCTGCTGCCCCCGAGCCCGAACCACGCCCGCCGCTCCGCGTCGTCCAGGTGGGACCACGCGATCACCGCGCCCGCGACCAGCGCGACGAGGGCCAGCAGCGTCGTCGGCGAGAACGG
>JBDIAS010000161.1:0-7550 GCA_039812465.1 Austwickia sp. | reverse complement strand
CGGACCACGTCCAGGACCCGCGGGCGGGTGAAGCTGGGCCGGTCCACGACCGTGCCGACGACCGTGAGCCCGCGGGCTTCGACGGCCACCGCGTACTCCGCGCCCGCCTCGTCGGAGGAGACGTGGTCGATCAGCACGCCGACGACCCGGCTCTCGCCGCGCGTCCGGTAGAGCAGCGCCGACGCCGCCACCTGGTCGGCGAACCGCTCGGGCGCCACGTCGCCGGCGCCGCCGACGAGCAGCACCTCGGTGTCCAGGCCGAGCGCAACCTCCCCGTTGATTCGGTCGGAGTAGACCATGGCGGAGCTGGGCGCCAGGCCCTCCAGCACGAGCACCTGGCTGTCCGCGTCCAGCTCGCTCGTCAGGTCCACGATCTTGCGCATGGCGCGGGCCAGGCGGCCGCCGGCGAGCTGGTTCTCCAGCTCCTGCACCGGGATCGGCTGCGGCGGGCGCAGCGAAGTCGTGAGCCGGAACAGTTCGGTCGAGTGGTCGTCGCCGACGGTGCGGGCCTGCGCGAACGGCTTGCAGAACCCCACTCGGATCCGGCGGCTCTCCAGGGCGTGGACCAGTCCGAGGCACGCGGCGGTCACCCCCGCGGTGTGGTTGACGGGGACGACGAGGATCCGACGGGCCATGAAGGGGCTCCTCTTGCAGATAGCGGCACTTCCGTGTGCCCTATCGGCCGGCGCGCGTCCGAACGGAGGGCTCTCAGCTGCGGCGTCCACCCGCGGGGACACGCCTTACTCGGCGTGGACGCTCCTATAGCAGCGTCCACGTCGAGCAGCGTGGGTCCGGGCCGATCGACGGCAGGGGTGTCCGGGATCGCGCCCCCCCTGCACGACCACGCCGTCACCTCCCCCGCGCGACATCTAAGCTGCGGCGTGTGACCGATGACGCGCGCCGTGAAGCCATCTCGCAGACCTTCGACCCCGCGGCGTGGAGCCCGGTGGCCGGGTTCGACTTCACCGACATCACGTACCACCGGTGCGTGCTGGACGGCCCGGTGCCGGGACGCCCGCTTGGGGCTGTGCGGATCGCGTTCGACCGCCCGGAGGTGCTCAACGCCTTCCGGCCGCACACGGTGGACGAGCTCTACCGGGCGCTGGACCACGCGCGGCGGTCCCCAGACGTGGGCGCAGTGCTGATCACCGGGAACGGGCCGGGCCCCGCCGGGACCGGATCGGCCGGGAAGTGGGCCTTTTGCACGGGGGGCGACCAGCGGATCCGGGGCCGCTCGGGATACCAGTACGCGCGGCAGGACGCGATGGCCTCCGGCGCGGGCGACGCCTCCAGCGTGGACGAGGCGCGGGTGAAGGCGGAGGGCGGGCGGCTGCACATCCTCGAGGTGCAACGCCTCATCCGTACGATGCCTAAAGTCGTCATCGCCCTCGTGAACGGCTGGGCCGCCGGCGGCGGCCACTCGCTGCACGTGGTGTGCGACCTGACGATCGCCAGCCGACAGCACGCCGCCTTCAAGCAGACCGACGCCGACGTGGGGAGCTTCGACGCCGGGTACGGCTCGGCGTACCTCGCGCGGATGGTCGGGCAGAAGTTCGCCCGCGAGATCTTCTTCTTGGGTCGTACGTACTCCGCCGACGACATGCACCGGATGGGCGCCGTCAACCTCGTGGTGGACCATGACGCGATCGAGCGCGAGGGCATCGAGGTGGCGCGGGAGATCATGGGCAAGAGCCCGCAGGCGCAGCGGATGCTGAAGTTCGCGTTCAACCTGGTCGATGACGGCCTCATGGGCCAGCAGGTGTTCGCGGGTGAGGCGACGCGGTTGGCGTATATGACCGACGAGGCGGTGGAGGGCCGCGACCAGTTCCTCGAGAAGCGCGACCCCGACTGGAGCCCCTTCCCCTGGTACTTCTGAGCGCCTGTACAGCCCCCTCCCGCCGCCGACGTCGTGCTGATGCGCCGCAGACGCGCCCGAGCAGAGCATCGTCGAGTCTTTCGCCTTCCGGTGATGCGCGCTCCTCCCCCGGTGGCGATCCACCATGGGAGGGGTGGTCGGGTCCACATTCGTGTCACCACGGAATCGGCTCCGGCGGGAACAGCATCAGAGGGCGCTGGCGATGTCTGTCTGCGTGACGTCATCGCCCTTGAAGAGCATCGCGGCACCCTCGACCTTGGCCAGGGCGTAGGAGAAGCAGTCGCCCAGGTTGAGCCCGGCGGTGTGGTGCCCCTTCCCGAAGCGCCGCCACGTCGCCACGGCGACGGCCGCCTGGGCGTCGTCGCGGGGCACCGATCGTACGGAGAGCTGGGAAGGAGAGTCCGCAGGTCGGCGGTGGCCTCGGCTCCCTGCTTGGCCTCGACGACGATACCGGCCTCGACGGCGGGGGCTGCTCTGATGGTCAGATCACTGGCGGATCGCTTCATGACCGCCAGCAGCGCTTCGGCGTCCGGCTCGCCGAAGATAAATCGCAGCCAGCGCCGAGGTGTCCAGCACCACGCTGGTCCGAGCGGCGCTCATGCGGGCAGGCCGTGGGCGTCGTAGCCGAGGATCCGCTCCGGGGTGCGCTCGTCGAGCATGGGCCGCTTCCGGCCGCGCTCGATGATCGCGGACAGCGACTCCCCCGCGGCGAGCGAGGAGTTGCGGGCGCGCACTCGCGCCAGGCGGTCCGTCTCGGGGTCCTTGAAATTCAGAGCCAACAGTGTCAAGCCTACGAGGAAGAAAGCACGGGAGATGACCACGCGGGCACGCGCTGCCTTCGGCGGACGCCACGCCCCCGCCGGCAGGGCCACGCGACGACTCGTCCGAGCATCTGGTGGTCAACGTCATCGGTATCTTCCATGGCGGTCAGAATTGGGAGGGCGCGGCGGCGGCGGACGAGGGTCGCCTCGCCGCTACTCTGCCGCCGTAGCCCGAAACGGACCAGCCATGACCTCCTTCTCCACCGACCAGGTCGAGCCGACCTGCCTACACTGATGGCATGTCACTGAGCGCATCTGAGTTCTACGAAGCAGGGATGTCGTTGCCTCCTGCGGTGCGCAAAGACGTCGCGCTGCGGCTCTTGGATTCGGTGGTACGAGATCCGTCGTTCGATGCGGCGGCGGAAGAATGGCTGAACACAGCGGCTGCAGATGCGTACGACGCGCTCAGAACCGAACCCTCGCGTGCGATCCCGGCCGACGATGTGCGCGCTCATTTCGAAGCAAAGTGGGCCGCCCGTTCATGACGGGCGAGATCCACTACACGCCTGAGGCCGAGCGACAACTCCACCAGTTGGATGAGTGGATCACCGAAAAGGCGTCGGCCGACATCGCGCGGCGGTTCGTGCTCGCGGTCATGACTCATTGAGAAGGCATCCTGGCATTCCCAAAGGCTGGCCGGAACCGCAACGACGTCCGGCCAGGCTTACGGACGATCACGTTCAAGAAGCGGACATTGGTTGCCTACCACGTGGACGACTCGTCCGAACATCTGGTGGTCAACGTCATCGGTATCTTCCATGGCGGGCAGAACTGGGAGGGCGCGCTGGCGGCGGACGAGGGTCGGCTCGCCGCTACGCTGCCGCCGTACCCCGAAACGGAGCAGCCATGACGTCCTTCTCCACCGACTTCTCGACCGACCAGGTCGAGCCGACCCCGCCGTTCGCGAACCCCGACCAGGAGCTGATCCACAAGTTCCTGGCCGACGGCGCCCACCCGATCCCGTTCGACGCCAACCCCATGGTCCGGGCCCTGCACGCGTCGCTGCACGCCGCGGACCTGGAGACGGGTCGGGTGGAGCTCGAGTTCGAGCCGGACCCCCTGTTCATCCAGGGCACCGGGGTGCTCCAGGGCGGCGCGCTGACCGCGATGCTCGACTTCGCCATGGCGTTCGCTACACTCGCGTACCTGCCGGTCGGCGCCTCCTGCGCCACGATCAACCTGAGCACCGCGTTCGTGCGCGTCGCGCCGCAGGGGCGCTACCTGGCGGTCGGAGAGGTGGAGAAGGCGGGCCGGCAGATCGCGTACACGCACGCACGGCTCGTCCGGCAGGACCGCGACCACGTCGTGGCCACCGCGACCTCCACCCTGGTGGTGATCCCGCCGCGCTGACCTCGCCACGGTGATCCCCGCGCGCTGACCCCGGCCACGCGGACCCCATCACGCGGAGCCACGCCCCGCCAGCAGTCCCCCCAATCGCGGTCCGGCTGTCGGTGGGCGGTCGTAGGCTGTCGCCGGAGACCCCAGGGCGCGGGGAGCGCCGGCCGTCACCCACGGCCATTCCCTCACCTGCGCAAACGATCCCGTCCCCGACCCGCGAGCCCGCCGTGAACCCTCTCCATCTGCTCCGCCTGATCCGGGATGCCGGCCGCATCGCCGAGCCCGCCCCGCCGCTGGACGCGACGGAAGCGAACGGCCCGGCGCCAGTGTGCCCGCGGGCGTTGCGCGGCTCCGTGCACGTCCGGCACGTCGACGTCGGGTCCTGCAACGGCTGCGAGATCGAGGTGGGCCAGGCGTTCGGTCCGGTCTACGACGTGGAGCGGTACGGGGTCCACCTGGTCGCGTCGCCCCGCCACGCGGACGTCCTGGCCGTCACCGGGGTCGTGACCCACAACATGCGCGTCCCGCTGGAGCGCACGCTGGAGGCCACCCCGCGGCCCCGGATGGTCGTCGCGATCGGCGACTGCGCGTGTGACGGTGGCGAGTTCGCCGGCGCGCCCGGGGTGGTCGGGTCCGTCGGCGACGTCGTACCCGTCGATGTGCGCGTCCCCGGCTGCCCGCCGCGGCCCGACGAGATCGTCGCGGCGCTGCGGGCCGTCTCGGGGCGGTGGGCGGCGTGGCGGTGATGGGCGTGGCGGCGCTGATCGACGTGGACGCGCAGGTCACGTTCGCCGGGGGTCTGATCGCGCAGTGCGGGCTCGCCGCGTTCGGCGTCGCGCTCGCGATCCTCACCCGCGGCCGGGCGCGCAACCTCCTCGCCGGGTCCGCCTGCACCCTGCTCGGGCTCGCCGGTCTCGCGACCGGGGTCGCCGCCATGCGTACCCCCGGCGCACCCACCCTGCACCTCGCGCTCCCCCTACCCGGGCTCACGCTCGAGTTCGCCCCGAGCGCGCTCGGAGGTCTGTTCGTCGCGCTGGCCGGCGGTGTGGGGGCCGTGGCCGCCCTGGCGGGCATCGGCTACGCGCACGGTCCGGCGGCGAGTCGCACCGCGTGGAGTTCCTTCGCGCTCTTCCTATTCGGGATGCAGCTGGTCCCGGCGGCCGGTGACGTCGTCGCGTTCCTCCTCGCCTGGGAGATCATGGCGCTCGCCTCGACCGTGCTGGTCCTGGCCGATCACGCGTCGCGGGCGCAGGTCCGCGACGCGGCGCTGTGGTACGCGGTGATGACCCACCTCTCGTTGGCGGCCCTGCTCGCCGGGTTCGCGCTGCTCGCGTCCCACGCCGGGAGCACCTCGTTCGCGCAGATCGCCGCCCACCCGCCGCAGGGCGCCAGCGCCTCGCTCGCGTTCGTGCTGCTCGTGGTCGGGTTCGCGACGAAGGCCGGCCTGGTGCCCGTGCACGTGTGGAAGCCGCGGGCCGACCCCGAGGCGCCGAGCCACGTGGCGGCGGCCACGAGCGCGGCCACGGTGAAGATGGGCGTGTACGGGATCCTGCTCACCACCGGCGCGCTGCTGGGCCCGGGACCGCGGTGGTGGGCCGTGCTGCTCACCGTGCTCGGCGCGGCCTCGGCGCTCTACGGCATCCTGCAGGCCAGCGTGACCAGCGACGTCAAGCGGCTGCTGGCCTACTCCACGACGGAGAACGTCGGGCTGATCGTGGCGGCCATCGGCATGGCGGGCGTGCTGCGCGACGCCGGCCAGCCCGGCGTCGCCGACGTCGCGCTGGTGGCCGCGCTGCTGCTCGCCGTGAGCCACGCGGCCTTCAAGACCGTGCTCTTCCTCGGGGCGGGCGCGATCGAGCTCTACACGGGGCACCGCGACCTGGACGACCTCGGCGGCCTCATGGCGCACCGCCCCCTCACCGCCTGGGCCTTCGGCCTCGCCGCCGCCGGAGCCTGCGCCCTGCCGATCACCGGCGGCTTCGTCGCCGAATGGGTGCTGTTGCAGGCCCTGGTCCACGCCGACGGACGGGCGGACGGCGTCCTGGCCGTGCTCGCGCCCCTGACGCTCGGGATCCTCGCCCTGACCATCGGGCTGGGGCTGATGACCTTCGTGAAGGCGTGGGGAGTTGCATTCCTCGCCCGTCCCCGGCGCCCCTGGCTGGACACCGCGCAGGGCGGAGGCCGGCAGAGCCGCACGCTCGGGGCCGCGCAGGTGCTCGGCGCCGCCGTGGTCGTCGGCAGCGGCCTGGCCGCGGGGCCGCTGGCGCGCGCCCTCGCCGAAAGCGTCTCCGCGACCGGCATCGAGGCCGCCGGGCCGCTCGGGCTGCGGCTGCCCGCGGTGGACGCCGTCCTGGACCCTGCGGCGCTCACGCTCCTGACCCTCGCGCTGGCCGCGCCGGTCCTGCTCGTGGTGGCGGCGCTCCGCTCGCGGGCGCCGCGCCGGGCGGTGGACCTGCCGTGGGGGTGCGGCGGGGCGCGTACCTCGCCTCGGATGGAGTACACGGCGACGTCGTACGCGGAGCCCCTCGTACGAATCTTTGGGGACGCGCTGCACCCGCGGCGCAGCGTCATCGTCGAGGCGGCCGACGAGGCCGGCCTGCTCGCCTACACGGTGACCTACCGCCAGCAGGTGGGCGACGTGGTGGAGGAGCGGGCCTACGCACCGCTGACCCGGGCGGCGAGCGCGGCGGGCGACGCCGCGCGACGCGTCCAGAACGGCAGCACCCACCGCTACCTGGCGTTCTGCTTCGTCGCGCTGCTGGCCGTGATCGCGGTGGTGACCCTGTGGTGAGCTCCCTGGCATACCCCCTGGCATGTACCCTGACGAGCCCCGCGGTGGGCACGATGGCGAGCCCCGCGGCGAGCACGATGACGAGCCCCGTGGTGGGCACCGACGCGGCCCCCGCGCTCGCGGCCCTCGTCCTCCAGGTTCTGCTGGTCGCCGCGGTGACCCCGCTGTTGGTGGGCGTGATGCGCCAGGTCCGCGCCCGGATGGAAGGCCGGGTGGGGGCGGGCGTCCTGCAGCCCTACCGCGACCTGCGCAAGCTCGCCGCCAAGGAGCCGCTCGCGGCGCACGGCTCCAGCCCGGTCCTGCGCGCCGCGCCGGTCGTGCTCGTCGTCGCGGGGTTGGCGCTGGTCGCCCTGGTGCCGCTGGTCAGCGCGGTCTCGCTCGAACGGCTGCCCGCGGACCTCTTCGTGGTGGTGGCGTTCCTGCTGGTAGGCACCGTGGCCCTCGCCGCCCTCGGGCTGGAGCACGGAACAGCCTTCGGCGGGATGGGTTCGTCGCGGCACATGATGATCGCCGCGCTCGTCGAGCCGACCGTGCTGGTGTCGATCTACGCGCTGTCGATCCGCGTCGGCACCTCCGACCTCGCCTCGATCGTGACGGCGCGCGCGGCCGACCCGGTCTCGGTCCTCGCGCCCGCCGGGCTCCTCGGGGTCGTCGCCCTCGTGGTGGTCGTGCTCGCCGAGTGCGGTCGCCTGCCCGTCGACAACCCGAGCACCCACCTCGAGCT
>JBDIAS010000160.1:0-7615 GCA_039812465.1 Austwickia sp. | reverse complement strand
CACTGGTACTACTCCCGCGACAGTTACCGATCGATCTGCGAGGTGACGGACGTCCCCTGACGCGAGGGCCGACGCCCGCAGGCGAGAGTCGCCAGCGCCTGATCCTGACTGGCGCCAGCGCCTGATCCTGACGGGCGCCAGCGCGCCTGATCCTGACGGGCGCCAGCGCGCCTGATCCTGACGAGTACAGACGTCAGATCGTGACCACGCCGTGGGGGGTGTGAAAGCTGACAGCGGCCACGCCCGGCGCGGCTTGGCAGGACTTCAGCCGCACCGGCACGTCCCCCGGGCCGGGTTCGGCCGCCGGACCCAACCAGTCGCGGATCTCCTCGACGTCGCCGGCGACCGTGATCTCGCTGATCGCGGAGCGAGGCTCGACGCCGACCGCGAGAGAGGGGTGCAACTCGGGGTTCAGGTACTGCACCAGTACGGGCAGATGCGGGCTGGCCAGCAGGTTCGTCGGCCCGATCTCCAGCCACTGAAGGCAACGGCTGTCGGGAAACACCCGATGCCCCTCGGCCGGTTCGCGCTGCAGGCGCCAGGCGTGGGTCGGCAGGTCGTACACGCGCACCACCCACGACATCCAGCCGCCGCCCGCCTCGCAGATGTGACGGACGGCCTGGCCGAACGGCGCCTTCACCGCCACCGGGTGCTCCAGGGGCTCGACCACTTCGACGTACCGCCCCTGGGCCAGCGGGATGATGACGTTCCGGGTGCCGAAGTGCGGGTGGATCCCCCCGTTGCGGAAGTCCGCCTGCAGCCGCGCGGCCAGGCGTTCGCCGGTCGCCCGCGCGCCATCCGGTTCGGCCGCGTAGGACACGTGGTCGATTGGCATGGCGCTCATGCTCCCATAGGCCACGGGGTGGGTTGCCCGGCGGTCCTGTCTGCCAAGACCGACCGGTCCGCTCAGCGTCGGCGCTGGCGGACCGCCTCGTAGAGCACGACCGCCGCCGAGGTGGCGACGTTGAGCGAGTCGGCCCGGCCGGCCATCGGGATCACGACGCACTGGGCGGCTGCGGCGAGCACGACATCGGTGAGCCCGGTCTTCTCGGCGCCGACGGCGAGGGCGATCGGCCCGGTGTAGTCGACCTCCGCGTAGTCGACCTCCCCCGCCGGGGTGAGCGCGACGATAGGGATCGCGTGCGCGGCGAGCCAGTCCAGGCAGGCAGGGCCGGTGTCGGCGGCGACGGGGACGGAATAGACGGTGCCCTTGCTGGCCCGTACGAGATTGGGGTTGCCCCAGTCCGTGACCGGATCGGCAGCGAGCACGGCGGCCACGCCCGCGGCGTCGGCGGTCCGAAGCATCGCGCCGAGGTTGCCGGGTTTCTCCACGCCCTGGCAGAGCAGGACCAACGGCGCGGCGGATCCTTGGCGGCGCAGGTCGGGTCGGCGCGGATCGGCGTCGTACGAGGGCAGGTCGGTGCGGTACGGGTCCAGCTCGACCAGATGGCGGGACGGCGCCGGCAGCACGGCGAGGAACCCGTCGGGGCCCTGCCGGTAGGCGACCTTCTCGAACGCGGCGCGCCCGAGCCGTACGCACTGGCCCCCGGCCGCGCGCACCCGGTCGACCAGATCGGCGTGGTCCTGCGGTCCCCACAGCTCGGGGCACCAGTAGAGGGCCTGGGGGCGGGCGCCGGCGTCGAGCGCCAACGTCAGCTCCTCGCGCCCCTCGACGAGGCTCAGCCGAAGCTCGTCGCGGACCCTGCGCCGCCGGAGTGCCACGACGTCGCGCAGCCGCGGGTTGGCGGGGCTGGTGATGACGAGGTCGTTCATGGCGAGGCCAGCATCCCACTCGCCGCGTCCATCCGGCGCGCTCGCCCAGCCGATCGGGCAGGCAACGGGCTCAGACAGGCAACGCGGCCAGGCCCGCATTGGAGTTCAGGCGCGCAACGAGTTCAGGCAGGTCGCGCGGTCATGCCTGCTGACCGCGGCTCAGGCGGTCAGGCGGTCAGACAGGGGAAGGAGCCGTCGAGCCGCAGCGCATCGGAGAGGTCCTGCATGGCGCGGGCGTAACCGCGCAGGTACTCGTCGTCGGCCCCGCGGCCGTCCCGCGAGGTCTCGGACAGCAGCCGGGCCGCCAGGCCGTCGGCGAAGTCGGCGATATCGGCGAAGTCGCCACGAACGCGCGTGAGCTCGGTCGTCGCGACGTGCTCGGCGTGGTCGGGGGCGGGCGCGGGACCGCCGATCCCGCCGACGTTGGCCCCGGGGGCACTGGTCGTGGTCCGCACGATTCTCCTTCCAGGTCGGTCGTGCCGGTCTTGGTGTGATGGCACCCGGTCCGCGCCGGGTGGCGCGCCAGGCAGACCGGCCAGTTCGCCGGACGGGCCTATCGGGTATCGCTGTGGGTACTATCGTCCCCGCGTCGCCCCCTTAAAGGTTTTATGACATTTACGAGGACGCCGCCCCTAATCGCTTCATCGCAGGTCAGATGCCCAAGTGCGTCCCATTTTTCGGGTCGAACGCCCACATTCTCTGCCGCAAAAGAATGCGCCGGCGTCCAATACGAGCGTACGGATGGGTGTCTTGGACGCATGGCCACGCTCGGGTCGTCGCCCCGTTCCGACGGCGCAGAGGCCGGCGCCCCCGTCGACCCGTGGACACGAAACCGGGCCGCCTGCGGACGAATCCGCCGACGGCCCGGACGTCGTGTTCAGCGCGCTGAGTCAGGCGACTCCGGCCGCGCACGGTCGGGGAACTCCAGCGCGCACGGTCAGGTGATTCCAGCGCCAGGGTCAGGCGACCTGGCTCGCCCCCACCAGCGCGACCCCCTGGTGCAGGGCCGGCGGCAGCAGCTGCAGGGCCGAGAGCAGGCCGTCGTCGTCCACGTGGCCGGTCACCAGGTCGGCGACCGCCTTGACCTCGTCGGGCGCGTTGCCCATGGCCACCCCGCAGGCGGCCCAGGCCAGCATCTCCACGTCGTTGCGCTGGTCGCCGACGGCCAGCGTCCGCTCGCGGTCGAGGCGGAGCAGCCGGAGCACCTGCTGCAGGCCGCTCGCCTTGCTGACGCCCTCGGGGGCGATGTCGAGCCACGCGGTGAAGCCGACGGAGTAGTTCACCCCGTGCAGGCCGATCCGGGAGACGAGCTCGAGGAAGTCCTGCGCCGTGCCGTTCGGGCTGCGGAAGATGACCCGGGTGGCGGGGCCGTCGATCAGCTCGTCCCAGTCCACGACCCGGATATCCCCCTCCAGCTCACCGGGCGGGAACGGGCAGTGCACCCGGAAGCCGATGCCGACCTCCTCGACCGCGACGTGCGCGTCGGGCCAGCCGTCTCGCAGGGCGCGCAGCGCGGGCCCCGGGTCGAACGTGTGGGTCGTGATGATGCACGCGCCGCCCGGCAGGGCCGGGTCGAGCGCCACCACGACCGCGCCGTTGCTGCACACGGCGAACCCGCGGCGCAGGCCCAACTCGGTGATGAGCGGTCGCGCCGCGAGCCAGGACCGCCCGGTGGCGATGACCACCTCGTGTCCGGACGCGGCGACGTCTGCGATTCCGTCGCGGACGGCCGGTGACAGCGAGCCGTCGTGGTGCACGATCGTGCCGTCGATGTCCAGGGCAACCAGGTGCCGACCGTGCGGCGTGCCAAGGTCTCCTAGCGGTGGTGCCAGGGGTGCGGCCAACCGATCGGCCGCTGATGCGTAGAAATTCATACTGCCTCCTCCACCGGCATCCGCTCGCGTGTCTCCCCCGCGGCGCCCCCCGCCGCCGGACATCGCGTGAGGCGGCCCGTGTGGCCGCCTCGATCTCGCCGGTATCTCATCTCGTCGTAATCTGAGTCAACGCTTCCCGACGCCGATGAAGTTCCCGGGGGTGTCGGCAGACCGCCGGATGACCGGCGAGCGAACTCGCTCCCCCATCGGCCGCCGGCCCGCCGCGGTGAGCGGCGGGCCGGTGGCCGTGTGTCGCGTTCGGTCCTGGGAGGTCAGTCCCGGGCGGTCAGTCCCGGGAGGTCAGTCCCGGGCGGTCAGTCCCGGCGTTCAGCCCGGGCGGTCAGTCCCGGGCGGTCAGTCCTGGATGCTCAGTCCTCGGCGCGCAGCGCCTGCTTGACCGAGACCCGACCACCGGACTGCAGGACGCTTCGGCGGTAGAGCCGTTCGCTCACGCCGATCGCGGCCGCGGCAAACGCCAGCGTGATGGCCAGCGAGACGAGTGGCTCCCAGGTCGCCGCGTTGCCCTGCAGCAGCCGCATCGGCATGGCGACCCCCGAGGTCACCGGCACGTAGGACAGCACGGTCTGCACGGTCCCGCTCGCGATCAACCCGCCGAAGAACGCGATGAACACCAGCATCGTGAGGGGCGTCGACGTGGTCTGCAGGTCCTCGTGCCGGCTGGCGAGCGACCCGGCCACCGCCCACAGGCAAGCCAGCGCGATGAACCCGGCCACGAAGAACGCGACGAACCAGCCGATCGGGCCGCTCAGCGCGGTGACGTACTCCTTGTACGGGGTGAGCTGCAGCCCGATCAGCCCCGCGCCGACGAACAGCACCATCTGCCCGAACGCCAGGACCGTGTTGCCCGCCACCTTGCCGACCAGCAGCGAGCGCAACGGGATCGCGCTTGCGATGATCTCCACGATGCGGGACTGTTTCTCCTCGACCACGCTGCCTGCGATCGCCATCCCGAACAGCAGCGACACCATGTAGAAGAGGATCGCCAGCGCGAAGCCCGCGATCATCCGCACGATCATCTCCGTGCCACTCCCGAGCAGCACCTCGGTGCCGACCTGGGTGCCGGCGAGCAACGCGGGCACGGTGGTCCCCGCCGCCGCCGCGTTGCGGGACATGGCGTCCTCGCGGACCACCTCCCGGGTCGCGTTCAGCAGCGACGTGCTCGGAGTGTCGTTCTTCGTCACCAGCGTCCAGCCGTCGGCTCCGCCGCGCAGCCAGGCGTCCGCGCCCCCGTCGGTGACCGCGAAGCGGGCCGCCGCGTCGTCCGCCTCCCGGTGCACAACCACGGTCGTTTTCTCATCCTGTGCGTGCATGAGGGCGCCGACCTGCTCCGCGATCGACTGGCCCTGCGCGCTGGTGACGGAGACGTGGTGCTCGCTCGTCCGGTTCGCGAGGAGCCCTTGCGCGCCGAACGCGACCAACATCAGCACGATCGTGGACAGCGTCGAGATCAGGAAGTTCTTGTCGGTCAGCCGCACGTGGATCTCGCGTGCGGCGACGATGGGCCAGGCGGCCCCCACCGTGGCTTCTTGCTGCTCGCCGCTCATGCTGTTTCCTCGCGCTCGTCGGACTCCCACAGCTCGCACATCTCGCCGCTCACCTGCCGTACGCGTCCTTCCTCGCCGCTCACCTGCCGTACGCGTCCTTCCTCGCCGCTCATGCGGTCACCTCGCGGTAGATCTCCGAGAGCGTGGGCACGATCGGCCCGAACGAGCGGACCGTGCCGCGGCTCAGCGCCTGCGTGAGCAGCTCCCGCTCCGCGCCCGGGCTGAGCAGCTCCAGTACGGCAGTCGGCCCCTCGACGTCCGCGACCGCCACGCCCGGCAGCTCGCGCGTCCAGCCCGCGTCCGAGTCGAGGACGAGCCGGTGGCGACGGGTCGCCCCGGAGCGCAGCTCCTCGACCGAGCCAGTGGCGACGACTCGCCCCTTACGCAGGACGACGAGCCGGTCGCAGAGCCGCTCGACCAGGTCGAGCTGGTGGCTGGAGAACAGTACGGGCACGCCGTCACGCGTGTGCTCCCGCAGCAGCCCCGCCATGGCGTCAACAGCATCGGGGTCGAGCCCGGAGAACGGCTCGTCGAGGATCAGCGCGACCGGACGGGCGAGCAGCGCCGCGATGATCTGGACCCGCTGCTGGTTGCCGAGGCTCAGCTTCTCGACCCGGTCCTTGGACCGCTCGCCGAGGCCGAAACGCTCCAATGCCTCCTGGGCGGACCGCCGGGCCGCGCCCGCGTCCATCCCCTTCAGCCGGGCCAGGTAGACGAGCTGGTCGAGCACGGGCTGCTTCGGGTAGAGACCGCGCTCCTCGGGCATGTAGCCGAATCGACGTCGGTCCGCAACGGTGACCGGGCTCCCCTGCCAACGGACTTCGCCGCCGTGGATCGCGAGCACCCCCATGATCATGCGCATGGTGGTCGTCTTGCCGGCGCCGTTGCCGCCGACGAAGCCGACCAGGTGACCGTCGCCGACCGCGAACGTCACGTCGTCCACGGCGGTGACCTCACCGAAACGTCTTGTGAGGCAATCGACTTCAAGCATCGCCGGATCCTTTCCGCAGGGTGTGCGCTGCCATGGCCCTCAACGTACGCGGCGGGGCCGACAACCCGGATCCGCCGCAGGACGGAGATCGCGACGGAGATCCCCGACCGCCCCGCGCCGGTCCCTCATCCCACCGGGGGAGTGGAAACGCACCAGAGACGGTCGGAGCCGGCCGTCAGCGGTAGGGAGACCCGGGCGTCAGCCCTCAGGGAGGGTCGGACCCGGCTGTCAGCCCTCAGGGAGGGTCGGACCCGGCCGTCAGCCTTTGGGGGCGGTCGGCCTGGATCGTCAGCCTGACGAGCGGTCGGTCTCGGCGCTGGCGAGCCCCACCTCGTAGGCGACGACGACCGCCTGGACGCGGTCTCGGACGCCGAACTTGGCCAGGCAGTTGCTGACGTGGGTCTTGACCGTGGCCTCGCCGAGGAAAAGCTCCGCGGCGATCTCCGCGTTGCTGCGACCCCGCGCCACCAGGGCCAACACCTCGCGCTCCCGCTCGGTCAGGCGGGCCAGCCGCCGGTCCTCGCTGCGGACTGCAGATCCCGGGGGCGGGGCGTCCGCGCCGTTCCGGGAGCTCGCGATGGACGTTGCCGCAGCGTGCGTCCCATCGCGTCCGGTGCCCGCCGCGGAGGCGGAGGGTACGTTCCGTGCCGAGGCCGCCCCCGGGGTCTGCCGCCCGGGTCCCGAGGCCAAGGGACCGACGGAACGCTCGGGCGGCCCGCCCTCCCCCGTACCGTCGTGTCCGTCCCCCGAGGACGCGACCATCTGCGCGATCACGCGCCGGGTCACCTCGGGGGCCAGCAGCGCGTGGCCGTGGCCGACCGCGCGGACGGCGTCGACCAGGTGCTCGGGCTCGGCGTTCTTGAGCAGGAACCCGCTGGCGCCCGCGCGCAGCGCGTCGAAGAGGTAGTCGTCGCGGTCGAACGTGGTCAGGATGACCACCTTGCCGAGATCCTCGGCGACGATCCGCGCGGTCGCTGCGATGCCGTCCAGGACCGGCATCTGCACGTCCATCAGGATCACGTCGGGGCGCAGCTCGCGGGCCAGCACGAGGGCCTGGGCCCCATCGGCGGCCTGCCCGACCACGGTCAGGTCGTCCTCGACGGACAGGATCATCGCGAACCCGCTACGGACGAGCTGCTGGTCGTCGACGAGCAGCACCCGCAGCGGGTCCGTGCCGCCGCCATCCGCGGAGCCGGGACCCGTACCGCTTTCGTCCGACTGCGCCCGGTCCGGCGCCGCCCCCGCCGCGCTTTCCTCGCCGCTCATGCCATCTCCTCGCGCTCGTCGGACTCCCTACCGTGCGGACATCACGCGCCTCACCGGCCGTACGCGTCCTTCCTCGCCGCTCATGCCATCTCCTCGCGCTCGTCGGACTCCCTACCGTGCGGACATCACGCGCCTCACCGGCCGTA
>JBDIAS010000159.1:0-7651 GCA_039812465.1 Austwickia sp. | reverse complement strand
GCGCCGATTCCCACTGCTCCTCGCTGACGTCCCGCCATCCGGGGAGTCGGCGCCAGTCGGGCTCGACCACCTCGCGGTAGCGGTAGGTGTAGGTGCCGGAGGACGGTGGGCCCGTCTCGTGGTCGGTCGGAGTGGCGAAGTCGTCGGAGACGCGTTGACCGCGGAAGTTGGCAGCGTTGGACATGGACATAGAGATGAAACCCCCGAGTGTGTGAACTTTCCCTGAGACACGAAACAAGTCGGACGTACGACTTACTCCACAGCAGAATCCTAGGCAGGACTCAGCGGCTCCGTAGCATCAAATGCAACATGGCGCAGATCACACGCGACTTCGGTGATGGTTTATGGGTGTGGAGTTCAGGCCCGTGCCCAACTGCCCTGTGCCTCATGCGTCGACACCAGTTCTCACGGATGGACTCGTCATGACCGATGACCGCCCGCTCGCCCTCGTCTATCGAGGTCCGGCCGCCTGCGCCGAGTGTCCGCAGGCGCTTGCCGATCTGCTGATCAGCGCAGATCCACGGTTCGAGATTCGTTTCGTCGGAGATGCGGAGCGACACACCATCAGTCGTGCGACGCTCGCCGGAGCGACCCTCTACGCCCAGCCAGGCGGAGGGCGGAGCCTTCAGCGTGCATACCGTCGCGTGAAGGCGAGCACACCGCTCATCCGGCAATACGTTCGATGTGGCGGACGCTATCTTGGCATTTGCATGGGTGGCTATCTTGCTGACGGGTGGCGTGGTTTCGGTATCCTGCCCCGCGGCGTCGAGGCGGACCCTTACGTCGGATCGCCGGGGGCCGACGTCACGTCTCGCGCGGACACCGTCGTGAACGTCCGCTGGCGCGGATCCAAGACCCCGCGGCCGCTGTTCTTCCAGGACGGCCCGCTCTTCCGGATCCCCGCAGAGCCGCCCGCGGGAGTGAGCGTGCTCGGTCGTTACGCGGCCACGGGTGACATCGCCGCCCTCCTGGCCCCCTATGGCCGCGGCTGGGTCGCGGTGTGCGGGCCCCATCCCGAGGCGCCCGACGAGTGGTACGCGGAGCACGCGCTGCCCGGGAGCCACCGGGACGGAGCGTCCGTCGGGCATGACCTGGTCAATGCACTCCTGGGGGCGGGTCTGGACCGGTGGCCTGCGCCGACGTCCACAGAGGTGGCTCGGAGGCCCGAGGGATAGGAACCCGGGGCCAGAAGCCCGGGAAGACACGGGAAGGGGCGGTGCAGCCGACATCGGCTGCACCGCCCCTTCCCGTGTCGAAGCTCAGTTCTTCTCGGAGTCCTTGTTGTACGGCTCCGGGTCGTTGCCCTTCTGGGTGCCTTCGCCGGCGCCGTGGGACTCGGCGGGCGGCCGGGTGACGTGGTCCGGCTGGTCGGCCGGGGGGCGCCCCGTGTGGCCCGGGTCGTAGTCGCCGGCGGTGTACGGGATCGGTTCCTTCTTCTGCGCGTTGTCAGCCATGCGGCAACGCTAGTCCTGCCGTTGTGGTTGTGCCAGAGGGGCGACCGGTCGGAATCCGCCTCATCGCGCCCGTGGGCGGGAGGTGGCGCGGGGCACCTGGGGGGATGCGGACGGTTTCCGCCCGTGGGCGGGAAGTGGCGCGGGGCACCTGGGGGGATGCGGACGGTTTCCGCCCGTGGGCGGGAAGTGGCCCGTACGCCGCCGGGGTGGACAGCCCGGCGAGTGTCCCCGCCGGCGCCTGGGCAGGGAAGGACCCCGCGCCCAGGCGCCAGCCATGCCGTACGGGTTACGGGAGCGTCGTCGTCGCGACGGTCGCCGCGTCGACCTGCCGGGCCGTCAGGTGCTCCTCCCGGCACTGGAAGGTGTTGAACATCTCCAGCTGGTCGGTGTAATGCGGGGACTTCGTGCCGTCGGGGGCGATGAACCCTGACTGTCCGGGGGGTGCCACCAGGCACAGCCGCGGCGCGCCGCCGCCGAGCACCGCCATGTTGTTCTCACTGCCCCGGTTCATGTGCTGCGCGCCGATGATCGTCTCATCCGCGCCGGCCTGCGGGACGCCGAGGAAGTTCTTGCTGCTGAACTGCATCGGCGAGATCGGCACGGTCCAGGCCGCCGTGTTCGCGCCCTTCTCGGCCCGCAGCGAGGCGACCGCCTGCAGGTACGTCTCGGTGATCACGTCCTCCGGCTTCGCCCCGTTGAAGAAGTCGTACGTCTGGGGCACGCCGGCCTTCGCGCCGAGCAGGTTGTTGTAGACGAGCTTGAGCGCGTTCGCCGGACGGACCGAGCCTCGCGTCTCCACGGGCCGGGTCTGGTAGATGTTCCGCGTGTACGCCTGATAGATCGACGGCGGCAGGTCGTCGGCCAGCACCTTCTCGAAGAGGAGCGGCAGCCAGGCGCGCATGATGGCGGGCTGCGGCCCGTCGTACACGCCGTCGCCGTCCCGGTCGCGCGTCTCGCCGTCCCAGGACGCGACCAGCGCGAGGTCGGCGCGGCGCGCGTCGCCGGACGGCATGCTGGCGGCGGCCTTGGCGATCACCGGCTGCAGGTAGCGCAGGTTCAGGTCAGCGAACGAGAACCGCTCGTTCAGGTCCCACATCTGCTGCGGGCTGAAGCGAGACCGCTCCCGCAAGGCGGAGTCGATCTCGTTGGCCCGGTCGACCGGGCCCCAGTTGCTGTAGTCGTTGTTGAAGCCCGGCGCGGCCTCGTTGTTCCAGTTCATGATGAAGCCCTGCGCCGGGTTGAGGACCTGCGGGTTGTGCGCGAAGTCGGCGTAGCCCTGCCACTCCATCGAGCCGTCGCCGATCGCCGGGATCCGCATGTCCTGGTGGCCGGGCCGGTTCGGCAACCGTCCCGGGGAGATGTAGCCGATGTTGCCGCGCGCGTCGGAGTAGTACCAGTTGATCGAGATCGCGAACTTGCTCGCGCGCGCCCGGAACTCCTCGTAGTTCTTGGCCTGAGGCATCCGCGTCCAGGTGATCAGCGACTGGACCTCCAGGCCGGCGTAGGAGCGCTTCTTGGAGTAGGCCGTCCGGTTGGCCGGGTCGACCGAGGTGACGAACCCGTGGACGGTCGAGAGCACGTCGTGCGGGACGTCGGCGGCACCCTTGACCTTGATCGTCTCCTGCCGGACGACCATGTCGCGCCACGCACCGTCGTACAGGTACTTGCGGTCGTTGTCGGGCGCGAGCTTCTCCTGGTAGACGTCCACCACGTTCATCGGCCCGGCGGTCGCGCCCCAGGAGATCTCGTTGTTCGTCCCGAAGATCACGGCCGGGTAGGCGAACGGCGTGTTGCCCGCGAAGTCGAACCCGGCGCCGTGCAGCCCGATCCCGAAGACGTACGAGGGGTTGAACCACTGGAACTGCGGGCCGTTGACCAGGATCGACTTCGCGCCGGACGCCTTGGACGCGCCGACCGCCCACAGGTTGGAGGCCTTCGGCGCCCCGGACGGCCACCCCTCGCCGCCGTGCCGGATCGCCTGGACCTCGCCGGTGTCGCGCAGCTGCGGCGAGACCGGCTTCAGGGACGGGAGGGCCTTCGGCCGCGGCGAGGAGCTCGACTCGCCGTTCGCGGCCGGGTCCCTGCCGGAGTTCGGCCCGGGCACCGTGGTCGGGGCCAGCGGGTCCTCGGTCCACACGAGCTGCTCGAACAGCGCGCGGCCCTTCACGGGCCCGTTGGCGGCGAGGAGCTGCTGCAGCACCTGGTAGTTGGAGATCTCTTCGCTGTAGTCGGAGTAGCGGTTCGCCATGGTGCCGATCCACACCATGGCCACGTCGTAGCCGGTCCAGTCCGAGGGCGCGAAGCCGAAGTCCGTGAACTGCTGGGGCAGCAGCGTGCCGGGGCTCTTGCGGACCTGCGCGATTCGCTCGTTCATCCCGGCGGCGTAGCCGTCCAGGATGGCGCGGTCGTCGGCGGGCAGGGCCGCGATCTGGGCCTTGATGGAGGCCGGGTCGAAGCCGGAGCGGGTGTCCTTGTCGAGAGCGAGGTAGTCGGCGCCGAGGACCTCGGAGACGGTGCCCTGCGTGGAACGCCGGGACATCTCCATCTGGAAGAGGCGGTCCTCCGCGACCACGTACCCGTACCCGCGGAACAGGTCGAACGTGGTGTTGGCGTAGACGTGCGGGATCCCGTACGCATCGCGCTTGATGGTGACCGACGCGTCGGACGCGCCGGCCAGGCGCGTGATAGCAACGCCCGCGGCCTCAGTGGACGTGTCGGATGCGGTACGGGCGAGCGCTGGGCCCGCGAGCGGGACGGTGAGGGCGGTCCCGAGGGCGCCGGCGAGCAGAGCGAGGGGGAGGCGGTGGGAGCGAGGGGACGTCGTCATGGGCTGGTCCTCCTTGACCGGGCGTCGACGGGCGGCTCATCCGCGGCGGGTGCGACGAAAACGCTCGACGGCCATGAGCTGGTTGTCGGCGACGAGCTCATTGGCGACGAACTGCTGGTCGGCGACAAGCTCATCGGCGACGAACTGCTCGTCCGCGGCGGGATGCGGTGACGGTGAGAGGGGGTAGCGCGAACAGATGCGGGGCAGGTGCGCGCGGAGCGCTGAAAAGAACTGAGCCGCAGGCATCGTCAACCGGCGTCGGACGTCCGTCAAGCACCGGCTGTGGCGTGTCTCACACTCTGCGACAGGCGTTCCCGGGAGAAACCCACTGCAGCGCGTGCCGGAACTCGTGGAGCGCTCGGGCCACGCTGGGCCGCGAGCGCTACCGGCGGGCCGGCGCGGAGCCGCGGACCGGGATGCTCCGGTAGCCGCGCAGGATGAACGTTTTCCGGCGTCGGGGGGTACCCGCCAGCTCGAGGTGCTCGAACCGTTCCAGCAGCGCGGTGAAGGCGATCTGGGCCTCCATGCGCGCCAACGAGGCGCCGAGGCAATGGTGGGGTCCCGCGGCGAACGACAGGTGTTTGGCGGCGTTGGGCCGCAGCACGTCGAAGCGGCCTGGGTCCTCGAAGACCGCGGGGTCGCGGTTCGCCCCGCCGATCATCAGGGAGATCATCACGCCCTCCGGGAGGTCCGCGCTGGCGAGGCACAGGTCCGTCGTGGGGATGCGACCGACCAGCTGGACCGGCGCGTCGTACCGCAGCATCTCCTCGACCGCGCGCGGAATCCGCGTCGGATCCTCTTGCAGGAGCCGGAGCTGCTCGGGGTGGCGCAGCAACGCCGCCGCGCCGTTGCCGATGAGGTTGACCGTCGTCTCGAACCCGGCGAAGAGCAGGAGAATGGCGGTGGCCACGATCTCGCGCTCGCTGAGGCGACCCTCCTGCGCCTCCGCCGTGATCAGCCGGGACAGGATGTCGTCGCCCGGGGTGCGGTGGCGGGCGGGGACGAGCTCCTCGAAGTACGCCTTCAGGTCCCGCAGCGACCGGGTGGCCGCCCGCTGCCGGTGGGCCGGCACGAGGGAATCCAGGTCGGCCGCGATGTCGGAGCCCCACCGCGCGAACCGGTCCACGTCGCGGGTCGGCACGCCCAGCACCTCGCAGATCGCCCGTACCGGCAGGGGCCCCGCGAGGCTCGTCATGAGGTCGAAGGTCTGCTGGCGCGCCGTCTCGTCGACCAGCTCGGCCGCGATCTCCTCCAGGCGGGGCCGGAGGGCGGAGACGGCGTTCGGGGTGAAGACCGCGCTGACCACCGACCGCAGCCGGGCGTGGTCGGCTCCGTCGGTGCCGACCATGGTGTCCGGGCCGAGCGGATCGATGAGGCCGCTCCGGTCCGGGTTGCCGAACAGCCAGCGCATCAACGGCGACGTGCCGTCCATGTGGGTGTCCCGAACGCTGGTGGCGGTGATGACCGACGGTGAACGCAGGACCGCGCCGCAGACGTCGTGCGAGGCGGTGACGATCCCCATCTCCGCCTGGAACGCAGGGCCCTGGGCGCGGATCCAGTCGTAGGTGGGGTACGGATCGACCACCATGTACGGGTCGAGCAGCCGACCCGTGGAGTGCCCTCGCGCTCGCAATCCGGCGAGCACCCCCGTCCGTACGGCGTCCCGCACGACCCCCGTGGTGGCCTGGACGACGTCGGCGGCAACCTCAGTCACGCTCATGGGGCTCCCCTCCCGCTGGTGATCGCCGCCGGCGACAGCCCACCGGCGCAACCCGACGCGACGATTCTACATTCGTAGAAGAACGGCGGTCGAGAGACACTTCTGTCGCGTGGGTATCAAGCGCTGTGCGGTCGCGAGGAGATGACCTGTGACGGATCTGGCCGGTGACACCCGCGACGCCCGGCGGATCGTGGCGCGCTGGGTGAGCGGGGGGCAGACCGGGGTGGACCGGGCGCTCCTCGACGCGGCCGTCGCGCTGGGGGAGCCGTACGGGGGGTGGTGTCCCGCTGGTGGGTGGGCGGAGGACCTGCCCGAGCCGCCCGGCCTGCTCGCGGCCTACCCGGGGCTGCGGCCCACGACGTCGGGCGATCCCGCCGAGCGGACCTGGCGGAACGTGCGGGACAGCGACGCGACGCTGGTGCTCGACGCGCGCGGCGGCCGTGTCTCTCCCGGTACGGAGCTCACGATCGAAGCTGCTCGGAGCTTGGGCAGGCCGGTCCTCCGCCTCGACCTACGCGGTCTCGACTCGCACGGTCTCGACTTACGCGGTCTCGAGCTACGCGGTCTCGACGATCGCGACGCGCGATCGGGCCTTGTCGGCCACCTGACGTCCTGGGTCCTCCGGCTCCCGGCGCTGACCGTCGATGAACGGGGCGCCACCGAGGGCGACCTGCAGGCCGGTGGTGTGCGGCCCGCCGGCGGAGCGTCGCGAAGGGGTGGCGAGCCGCGAGGGGTAGGCCGCGCGCGATCCGGCGGCCGTGGTGGGCTGGTGCTCCACGTGGCCGGCCCGCGGGAGAGCGAAGCCCCGGGCACGTACGACCGCGCACGACCCCTCCTGCTGGCGGCGATGCGCGGACTGCGCGCCGCGCACGAGGAGCTTCGCGACCGGCGGTCGGGGCGAGGTCACTACTCCTGATGGGGGGCGGGGCTCTCGTCGTCCCAGACTTCGGCGCGCATCTCTGCGTCCGACTCCGTGGCGTCACGCGCCGGGTCGCTGTCGGGCGTGACCGAGGGGTCGCGGGGCTTGCTCGGGGGGATGGTCGGGTGGGACTCGCTCATGGCGCTCTCCTGCGGGTCGGTGGATGTCGGGCATACGTACCGGATGTCGGGCACTACGTACCGCGTTCCGTACCCCGCTGGCGTCACGGCATGCACGTCCCGCGCCGACCAAGAGAGCTGGGATCTGGGACCGGAGACCTGTGACCTGTCACCTGGGACCTGAGACCGGAGGCCTGTGACTGGCTACGCTGGGGGCGGTCGGGGGACCGTCGAGGGAAGGGCCGGGGTGTGGTCTGGGAGCGGTGCCCCAGCGCGCGCGCAGCGCGAGGGACCGGATCGACAGCGGCGTGGCGGTCGTGCGGCGCGGCCCTGGCGCTGATGGTCGCGGCCCCCGTCGCCGGCTGCGGGGGCGGTGAGCCCAGCAGCGCGCCGGGCGTCGCGGCCACCGCGTCGAACCCGGGAGGCGCCGTCGACGATGCCGGCACGGGGACCTCGAGCGCGACGCCGACACCCACACCGACCCCTACGCCGACCCGGCCCGGGCCTGCCTTCGGGACCCCCCTCAACCCGGTCCGGTTCGCGGCGGCGATGCGCGAGGTGGACAGCACGATCCTTGACGTACGGACGCCCGCGGAGTTCGCGCAGGGGCAC
>JBDIAS010000158.1:0-7673 GCA_039812465.1 Austwickia sp. | reverse complement strand
CCTCGCCGCTCATGTCCGATCACCGCGCTCGTCGGACTCCCCCGTGCGGGACTGCGTGACCGTCACGTCCCGCACCCGTCCTTCCTCGCCGCTCATGCGGCCTCCTCCGCGCTGAGCTGGGAGGAGACAACCTCCGCGTACGTGGGGCAGCTGGCCATCAGGTCGTGATGCCGCCCCAGACCCACGATCCGGCCGGCCTCGAGCACGACGATCTGGTCGGCGTCACGGATCGTCGATACCCGCTGGGCCACGATGATGACGGTCGCGGAGCGCGTGTGCGGGCGCAGGGCGGCCCGGAGCCGGGCGTCGGTGGCCAGGTCCAGGGCGCTGAAGCTGTCGTCGAACAGGTAGATCTCCGGGCGCGCCACCAGGGCCCGGGCGATGCACAGGCGCTGCCGCTGGCCGCCGGACACGTTGGTGCCGCCCTGGGCGATCGGGGCCTCCAGGCCGCCGTCCATCGCCTCCACGAAGTCCTTGCCCTGCGCGATCTCCAGCGCCTGCCACAGCTCCTCGTCCGTGGCCTCCGGGTTGCCGAAGCGCAGGTTGCTGGCGACGGTCCCGGAAAACAGGTACGGCTTCTGCGGCACGATGCCGACCCGTTCCCACAGAGCCTGCGGATCGATGTCGCGCACGTCGACCCCGTCGACGCGCACGTGGCCGCCGGTCGCGTCGAAGAGCCGCGGCAGCAGCTTGACCAGCGTGGTCTTCCCAGAACCGGTGCCGCCGATGATCGCGGTCGTCGTCCCCGGACGGGCGACGAAGGAGATGTCCTGCAGGACGGGTTCCTCCGCACCGGGATAGGTGAAGTCCACCGCCTCCATCTCCACCAGCCCGCCCAGGCCGGCGATCGAGACGGGCGCGGTGGGCGCCACCACCGACGACTGCGTGCGCAGCACCTCCATGATGCGGTCGGCCGAGACCGCGGCGCGCGGCACCATCGTCATGACCATCGTCGCCATCATCACGGACATCAAGATCTGGATGAGATAGCTGATGTACGCGAAGAGGGAGCCGATCATCATGTCCCCGTTGTCGACCCGGTGAGCGCCGAACCACAGGACCGCGATGGTCGACAGGTTCAGGACCAGCATCACGATCGGGAACAGCAGGGCCATCAGGTTGCCGACGCTCAGGGTGGTGTCGGTCAGCTCGTCGTTGGCGACGGCGAACCGGGCTCGCTCGTGGTCCTCCCGGACGAACGCGCGCACGACGCGGATGCCGCTCAGCTGCTCGCGCATCACCCGGTTGATCGCGTCGATGCGCACCTGCATGACGCGGAAGAGGGGCACCATCTGACGGACGACCAGCAGGATCGCGATGGCCAGGACCGGCACTGCGACGGCCACCAGCCAAGACAGCCCGACGTCCTGGCGCAGCGCCATGATCACGCCGCCGATCATCATGATCGGGGCGCCGACCAGGAAGATCAGCCCCATCACCGTGAGCTGCTGGAGCTGCTGCACGTCGTTCGTGTTGCGGGTGATCAGGGACGGCGCGCCGAAGTCGCTCAGCTCCCGCCCGGAGAACGACATGACGCGCGTGAACAGCGCCTCGCGGATGTCCCGACCCATCCCCATCGCGGCGTTCGCGCCGCACCAGCCGGCTCCGATCTGCGCCACCGCCTGCACGACGCTCCACGCGAGCATGAAGGCCGAGACCCGCCAGATGTAGTCGGTGTCGCCACGGGCCACGCCGTAGTCGATGATGTCCGCGTTGAGGGTCGGCAGGTAGAGGTTCGCGAGCGTGGCGAAGAGCTGCAGCACGACGACTGCCACGAGGAACGCGCGATAGCGCGCGAGCCGTTCCCGCAGCAGACGGATCAGCATCGGACCCCCCGTCCGCGGGCGCCTGCGTCATGATTCACGACGCAAGGGTAGGGGTCCGGACTGTGGCCGCCAAAACACATCCCGGGGCGGGGGTCAGCCCACCCCGTTGGCCCCCAGCCATTCCTTGGCCACGTCGGCCGCGTCGCGCTTGTCGTTGTCGACCTGGGCGACCAGCTCCCGCAGCCCGTCGGTCGTCAGCTTGGCGGAGACCGCGTTGAGCGCCTCCCGTACCTGGTCCGTGGCGGCCTCCTTGGTGATCAGCGGGACGACGTTCTGGGTCCCGAAGAGGCGTTTCGTGTCCTCCAGCACGACGAGATCGTGGGCCTTGATGGCCGGGTCGGTGGTGAAGATGTTGGCGACGTCGACCTGACCGTTGACCAACGCCTGGACGAGCGCCTGCCCCTTCAGGGCCCGGACCTCGGGGAACGTCAGCTCGTACGTGGCCTTCAGGCCGGGCACGCCCTGGGCCCGCGAGGCGAACTCCGGCGGCGCCCCCAAGACCAGGTTGGCGGTCTTGCCCTGCAGGTCCTCCATGGTCGTGGCGGACAGGGAGTCGGCGGTGGCGCGGGTCACCGTGAGCGAGTCCTTGTCCTCGGCGACGGAGCGGTCCAGCACCGTGAGCCGCTCCGGGAGCATGGTGCCGAGCGCGTCGTAGACCCGCTGCGGGTCGGTTTCGGTGAAGTTCTTGTCGAGGTAGAGGGCGAGGGCGCCGGTGTACTCCGGGATCGCGGCGATCGACCCGTCGTTGAGGGCGCGCATGTAGATCTCGCGGGAGCCGATGCGCAGCTTGGTCGAGGCGTTGACCCCCTTGGCACGCAGCGCACCGGCGTACATCTCTGCCAGGATCGCGCTCTCGGAGAAGTCGGCCGACCCCACGACCAACTGCTGGCCAGAACCCGCCCCGGTGGCCGTCGTCCCATTGCCCGTGGCGAGGGGGTCGCCAGAGCCGGAGCCGCAGGCGGCGAGGCCCGTCGCGAGGGTCAGCGCGGCGGCCATCCCGAGGGTCCTGCGGGTGAGGTGCGTGGCGGTCATATCGTCCCCGTCTCTCGAGTGTGATGGATCACAGTCTGCCTGGGGGCGCGCCGAATCGGCGCCGTGACTCCCCTCGAAGCCCGGGCGAGACCGCGTACGGGGTGAGCGCGGCGAGGAGGATGTCGAGGAGCATCGCCAACACCGTGACCACGATCGCCCCGCCGGCCACCATGGGATAGTCCCCCGAGGCCAACCCGTGTGCGAGGTAGACGCCGAGGCCGCCGAGGCTGATGTATGCGGCGATCACCGCCGTGCTCACGACTTGCAAGGTGGCCGCCCTGACCCCGGAGAGGATCAGCGGGAGCGCGCACGGCAGCTCGACCCGGAACAGGACCTGCGCGGGTGTCATCCCCATCCCGCGGGCCGCGTCCCGGGCGGCCGGATCGACGGCCTCCACGCCCGCGTACGTCCCGGACAGCAGCGGCGGCACCGCCAGGACCACGAAGACGATCAACCCTGGGATGAGGAAGGCCGCGCCCCCTCGCAGGTGCGGGCCGAGGAACAACGCGGCGGCGAAGAGCAGCCCGAGGCTGGGCACGGCGCGTAGGGCGTTCGCCCAGCTGACCAGCCACCGGGCCCGGCCGGTGTGACCCACCCACAGCCCGAGCGGCAACGCGACGAGCGAGGCCAGGCCGAGCGCGCACACCGTGTAGACGAGGTGCTCGCCGATGCGAGCGCCGATCCCTTGACGCCCGACCCAGTGGGCCGGGTCGATCAGCCACCCCCACACCTCGCCGATCACGTCGCCACCCGCCCCGCTCGGCGCCACGGAGTCAGCGCGGCGGCCACCGCCTGGATCGCCGCGTCGAACAGCAGGGCGAGCGCGATGCAGGCGACGACGCCGGTCAGCAGCTCGGTGGCGTAGGCCCGTTGGTACCCGTCGATGAGCAGCGACCCCAGCTGGCTGACCCCGATCAGCGACGCGACCGACACCATGCTGACGTTGGTGACCGCGGCGACCCGCAGACCGGCCGCGATGACCGGGACGGCGAGCGGCAACTCGACGCGCAGCAGCCGGGCGAGGCGTCCGTACCCCATCGCCGTGGCCGCCGCGGTCACCTCGTCCGGCACCGCTGACAGCCCGTCCGCCACCGAACGCACGAGCAGTGCCACCGTGTAGACGGTCATCGCCACGATCACGTTGACGGGGTCGAGGATCCGCGTCCCCAACACGACCGGCAGCAGGACGAACAGGGCCAGGCTGGGGATCGTGTAGAGCAGCCCGGTACCGGTCAGCACGATCGGCCGGGCCGCGCCGCTCCCGTGCGCCCACCACCCCAGCGGGATTGCGAGCGCCAGTCCGATCGCCAGCGGCAGCCCAGCGAGCACCGCGTGCTGCCCCGCGAGCACCGCGATCTCGGGGAGGTGGTCCAGGATCCAGTTCACCGGGCCGACCCCGAGCCCGCGGTATCCGCGCCGGCATCCAGGTTCGCGTCCGGGGCTGCATCCACGTCCCGGTCTGCATCCGGGGCTGCGTCCAGGTCCGGGTCTGCGGTGGCAGCCGGGTTCGCGGCTGCGTCGTCGCCCGCGGTGAGCGGACCCAGCAGGTCGGGCAGGCGGACTGTGCCCACCAGCGTGCCGTCCTGGCAGGCCACCACCCCCCGTTGCGACGGCGCCGAGAGCGCCGCGTCGAGGTACGCGCGCAGCGATCCGCCGAGCGTGGCCACCGTGCCGCCCAGCTCCAGGTCGTCGTGGGCGTCGGGCACCCGCGAGGCGGGGCCGCCCGTCGTGCGCCACCACCCGAGCGGTCGGTCCCGATCGTCCACGACGAGGGCCCACCCGTCGGTCCCCGCGTCGCCGACGGGCCCGCCGAGACGGGCGGTGCGTTCGGGGGTCGGGGCGATCATCGCGGGCGTCGCCCGGAAACCGAGCGCCCGATAGCCGCGGTCGCGACCGACGAACGCGGCGACGAAGTCGTCGGCGGGCGTGGCCAGCAGGGTCGCCGGCTCGGCGATCTGCGCGAGCCGCCCGCCGACCCGCATGACGGCCACCTGATCCCCGAGCCGGATCGCCTCGTCGATGTCGTGGGTGACGAAGAGGATCGTCTTGCGCAGCTGGCTCTGCAGGGCGAGCAGGTCGGTCTGGAGCTGCTCCCGCACGACCGGGTCGACGGCGCTGAACGGTTCGTCCATGAGCAGCACCGGCGGGTCGGCCGCCAACGCGCGGGCCACGCCGACCCGCTGCTGCTGACCGCCCGACAGCTGCCCGGGGTAGCGCGTCGCCAGCTCCGGCTCCAGGCCGACTCGCTCCAGCAGCTCGCGGGCGCGGTCGCGGGCCTGCGCCTTCGGGGTGCCGAGCAGGAGCGGGACCGTCATGACGTTGCGCTCGACCGTGTGATGCGGAAACAGGCCGCCGTGTTGGATCACGTATCCGATTCCCCGGCGCAGCTTGTTCTGGTCGAGCGCGGCGGTGTCCGCTCCACCCACCGTGATCCGCCCCGCGGTCGGGGTGATCATCCGGTTGACCATCCGCAGCGAGGTGGTCTTGCCGCAGCCCGACGGGCCGACCAGCACGGTGATCTGGCCCTCCGGCGCGCTCAGCGTGAGGCCGTCGACAGCGGGGGGCCCGGATCCGTACCGCTTGGTGACGTCCTCGAAGCGGATCATGCGTCGACGCTAACTCGCGCGGCCGACAACCACCCTGCGGCGCCGCGGCGCGGCGCCGGACTACAGGGGTCGGACCGCGTGGGCAGGGGAACCCACCGCGAGCACGTTGGCGGGCAGGTCGCTCGTGACCAGCGCGCCTGCCCCCACGACCGTGTTGTCGCCGATGGTGACCCCGGGCAGGACGATCACGCCCGCGCCGAGCCAGACGTTGTCCCCGATCGTGATGGGCGTCGCGGCCTCCCAGCCCGCCCGCCGCAGCCCCGGCTCCAGGGGGTGCCAGGCCGTCAGCAGCTGCACGCCGGGCGCGAGTTGGCAGTCCCGGCCGATCCGGATATCGGCCACGTCGAGCGCGATCAGCCCGTAGTTCACGAACGTCCCGTCGCCGATGTGCAGGTGGGCTCCGTAATCAACGTAGAGCGGCGGCCGGATCTGCACGCCCTTGCCGCGCGTCCCGAGCAACCGGCCCAACAGCTCCGCGCGCCGGGCGCCCTCGTGCGCCCCGGTCGCGTTGAACTCCTCCTGCAGCGCCATGCCCGTGAGATGGTGCCGTTTGAGCTCGTCCCCCTGCGCGCGGTAGAGATCCCCGTCCCGCAGCCGCTGCCACATCGTGCGCGGATCGCCGGGCAGCGGGTCGGCCATCTTCGTGTCCTCGGCGGCTGCCCCGTCGGGGAGGACGCCTTCCTCCTCAGCCACGATCTACCTCAGCTCGTTGGAAGGACTCATGCGCGCGGCTCGCGGTCGGGCCCCGCTGCCCCTGGTAGTGGCTGCCGGGGCCTGCGGAGCCGTACGGGTGTTCCGCGGGCGAGGTCATCCGCAGGAAGCAGAACTGCCCGATCTTCATCCCCGGCCACAGCATGATCGGCAGCGTCGCGACGTTGGACAGTTCCAGGGTGACGTGGCCGTCGAACCCGGGGTCGACGAACCCCGCGGTCGCGTGGGTCAGCAGGCCCAGGCGGCCCAGGCTGGACTTGCCCTCCACGCGGGCGGCGAGGTCGTCGGGCAGCGCGATCCTCTCGACGGTGGAGCCGAGCACGAACTCCCCGGGGTGCAGCACGAACGCCTCGCCGTCCTCGACCTCCACGAGACGTGTCAGGTCGGGCTGGGCGCTCGAGGGGTCGATGTGCGGGTACTTGTGGTTGTCGAACAAGCGGAAGTACCGGTCGAGCCGTACGTCGATGCTCGCGGGCTGCACCAGCGACTCGTCGTACGGGTCGAGCACGACCCGCCCGGCGACGATCTGGGCCTTGATATCCCGGTCCGAGAGCAGCACGGCGCCGAGCCTACCGGCGGCCCGACACCCCACTGCCTCGCCATCCCCGGCGCGTCCGCCCCGGCCGCAGCGGACGACTACCGCTGGGCTACACTCATCGACAGCCTCGGCCGCGGCACTGGTCATCCCCGGTGTGCGACAGGGATCGCGACCTTCCTGAGGGGAGACCCCCCGCAGTGTTCGGTGCTCGATCGCGCGCGGAAGGCCGTCGCACCAGACGGCGTTCTTGCTGGTCAGAGGCGTTGCGAGTGTAGTTCAATGGTAGAACACAAGCTTCCCAAGCTTGATACGCGGGTTCGATTCCCGTCACTCGCTCCACGGCAGAACCCCAGGTCAGCGGCCTGGCGCCGAAGGCATCCTTCTTACGGAAGCCACAAGATCGCCTGGTCAGCCCTTCGCCAGCCCCAAGCCCATTCATGCTCGCGCGCCGCGCTGCTCAGTCGTCACCGATCATCCGTACTGCCGTAACGTCCGTACTGCCGTGAAGCCCGCCCTCGCATGCCAGCGGGCGTCGCCGCACGTTTCGGCGACGTCAGGGCACCGAGACCAGCGAATCAGCGAGGTCGGGTTTCGAATCGGGGGCGCGGTTGAACACCGCCGTGTTGCTCCAGCCGGCCCGACCGGTCAGCACCGGCACCAGGCGCCGCCCGTGGCCGAGAGCAACACCGATCCGCGCCGCCAACGCGACCGTGTCAGCCACCGTCCTCGGATGCGGCGCGAACTCGATCCCTGCCGCGTGCGCGATGTCGTAGCCGTGGACGATCAGTTCGAACGTCCGCGTCGGCAGGTAGCGCGACAGAAGCATCCCGCCGGCGAGGGTCTGCACCACCGGGTCGACCCCCTGCGGTTGCAGTTCCAGCACGCCCCGGACCTGTCGCGCCAAGCCGGCGAACCCAGCCGCGACGTCCGGCCCGAGCGCTGATCCCGCCTCGACGCCCC
>JBDIAS010000157.1:0-7732 GCA_039812465.1 Austwickia sp. | reverse complement strand
CCGGCCGTGACCAGGTGGGGGTCCCGGTTCAGCAGCTCCAGGTAGCGCGTCAGCTGCTCGACCCCGTCGATCTCGCCGCGGCGTTTGATCTCCACGGCGACCGTGCGCCCGTCGGCGTCCCGGCACAGGATGTCGACCGGCCCGATCGCGGTCATGTGCTCCCGCCGGATCAGCGTGTAGCCCGCGCCCAGCGTCCCGATGTGCTCCGCGAGCAGCGCCTGCAGGTGCGCCTCGACGCCGTCCTTCACCAGGCCGGGGTCCACGCCCAGCTCGTGGCGCGTGTCGTGGTGCACCGCGAAGATCGCGATCCGCAGGCTGTCGCCGCTCTTCGGATGCCGTACCACCCAGACCGATTCGACCCCGGCCTCCGCCTCGTGGGCTTCCGGGGCGAGCTCGGTGGTCACGGCGGGCGGGGACATCCAGTTCAGGGGCTTGTACGAGCCCCCGTCGCTGTGCACCAGCACCGAACCGTCGGCCTTGACGAGCAGGAGCCGCCGGGCCTTCGGGAGGTGGGCGGACAGCCTGCCGGAGTAGTCGACGCTGCATTCGGCGATCACCAGGCGCACGCCGGTCAATCTGCCATGACCCCCGAGGTCCGGTCGAGTCACCCCACGCCCCGCGCGCCAGCGGCGGCCGTGGCCGGAGCGGCCCGCTCGGCGCGGGACCGCGCTGGTCAGGGTGTGAGGACCGTCGCCCCCCATAACCGTTAACCAACCGTCCGTTCTTTGGCAGAGTGACGCCCATGACTCGAGAGATCAAGAAGGTCGGGGTCATCGGCCTCGGCACCATGGGCGGCGGGATGATCGAGGTGTTCGCGCGAGCGGGCATCGAGACGGTCGGCATCGAGATCGACGAAGAGGCGATGAATAAGGCGCGCCGGTTCGTCGAGAACTCCACGGCGAAGGCCGTGGCGGACGAGAAGATGGCCGAGGACGAACGCCAGGCGATCCTCGGGCGGATCACGCTCTCCCTGGACCTGAAGGACGTCGCGGGGGCCGACATCGTCATCGAGGCCGTCCCCGAGGACATCGAGCTCAAGCGGGAGATCTTCCAGGCCCTCGACGACATCGTCGGGTTCGACGCGATCCTGTGCACCAACTCCTCGGCCCTCTCGGTCACGGACATGGCCATGTCGACGGCGAACCCGCAGCGGGTCATGGGCATGCACTTCTTCAACCCGGTCCCCGTCCAGAAGCTGGTCGAGGTCATCCAGACCGTGGTCACCGACCCGCAGGTCGTCCGGGACGTCCGTGCGCTCGCGGAGCGCCTCGGCAAGCAGCCGATCATCGCGGGCGACAGCCCCGGCTTCATCGCCAACGCGCTGCTCATGGGCTACATCAACCACGCCGTGATGATGTTCCAGAACAAGTACGCCACCCGTGAGGACATCGACGCCGCCATGCAGCTCGGCTGCGGCTATCCGATCGGCCCGTTGGCGCTCGCGGACCTCGTCGGGCTCGACACCTGTTACGCGATCCTCGACACGATGTACGACGTGAGCGGCCGGCGTCTGCACAGCCCGGCGCCCATCTTCAAGCAGATGATGTCCGCGGGCATGAACGGCCGGAAGACCGGTCGCGGCTTCTACACCTACGAGAAGGAGGGCTCGGGCAAGGTCGTCGCCGACAAGCTGACCCCCGCGCCGCGCGGCGAGGGCGTCGAGGGCCTGCGACCGATCAGCAAGGTGGGCGTGATCGGCAACGGCACGATGGCGATGGGCATCGTCGAGGTGTTCGTCAAGGCCGGATACGACACGACGTTCGTCGCGCGCAGCCAGGAGAAGGCGGACAAGGGCCTCGCGGGTCTCACGAAGAGCCTCGATCGGGCGCTGTCCAAGGGCCGCATGAGCCAGGAGAAGTACGACGCCGCGCTCGCCCTGGCCCACCCGTCGGACACGGTGGACTCCCTGGGCGACGTCGACATCGTGGTCGAGGCGATCGCCGAGGAGCTGCCGATCAAGATCGACATGTTCGAGCGGCTGGACAAGGTGTGCAAGCCGGGCGCCATCCTCGCGACCACCACGTCGTCGCTGCCCGTCGTGGAGATCGCCGCGGCGACCTCCCGGCCGGAGGACGTCATCGGGATGCACTTCTTCAACCCGGCGGCGGTCATGAAGCTGGTCGAGATCGTGTCGACGGTGCTCACCGGCAAGGACGTGCGGGACACCGTCGACGACCTGTGCGCCAAGATCGGCAAGCGTCCCGTCGACTGCGGCGACCAGTCCGGCTTCATCGTCAACGCCTTGCTGTTCCCCTACCTCAACGACGCCATCAACATGCTCGGCCGGCACTACGCGAGCGCCGACCAGATCGACACGGCCATGAAGCTGGGCTGCAGCCTGCCGATGGGCCCGTTCGAGCTCCTCGACGTGGTCGGTCTCGACGTGTCGCTGGCGATCCAGAACGAACTGTGGACGGAGTTCCGCGACGCCGGGTTCAAGCCCGCGGCGCTGCTGGAACACCTGGTCAAGGGCGGCTACCTCGGTCGCAAGACCGGGCACGGGTTCCGCTCGTACCGCTGAGCCCCTCGCGGGGCCGACCCGGACGACGGCGGCCCACCCCTCATCCGTACGGATCCGGGGTGGGCCGCCGATCCCCGTACGGATCCGGGACGGGCCGCCGATCCGTGCGGGCCGAGGGCCCGGCTGCCATCATGGGGGCATGCCCCGGGCCAACCGTCGACGCCACGAGGTGCGGGCGCTCGACCTGGAGCGCGCGCTCGGCGGGCTGGTCCGCCGCGAGGCGCACGCCGACGGCGAGTGGTTCGTGCGGATGGTCGTCGGCAGGGCGCCCGCGCGACGCTATCGCTGCCCCGGCTGTCAGCAGGAGTTCGACGGTACGGTGGCGCACGTGGTCGCCTGGCCCGCGGACGGACTCGGCGGCCTGCAGGATCGCCGACACTGGCACACCCCCTGCTGGCGCAGCCGCGCCCGCCGACCCCCGAGAGGCTCCTTCCGATGAGCGTCCCGCGCACCGGGCCCGCTGGCTCACCCTCCTCGACACAGGCACAGGCACAGGCACAGACACAGGCCTCGACCGCGGCCTCGACCCCCGCCACGACCCCGCGCCGGCTCGTCGGCGGCACGGTGCCCGAGGCGGTCGGCTGGCACAGCATCCGCGCCAGCACGGTGCTGCCCGCCCGGCGCGAGGACATCGAGCTGGTCACGGCCGACGGCCTGACGCTGGTCGGCGAGCTGGCACTGCCCCCCAAGCGCGACCCCGTCGCGACGCTGATCATGCTGCACCCGCTGCCGACGCACGGCGGGTTCATGGACAGCCACGTGTTCCGCAAGGCCTCCTACCGGCTCCCGGCGATCGCGGACCTCGCGGTGCTGCGGTTCAACACGCGCGGCACCGCCTCGCCGCGCGGCACGTCCCAGGGGGCGTTCGACAACGCGGTGGGGGAGCGGTACGACGTGGCGGCGGCCATCGAGTTCGCCGAGTTCCGCGACCTGCCGCACCTGTGGCTGGTCGGGTGGTCCTTCGGCACGGACCTGGCGCTGATGCACGGCTGCGACCCCGCCGTCGACGGCACGATCCTCCTATCGCCACCGCTGCGTTACGCCCGTGAGAGACACCTGCGGACCTGGGCCCGCAGCGGCAAGCCGGTGCACGCGATCGTGCCGGAGTTCGACGACTACCTGCGCCCGCCGGAAGCGCGGCGCGCCTTCCTCGCCATCCCGCGCGCGCACGTCACGGCCGTCGAGGGCGGCAAGCACCTGTGGATCGGTGAGCCCGCCGTCCGCCGCGTGCTGCAGGAGATCGTCGACATCGTCCGGCCCGGCTTCGGCAAGCTGCCGACGCTGTTCGCCGGACGCGTGAGCGAGTCCGGCGTGGCCGACACCGAGCGCCCGGGCCCGCAGCCGGAGCTGCCCGAGGCGCCGCCGGACACCGACGAGGACTGAGCCGAGGCGACCGGCGTAGCATGCCGCGCGGAAACGAGGTGCCGCGTGGACGTCCTGCTCATCGTCTTGCCGATTTACCTGCTGATGGGGATCGGCTACCTGTCCGCCCGCCGCCGGGTCTTCAGCCCGGAGGGTCTGGCCGCGCTCGGCACGTTCACCTCGCATTACGCCCTGCCGGCCCTGCTGTTCTCGACTCTGGCGACGCGGGATCTGCGGGCCGCGGTGGAGCCTACGTACCTGCTCGTCTTCGCCCTCGGCGCGGTGCTCCTGATCGGTGTCGGCGTGGCCTGGGGACGGGCGGTGTGGCAGCAGGACCTGACCGCGGCCGCCTTCACCGGGATGGGCTTCGGGTGCAGCAACTCCAGCTTCGTCGGCCTGCCGCTGCTTCTCCTCGTCCTGCCGGAGAGCGCTGCCCTCGCCCTCGGCCACAACGTCATCGTGGAGAGCGCGGTGCTCTTCCCGCTGATCCTGACGCTGGCCGAGCTGGGCCGGGGGAGCGGCAAGGGCCTTCGCGCGCTCGGGTCGGCCCTGCGTCAGGTGCTGCGCAACCCGATAGTCGTCGGTGTGCTCGCCGGAGCCGTGGCCGGCACTCTGGGGATACCGCTGCCGACGGTGGTCGTCACCACCCTGGGCTTCTTCGGCAGCGCGTGCACCGTGCTCGCGATCTTCTACGGTGGGGCGCTGCTGTCCGGGCTCGAGCTGCGCAGCGTGCTAGGTCCCGCGCTGACGGTGTCGGTCGCCAAGCTGGTGGTCCTGCCCGCCCTGACCGTGGCGCTGATCCTGGCGGCCCAGGCGATCGGGCTGCCCGCGCTGTCTGCCGACATGCGCGCGGCGCTCGTCCTCATGACGGGGATGCCGGTCTTCACGATGTGGGTGATCCTGGCCGCCCCGTACGGCGCGGCCAAGCTCGCCTCCGCCGCCCTGGCCCTGACCATGGTGCTTTCGCTCGGCACGGTCTCGGTCCTGATCATCCTGTTGCGCGCCGGGGGCTGGCTCGCCGCCTGAGACGCCCGTACCCCCCGTCCGGCGGACGAGGGGTACGGGTGGGTGGTGGCGCCGTGCGCCCGACGCTCAGCGACCCGGGGTGGGCGCGACGATCACTTGCTGCGGAACCGGTTGATCCCGTCGATGTTCGCCGCGCGCTTCTCCTCGTCGGTCACGCCGAGGCCCTCCTGCGGGGCGAGGCAGAGGACGCCGACCTTGCCCTGGTGGGCGTTCTGGTGGACGTCGAGGGCGGCCTGGCCCACGGTGTCGAGCGCGTACGTCTTGCTCAGCGTGGGGTGGATGAGGCCGCGGTTGATGAGGTCGTTGGCCTCCCACGCCTCGCGGTAGTTCGCGAAGTGGCTGGAGATGATCCGCTTGAGGTTCATCCACAGGTAGCGGTTGTCGTACTCGTGCATGTAACCCGACGTCGACGCGCAGGTGACGATCGTGCCGCCCTTGCGGGTCACGAAGACCGAGGCGCCGAAGGTCTCGCGGCCCGGGTGTTCGTAGACGATGTCCACGTCGTAACCGCCGGTGAGCTCACGGATGTCCGCGCCGAGGCGACGCCACTCCTTGGGGTTCTGCTTGGTGCCGTCCTCGTTCCAGAACTTGTAGCCCTTCTCGCGGCGGTCGATGACCAGCTCCGCGCCCATCGCGCGGCAGATGTCGGCCTTGTCGGGGGAGGAGACCACGCACACTGGCGTGGCGCCGCCCGCGAGGGCCATCTGCGTGGCGTACGACCCGAGGCCGCCGCTCGCGCCCCAGATCAGGACGCGGTCGCCGAGCTTCATCGCGGCGCCGTTCTTGCTGACGAGCTGACGGTAGGCGGTCGAGTTGACCAGGCCGGGGCAGGCCGCTTCCTCCCAGGTGAGGTGGGTCGGCTTCGGCATCAGCTGGTTCGCCTTGACGATCGCGACCTCGGCGAGGCCGCCGAAGTTGGTCTCGAAGCCCCAGATCCGCTGCTCCGGGTCGAGCATCGTGTCGTTGTGCCCGTCGTGGTGCTCCAGCTCCACGGACAGACAGTGCGCCACGCACTCCTGCCCGGGCTTCCACAGGTGCACGCCGGGGCCGGTCGCCAGCACGACGCCCGCCAGGTCGGAGCCGACGATGTGATAGGGCAGGTCGTGGCGCTTGGCCGCCGCGGAGAGCTTCCCGTACCGCTCCAGGAACCCGAAGGTGGGCAGCGGCTCGAAGATCGACGTCCACACGGTGTTGTAGTTGACCGCGCTCGCCATGACCGCGACCAGCGCCTCGCCGGGGGCCAGCTCGGGCAGCGGCACCTCGTCGACGTGGAGGCTCTTGCGCGGGTCCTTGTCGCGGGAAGGCATGCCGGCGAACATCTCGGCCTCGTCCTTGTGTACCGTCACCGCCCGGAAGCTCTCCGGGGCGGAGAACGCCTCATAGGTGGCCTGGCTCCGGTCGCCCGCCATGATGGCGTCGCGGATCTCCTGCATCGTGGTCATCGTCGCTCTCCTGGTTTCGTGCGGCGTGCCGCGTCGTGTCGTGCCGCGTCGTCTCGTGCGGCGTCGAACGCGCGGCGGTCGGAAATGGGTCGGACAGGTCGCGGGGACACGCGTCACCGGCCAGGATTCCCGCTCCGCAGAAGGAGCGGAAGGAGTCGGCCGGTGACCTTCGTCACGCGTCTGCGCAGGTGGAGCGGGTCAGTGGCCGGTCCCCGGCTCGACGATCTCGACGAGGATCCCGCCCGCGTCCTTGGGGTGGATGAAGTTGATCCGGCTGCCGGCGGTGCCGCGCTTCGGCTCGGGGTAGAGCAGCCGCAGGCCGCGGCTCGTGAGCTCGGCGCACGCGGCGTCGATGTCCTCCACGCGGTAGGCCATCTGCTGGATGCCGGGGCCGCTCTTGTCCAGGAACTTGGCGATCGTGGACTTCTCGTTGAGGGGCGCCAGGAGCTGGATGGCCGAGCCGGAGTCGCCGACGGCCATCATCGCCTCCTGCACCCCCTGCTCCTCGTTGGTCTCCCGGTGGGCCATCGTCATCCCGTACTTCTCCTCGTAGAACGCGATGGCCGCGTCGAGGTCCGGTACGGCGATACCGATGTGGTCGATGTGAGTGAACAGTCCAGTCATGGGTGCCAGCCTAGGGCCGCGACCTGCCCCGTAGGGCCCTGCCGGTGGGGTTCGTCCGGCCCATCGGAGCGCGCTCGTGGCTAGAGTGGTCGCGCCGGTGTGAGCGCGAAAGGACCGTGGACGCGCCAGCCCAGCAGGCCCGCCGGTACGCCCGCCTGGATCGCCCACCGACCGGAAGGCCGCCTCATGCCTCGCCGCACCGTCGACGTCCCCGCCCTCGTCGAGCAGGCCCGCGCCGGCGCGCCGCGCGCGGTGGCCCGACTGATCTCCCTGGTCGAGGACGCGTCGCCGGCGCTACGGGAGGTGATGGCGGCGCTCGCTCCACACACCGGTCACGCGCACATCATCGGGATCACCGGGAGCCCCGGCGTCGGCAAGTCGACGTCGACCAACGCCCTCGTCGCCGCCTTCCGGCGGCGGGGCAAGCGCGTCGGCGTCCTCGCCGTCGACCCGAGCTCGCCGTTCTCCGGAGGCGCCTTGCTGGGCGACCGCGTCCGGATGCAGGACCACGCGCTCGACCCGGAGGTCTACATCCGCTCGATGGCGAGCCGCGGACACCTCGGCGGCCTGTCCTGGGCGACCCCGCAGGCGATCCGCGTCCTCGACGCGGCCGGGTGCGAGGTGATCCTCGTGGAGACGGTGGGCGTCGGGCAGTCCGAGGTCGAGATCGTCGGCCTGGCCGACACCACCATCGTGTTGCTCGCGCCCGGCATGGGCGATGGGATCCAGGCGGCCAAGGCGGGGATCCTGGAGATCG
>JBDIAS010000156.1:0-7896 GCA_039812465.1 Austwickia sp. | reverse complement strand
ACATCGCCGCCGAGGCAGCGAGTCCTCGCCAGCGACCCGAGCAGCCGCCCGGAGACGCGTACCCCTCCCGCCCACGGGCGCCATCCGTACACCGGCACCGGCGCCACCGCGTACCGTTCCCGCCCACGGGCGGCAAACGTACGCATCCCCGCAGAGCCCGTCGGCGCCAACGCGTACCGTTCCCGCCCACGGGCGGAAGGTGGCGAGAGGCGTGACGCCTGCGGGTGGCGGGTAGCGGGTGGCGTAGCGGGTAGCGGGTGGCGTGTTCTGGCCGCGTCGACGTCAGCGCGGGTAGAGCGACACCTGGGCCGCCTTCACTGCCAGCCAGATCTCGCGTCCCGGCGCTAGGTCCTGCTCGACGGCCGCTGCCACGGTCAGATCCGCCGCCACCTCGTGCTCGTCGTTCAGGGCTGCGGTGAGCCGGACCAGCGTGCCGCGGGGTTCGATCCCCAGCACGCGGGCACGTAAATGGTTACGCGGGCTGCCGGTCGGCTCGTCGGTATGCACCGACACCGCCTCCGGCGCGAACGACGCCAGCGCCGATGCCCCCTCCTCCAACGAGCCGTCGGCCGGGTCGATCCTGCCGGTCAGGCGTTCACCGGTCGCCAGCACGACACGGTCCTCGGCGTCGGCCCGCCCCACGGCGAGGTTCACCCCCACGAGATCGGCCAGGAACGGTGTCCTCGGCTTGGCCAACAGCTCCGCGACCGGCCCGTGGTCCGCTACCACCCCGTCCTCGATCACGATCAGGTGGTCCGCGAGGCTCAGGGCGTCGATGACGTCGTGGGTCACCATGAGCCCGGTCCGGCCTTCATTGCGGATTCGTTGGCGCAGCAAGGCGCGCACGGCCGGGGAGACGCTCACGTCGAGCGCCGCCATAGGTTCGTCGAGCAACACGATCCGCGGATCCGTCGCGAGCGCCCGCGCCAACGCGACCCGTTGGGCCTGCCCGCCCGAGATCTCCCAGGACCGACTTCCGGCCAGGTCGAGACAGTCGACGGCCTCGAGCTCTGCACGCGCTCGGAGCCGCGCGTCCGACGCCGAGACCCCCAGAGCCCTCGGCCCGAAGGCCACATTGTCCAGCACGTCGAGATGCTCGAAGAGCAGCGGCCGCTGCTCCAGCAACGCCACCCGACGACGGTGGACAGGGACGTGCACGCCCGGACCGCTGACGAGCCGTCCTTCGATCGTGACCGTGCCCTCGTCGGGACGCAGCTGTCCGCTCACCAGCTTGATCAGGGATGATTTGCCGGCTCCGTTCGGCCCGACGACGGCCGTCACGGCCCCATGCGGCACGGTCAACGTGAGCCGGAGCCCGCGGTCGTGCAGGACCGCGTCCACGTCCAGCGCGGCGTCCTGCCTCTCGGTCGAACCGCCCGACACATCGCCCGACGCACTGCCCGACACACCGCTCGACCCACCCGCACCCGATACACCGCCACCCGCGGCATCGGCTGGACCCGCCACGTCGCCCATGGCGCTCACGACGAGCTCCGACGCACCGTGGTCCGCGAGAGCCAGCCCGTGAACCCGACGGTCAAGGCCGCGACCACGATCAGCACCAGGGCAAGCGCCAGCGCAGAGTCGGTGTCCAGCTCGCGCACCATGTAGATCTCCAGCGGCAGCGTCCGGGTGGTGCCCTGCAGCGATCCCGCGAACGTGATCGTCGCCCCGAACTCCCCCAGCGAACGTGCGAACGTCAGCGCCGCCCCACCGGCGATGGCCGGCAACATCATCGGCAGCGTCACCTTGCGCAGTGCGTACGTCGGAGACGCGCCCAGCGTCGCGGCGACCTCCTCGTACCCGCTGCCCGCCGCGCGCAAGGCGCCCTCGACGGAGGTGATCAAGTACGGCATCGACACGAACACCTGTGCCATCACGACGGCGACCGTCGTGAACCCGATCTCGATCCCCCACGCGGACAGCGTGGATCCCACCACGCCGCGCCGCCCGAAGGTGATCAGCAACGCCAGGCCGGCCACGACCGGGGGCAGGACCATGGGAATGGTCACCAACGTGCGCACCACGCCGCCGAGCCTGCCGTCGCTGCGCGAGAGGATGAGCGCCAAGGGCAGCCCGATCACGAGGCTCGCCACCGTCGCCGCCACGCACGTGACCAGGCTGACCCGTAACGCGTCCAGGGCCGCCTGCGTGACGAGCAGTTCGTGGGCTCGCGACCACGGGATTCGTACCGCGACACCGAGCAGCGGCACCGTGACAAAGACGACCGCCAACGCGGCAGGCACCTGCAACCACACGGGCAAAGGGACCGCTCCACCACCGGAAGACGCGCCCTTCCCGTTCCGTTGGTCGCGCGGCGGACCCTTCGTCGTCCGCCCGAGCCCGCTCATCTCGGAGGGAACCTTCGAGGCGAGCCCGCCGATCGTGCTCGGACCCGCCTCGGAGGTCGCCCGCCGGCTCACGGGAGGGTGAAGCCGTACTTGGTCAGAACCTCCCGGCCCTTCTCACCGGTGACGGCGTCGATGAACGCCTGGCCGGCGGCGGAGTCCGGCGCCTCCTTGATGAGCGCGATCGGATACTTGCTGACCACCTCGCTCGCGCCCGGTAGCTGCAGCGTCTCGACCTTGTCTCCGGAGCTCTTCGCGTCCGTCGAGAAGACGATGCCCGCGTCGGCCTCGCCGGAGGTGACCTTGCCGCGCACGTCGGTGACCTTCTGCTCCTCGGACACCGGCTTGAGCGTGAAGTTCGCGTTCTGCGCAATGGTCTTCGCCGCCGCCCCGCAGGGAACCGTCGCAGCGCAGATGACCAGCTTCTTGCCGTCCAGCGATGCGTCCAGACCGGTGATGTGGCCGGGGTTGCCCTTCGGCACGATGAGCACGGCCGTGTTCGTCGCGAAGATCTTCTGGTCCGCCCCGACGAGACCCTGGTCGGTGGCCTTCTTCATGTTGGCCTGGTCAGCCGTCGCCAACACGTCGGCGACGTCCGGCTTCGCGTTGATCTGCTCGACGAGGGTCGGCGAACCGTCAAAGGTGAACTTCTCGTCCAGATCGGGCGTCTGCTCCGCGATCTCCTGGAAGGCCGCCGTCAGCGAGGCGGCCGCGAAGACCGTCACCGGCTTCCTCGCGGCGGCCGACGTCGTGGCCGTCGACCCGGCGCCGCCGCCCGAGGAGCCGCACCCCGCAGCCACGAGGGCTACCGCAGCGGCGAGGGCGGGCGCGCCGATCAAGGCGCGCCGACGACCCCTGGGCAGCGGGGAGCGATCGGGGAGCTGGTTCATGAACGACCTCCTGGGGTCTCGATGCTGACGTTCGTGGCCTTGACGATGGCGGTCGCGATCGAGCCCTCCTCCAGGCCCAGCTCGCGGACGGCCTCGGTGGAGACCAGGGACACGACGCGATACGGGCCGCACTGCAGGGACACCTGCGACATCACCGTGTCGGAGACGATCTGCGTGACCAGCCCCGTGAAGTGGTTGCGTGACGACCGGAGGCCGAACGCGGGATCCAGCTCGGCGCCGGGATCCTTGTGGAGCTCCTCCGACAGGCGCGCCAGGTCGACCCCCTCGACGACCTTGCGCCCCGAGTCGTCCAGCTGGGTGGTCAGCCGGCCCGCGTCCACCCAACGGCGTACGGTGTCATCGCTGACACCGAGGAGCACAGCCGCCTCTTTGATCCGCATCTGCGTCATATTCGTGATCATAAACAAGCAACTGCTGGCCTGTCAGGCGCCTGGGTCACCCCGCGCGACACGGTCCACGACGGGCGGGGTGAGTCAGGCGGTTCGCCTCCTCGGCAGCCGCTGATCCAGGACCCGGGGCACGGTCTGGTCGCTGTCCGGCACGCCGAGCTGCGCGCACGTCGAACGCAGGGCCTCGCGGAGCAGCGCGCCTTCCCGGAAGGGCGGCCCCACCAGCCGGTGAACTTCCGCGGCCACGGTGCCGCAGAGCACCACCCAGTGCCGTACCCCGGCCCACCACAGGCCCACGGGCACATCGGGCACGTCGCCGTCCGGGAACCACCGCGGCAGCGAGCTCCTGATCGCCTCGGCCGCGCCCGGGGGCAGCTCGTCCTCGCTCGGCGCAGTGATCTCGCCAGCGCGGTAGAGCGTCTCGACCCGCGGCATGAAACGGATCGCGAGCCGCATGGCCCACGTCGCCTCCAGGTCGGCCTCGTCGACGCCGGAGTCGAGGTGCGTCTCGTCGTGCGCGGAACACAGCAGCCGGAACTCGTGGGGGCGGTCCAGCGCCCACTGGCGGAAGGCCACCATGGCGGCCACGAGCCCGGCGCCGACGTCTGACTCGGCGCGGGCGGCCTCCTCCAGCGCCTCCAGCAGGTCGGCCCACACTGTGTCCGCCAAGGCGGCCTGCAGCGCCGCGTGCGAGTCGACGTACCGATAGAGAGCCGATGCGGTGAGCCCCATCTCCGCGGCGATGGCCCGGAGCGACAGCGGCCGGCCCTCGTCGAGCGCACTGCGGGCGCGCCCCATCATCTCGTCGTAGGTGGCTTGGCGGCGTTGCGCCCTGCGCCGGTGCGCCGGCGTGCCCGGAGCCTCTGCCTCGGCGGGCCCGGAGGTACCCGAGCGGACCGTCGAAGACTCGCGGGACAACGCGTCGGAGGCCCGTATCGCAGGCTCCCTGTCGTCCATGTGCCGCCACCTTTCGCCACGTGCAGCCGGGAGGGCGCGCACCACCCTACCGAGACACCCCTCCCCGGGCGCGAAAGGCCGGTGGCACGGGCGCTCGGTGTCAGCATGGAGTGGTGGAAAGATGGTGCAGGCTAGGATGCGGCCGGCAACTTCGGCCCTCCGGCAGATCCGGCAGTTCGCTTCCTGCACACGGAACCTCGCGCTAAGGAGCCTCATGTCCAGCGAATCCCTGCACGAACAGAGCCTCAGCCCGCAATGCCTCGACCGCCACCGGGCCATCGTCTCCCTGATGGAAGAACTCGAGGCGGTCGATTGGTACGACCAACGGGTTGAGGCCTGCACGGACGACTCGCTCCGGGAGATCCTCGCGCACAACCGCGACGAGGAGAAGGAGCACGCCGCGATGCTGATCGAGTGGCTGCGACGCAACGACGACGCTTTCGCGGACGAGCTCAAGACCTACCTGTTCACCTCGGGGTCGATCCTCGACGCCGAGGAGGAGGCCACGTCCTGAGCATCCCCGCTGCCCGCGGCGCGAAACGGCAGATCCCGCACGTCGTCCGCGTGGGGGATAACGCCGGGACGCGGGGGTACTGACACGAAGGAGACGAGTTCCCCCCGCTGGCGGGGGCGGGACCACGCCGGGCGCAGACCGAGAGCGGCCGGCACGTAAGCACTTCGGAGACTTCCTACGAAGGAGAAATCCCCATGGCCGACCATCCGCCGTTTACCTCCGGCGCCGACGACAGCGGGTCCCACCAGCTCAACGGCTCCCCGGCCGTCAGCGACCGGCAGTCCTTGTCGGTGGGACCCGACGGGCCGCTGCTGCTCCACGACCACCACCTCGTCGACACGCTGGCCCACTTCAACCGGGAGAACATCCCGGACCGCAAGCCGCACGCCAAGGGCGCGGGGGCTTTCGGCGTGTTCGAGGCGACCCACGACGTGTCGCAGTGGACCAAGGCGGCGGTCTTCACGCCCGGCACGAAGACCCGGGCGCTGGCGCGGTTCTCGACGGTCGCGGGGGAGGCCGGTTCGCCCGACACCTGGCGGGACGTGCGCGGCTTCGCCCTGCGGTTCTACACCTCCGAGGGCAACTGGGACATGGTCGGCAACAACACGCCGATCTTCTTCCTGCGCGACCCGATGAAGTTCCCGCACTTCATCCGCAGCCAGAAGCGCCTGCCCGACTCCGGGCTGCGCGACAACCACATGCAGTGGGACTTTTGGACCATGAACCCCGAGACGGCCCACCAGGTCACCTACCTAATGGGTGACCGTGGCGTTCCCCGTTCGTGGCGGTACATGAACGGGTACGGCTCACACACGTACCTGTGGGTCAACGCGGCCAAGGAACGCTTCTGGGTGAAGTTCCACTTCCTCAGCGCGCAGGGCGTGCAGAACTGGACCCAGGACGACGCGGACACGATCGCGGGGCAGCACCCGGACTTCCATCGCGCGGACCTGTTCGACGCGATCGACCGCGGCGAGCACCCGAGCTGGACGTTGAAGGTTCAGGTCATGCCGTACGACGAGGCGAAGACGTACCGCCTCAACCCGTTCGACCTGACCAAGGTCTGGCCGCACGCCGACTACCCGCTGCACGAGGTCGGCAGGCTCACGCTCAACGAGAATCCCGAGAACTTCTTCGCGCAGATCGACCAGGCGGGGTTCGCGCCGAGCAACCTGGTCCCGGGGATCGGGGTCAGCCCCGACAAGATGCTCCTCGCCCGGGTGTTCGCGTACGCAGACGCGCACCGCGCCCGACTGGGCGCCAACTTCCACCAGCTGCCGGTCAACCAGCCGGTGCCGGAGATCGCGGAGAAGTTCAACCACTACTCCTTCGACGGGCCGATGCGTTACCAGCACAGCGGCGCGCAGGCCACGTACGCGGCGAACTCGGAAGGCCGCCCGTACGCGGACTACGAGGGCCGGGTGGAGGACGGCTGGGAGTCCGACGGCGAGATGGTGCGGCAGGCGTACACGCTGCGCGAGGATGACGACGACTTCAGCCAGGCGGGCGCGCTCGTGCGCGACGTGATGGACGACGCGGATCGAGACCGTTTGGTGGAGAACGTGAGCGGCCACCTGCTCGGCGGCGTCCACGGCGACGTGCTGGAGCGGGCGTTCTGGTACTGGGACTCCGTCGACCCGGACATCGGCCGCCGGATCCGCCAGGCCGTGGAGCAGAGCGCGCCGGAGGAGTCGCTTCCCGCGCCGATCGTCGAAAAGTAAGGTGCGGCGCCGCAACGATGGCGCTGCGCAAGGAGGGGGCGTGCCCGACCGGGCGCGCCCCCTTCCGTGTACGCGATCCGCAGTGCCTAATCATCGCTGCCTGATCATCGCTGCCGGATCATCGCTGCCGGATCATCGCTGCCGGATCATCGCGGCCGGATCATCGCGGCCCCGTGAGCGCGCCCGGTCCGCACTGCCCGGTCCGCGCTGCCCGGGGCGTGGCTCGCGGGCTAGGCTCCCGCGAGTGAGCACGCTGCCGCCCCGCCCGCGACTGGGCGACCGCCTCTCCCTGCGCTTCGATCACCCCGACGGGAACGCGGAGGTGCTGGGCGTCCTCGTGGGCGTCGACGCCGAGGCGGTCACCGTGCTGCCGGAAGGCAAGTCGGCGGTACGGGTGCCGCGCCGCGCGATCCGGGCGGCGCGGGTGGTCCCGCCGCGGCCCGTCCGGCCCGTCTCTCCCATCGAGGACGTCGCGACGATCGCTGCGGCCGGCTGGCGCGGCGCAGAAACGGAGCGGCTGGGCGGATGGCTGCTGCGCGCCGCGAGCGGCAGCAGCGGCCGGGCCAACTCCGTGCTGCCGACGGGCGAGGCGGGCCTGCCGATCGAGGCGGCGGTCGAGGCGGTGCAGGCGTGGTACGCCGAGCGCTCGCTGCCCGCCCGGTTCACCGAGCTCACCCGGCTCCCCGAGCTGACCCCGCGGTTCCGCCGGGATCCGCTCGATCTGCGGGCGGAGTTGGACCGGCGCGGCTGGGATCGGGTCGACACGACGCTGGTCCTCGTCGGTGACCTGCGCCGGATGCCGCTTGCGGAGGAGGCCGCCGCGACGGCCGGGCGGGCGCCAACGCCCCGCGCGGCGTCCCCGGTCGCTCGCTGGACGGACGCCCCCGACCACGCCTGGAGGGCGGTGGACGGCGCGGGCGCGGTCCGCTGGCAGGAGATGGAGCTGGTGGAGGCGCGGTACCTCACCCTCGTACCCGCCGATGCCCCGGAGACGACCGGAGCGATAGAGCCGCCTGGGGCAACGGGCGCCTCTGGGGCGACAGAGCCGACGGAAGC
>JBDIAS010000155.1:0-7999 GCA_039812465.1 Austwickia sp. | reverse complement strand
GGCTGGTGGCTGCTGTCCGCGTACGTGCTGGCGCTGGCGCCCGCCACCGCCTTCTCGCAGGTGTACTACGAGCGCGAGAAGCACGAGGGGCTCACCCGGCTCGGCGCCTTCCGGACCGCACACCTCTACGTGGCCTACGGGTTCATGTGGTATCTGGCCGGCTGGGGCGCGCTCGCGCGGATCATCCGCGATCGCGTCGAGTGGGCCAAGACGGACCGGCACGTCGAGACCGAAGAGACCACGCTGCCCGCGATTGAGGGCGCGGTGGCGGCAGAGGACTCGTGGGCGGGCACGCCGCTGGCACCGCTCACCGCGGAGCGCGCGCAGCCAGGGGAGCGTACGAATCCCGCGGAGCGTACGAATCCCGCGGAGCGCCCGACCGACCGCACGCGGCTGCCGGGGTTCGCCCGCCGGGCGCACGACCCGGCGACCGATTCCGCCTCGCGACGCTGACCGGCGTCTCTCCCCTCCACTCCCGCCGGGGCACGGGCCTGCCCGTGCCCCGGCGACCGCAACGATCTGAACCGACCTGTGGGAGACCGTCACCATGTCCGACCGTTCGAAAGCCACGCCGAACGCCGCCGGTAACCCGGCCCGGCGCAAGCGTCGACTGCCGACCAAGTCCGCGGTGTTCACCGTGCTCGCCCTCGTCGGCGTGCTGGGGGCCGGCGGCTCTGTTGTCGCCGCTCAGCACGCCTGGGTCGAGCACAGCGCAGCCGCCGCCTGGGCCGACATCAACGACGAAAAGTGGGCCCAGGTGTCCGCCACGAGTCCGACGGTGCCGGAGGTCGGCACGACGCGGTCCGGCGACACCATCTCGCTCGGCCCGGCCGGCGGCAAGAAGACCCTGGTCCTGTGGACGACGGGCGGCGAGTACGAGCCCGTGGCCGAGACGAACGCCATCCAGGTGGCCCACCTCGCCACGCACTTCGGCCGCGTGACCGTCCAGCCCGCAGCGACGTACGAGCCCGGGGAGATGCGCGGTTACGACGCGCTCCTGTTCGTCGGCAGCACGTACGAATCCCCGCTCCCGGAATCCCTCGTCGCGGACGTGTTGGCCTCGACCACGCCGATCCTGTGGGCGGGCAGCGGCCTGGAGCAGGTCGCCGGGCAGGTCGCGCCGGGTGCCATCGACGATGCCACCGCGGAAGCGCGGGCTGCCGCGTTCCGGGCCCGGTACGGGTGGGACGCCGCCGAATCGTCGACCGACGCGAGCAGCCGCTTCGCGTCGGTGGTCTACAAGGGCCACGCCCTGCCGCGGGATGCCGAGCGGGTCACCGACGGGCTCGTCGTGCCGCGCATCGTCAACCCGGCGGCCGTCACGGTGCTCGCGGAGGCCTCCTGCGTGGCGCACACCGGAGGCGCCTGCGCCAACCCCCAAAAGCTCCCGAAGGGGACCGTGCCGTGGGCGATCCGGTCGGGCAACCTCACGTTCGTCGGGGAGGTGCCGTTTTCGTTCGCGCTGGAGAACGACCGCTACCTCGCCTTCGCCGACCTCCTCTATGACGTCATCGCACCCGACACCAAGCCGGTCAAGCAGGCGGCCGTCCGCCTCGAGGACGTCAGCCCGAACTCCGACCCGGCGAAGATCCGCGAGTACGCCGACTACCTGAGCTCGGAGGGCGTCCCCTTCCAGATCGCGACGGTGCCGAACTTCGTGGACCGGGAGGGGAGGACCAACAAGGGGACGCCGCGCAACATCACGCTCGCCGAGGCGCCCCACGTGGTCGAGGCGCTGAAGTACGCCCAGTCCAAGGGCGCCACGCTGATCCAGCACGGCACCACCCACCAGTTCGACCGGCTGCACAACCCGTACAACGGCGTGACGGGGGACGATTTCGAGTTCTACAAGGCGCTGTGCTCGACCACTGCGGCGCCGCCGTTCACGTTCATCCCCTGCGAGACCGACACGCACGTGCAGTTCATCGGCCCGTTGCAGGAGGACAGCGAGGAGCACTTCGTCCAGCGGATCCTCGGCGGTCGGGCGCTCTTCGAGGAGGCCGGGCTGTCGGCGCCGCCCATCTTCGAGACCCCGCACTACATGTCGTCGCCGGCGGGTTACCGGGCGATGCGCCAGGTCTACACGACGCGGTACGAGCGCGCGCTCTACACCGACGGCCTGCTGACCGGGAAGCCGTCGACGGGTGAGGTGGCCAGCCAGATCTTCCCGTTCTCGGTGACCGACATCTACGGTTCCAAGGTGCTGCCCGAGAACCTGGGCAACCACTCGCCCACGTCCTACAGCGGTCACCCCGTCCGGACACCGGACGACATCCTGGCGGCGGCGAAATCCAACCTCGTGGTCCGCGAGTCCACGGCGAGCTTCTTCTACCACCCGTTCCTGCCGATCGACGGGTTGGAGAAGGTCGTCACCGGCATCAAGGGGATGGGCTACACGTTCGTCCCCGCGACGGACCTGCGCTGATGAGGGCGGCCAGGCGAGTTTCGATTCGCGCCCTGGCCGCCGGCGCCCTCGCGGGCGTCCTCGCGGTGAGCGCGGCGGGCTGCGGCTCGCCGGACGGGGACGGCGGCCCGGGGGAAGCCGGGGCGTCGATGCAGCCTGGGCCACCCGCGGGCGGCCCACCGGACGCGGGGCCCCCGTGGACCGTCGCGCCGGGGCACACCGGCATCCGGGCCGCCGCCGGGACCGTCCACCTGGTCGGTGCGACCGCGCAGGGCGAGGGCCTGAGCTACCGGGTCTTCCGCCAGCTGCAAACCAACGGGGCCAACGCGAAGGGCCAGAACGACGCGCTCCTCGACGCGAAGACGTTGCGGGTTCTCAAGCCCTGGCCGCTGCACTCCAGCTCCGGCAGGGTGGCGCTGTCTCGCCCCGAGGGGGAGGTCGCGCTCGCCCTCGCCTGGCCGTCCGCGCAGGGCTACTCCAACCTCATCCTCGACCTGCCCGGCCCGGGCACGTACGACATCCACGAGCTGGCCGCTGAGCAGACGGCGGCCGCGACGTCGGCGCGCCTCGCCGCCCGGAAGGGGCACGCACTGTCCGAACCCACCGCCCGAGCGGTCGCGGAGAGCACCCGGGCCATCGAGGCGTTTCGGGCGCTCGGCGAGGGCACGTCCGCCCGGACGGTGGCGACTGCCCGGGCCTGGGACGCCGCGGCCGCCGCGAGCAGGGCCGTCGCCATCGACCTCGGCCGCGACTTTGCGGGAGTCCCAGGCGGATCGGCGCCGTGGGGTTTCACGCTCACGGACCTGCGCCCGGGTCACCCCGACGTGCGCAGCGTGGCGGATCTGGCCGCGGCCACCGATCGGAGGGCCGCGGTGCGGCTGGTCTTCGACCTGGAGCGCGGCGCGGACACGTACGCCGACAAGGTGGCCACCGCCAAGCGGGACGGGCTGATTGTCGTCGGCCAGATCCTCGACTCGGTGGACATGGCGCAGGTGGACATGGACCGGTGGCGGGCCCGCGTGGAAGAGTTCGTGGGCACCTTGCCCGAGGTCGACGTGTGGGAGATCGGCAACGAGGTCAACGGCGACTGGCTCGGGGAGGGGACCTCTGACAAGGTCGACTACGCGGCCCGGTACGTCAAGGAGCACAGCGACGCCCGCACGATGCTGACCCTCCTGTGGGAGCTCGGCGAGGCCGACCCGGAGACCTCGATGTTCACGTGGCTGGAGGCCAACCTGCCTGCCGAGCGTCGGTGGGCGATCGACGAGGTGGGGCTGTCGGTCTACCCCGACGTCCACCCGCTGGGGGTCAGCCTGGACCGGGTCCTCACCGCGGTGCACCGCGAATTCCCCACCCAGCGCGTGTCGATCACCGAACTCGGCTACCGCATCGCGAAGAACCCCAACACGTGGTGGTCGGGCTCCCGGGATACCGACCAGGCGCGAGCGAAGGAGTCGGAGTTCTACGGGCTGGCGATCCGCGGGTACCCGTATTCCGGCGGCGGCCCCTACTGGTGGCACTTCACGCAGGAGGCGCCCCCGGACAGCCCGCTCTGGCGTACGTACCGCGACCTGATGACATCGGCGACCTGATGCATCGGCGACCTGATGACCTCGGCGACCTGACGCATCGGCCCGCTGAACCGGGCGCGGGTCGGAAGGATGAGCTGGCAGGATGAAGAGCGTGACGCAAGAGCGAGAAGTCCTCACCTGGGAGACATTCGGCGACGCCGCTCGGGAGCTGGCGCAGTGCGTCGTAGATTCCGGCTTCGAGCCCGACATCCTGCTGTCGATCACGCGCGGCGGGATGCTGCCCGCCGGTGCGATCAGCTACGCGCTCGACATGAAGAGCCTGCACATCATCAACGTCGAGTTCTACACCGGGATCGATGAGCGGCTGCTCGAGCCGGTGTTCCTGCCGCCGCTGCCGGCCACGCAGGACTTCTCGGGGCAGAAGGTGCTCATCATCGACGACGTCGCCGACACGGGGGAGACGCTCGCGCGCGTGCGCGACTACTGCGCGCCGCACGTCGCCGAGGTGCAGGTGGCGGTCCTGTACGAGAAGCCGCACTCGCTGGTGAAGGCGGACCACGTGTGGCGGCGCACCGACGGATGGATCACGTTCCCCTGGTCGGCGCACGCCCCCATCGTCCGACGGTCGGCCAGCAACCGCTGAGGCGCGTCGGCACTGCGCCACGGCGCCCCTGGCCGGGGCGGATGACCCGTCAGGACGCGCGACCGGATGGCGAGAAGGCCGTCCCACACCGCAAGACCCGTCAGTAGGCTGGCGGCCATGAGCGCACCGGCCACGATCAATCTCGCGAGCATCCCCGGGGACGGCATCGGCCCGGAGGTCACCGACGCGGCGCGGGCCGCGCTGGACGCGATCGCCGCCTGCGGCGCGGGGCCGGTGATGAACGTGACCGAATACGACCTGGGGGCCCGCCGCTGGCACCGCACGGGCGAGTGCCTTCCCGACGCCGTCCTGGACGAGCTGCGCGGCCACGACGCGATCCTGCTCGGCGCGGTCGGCGACCCGTCGGTCCCCTCCGGGGTCCTGGAGCGCGAGCTGCTGCTTCGGCTCCGCTTCACGCTCGATCATTACGTCAACCTGCGCCCGGCGAAGCTCTACCCTGGCGTGAAGAGCCCGCTGGACATCGCGGACGTCGCCCCCGACGGGATCGACTTCGTCGTCGTCCGAGAGGGCACCGAGGGCCCGTACACCGGCAACGGCGGGGCGCTGCGCGTCGGCACCCCGGCGGAGATCGCGACCGAGGTGAGCGTCAACACGAGGTTCGGGGTCGAGCGGGTGGTCCGGTACGCGTTCGCGCTGGCGTCGTCCCGTCCCCGCCAGCACCTCACCCTGGTGCACAAGCACAACGTGCTGTCGTTCGCCGGGCACCTGTGGCGCCGCACCGTCGAGGCGGTCGCCGAGGAGTTCCCGCAAGTCACGACCGCCTACCAGCACGTGGACGCGGCGACGATCTTCCTCGCCAACGACCCCGGGCGCTTCGACGTGATCGTCACGGACAACCTCTTCGGCGACATCCTCACCGACCTCGCGGGCGCGGTCGTCGGCGGCGTCGGGCTCGCGGCGAGCGGCAACATCAACCCGGACCGCACCGCGCCGAGCATGTTCGAGCCGGTGCACGGGTCGGCCCCCGACATCGCGGGGCAGGACAAGGCCGACCCCACCGCCGCGATCCTCTCCGCCGGGATGCTGCTGGAACACCTGGGATTCTCCGAGGGCGCGCGGCGCCTGGAGGCGGCCGTCGCGGCGGACCTGGCCGACCGGGCCGGCGCGCACGAGGCGCGCGGCACCCGCGCGATCGGCGAGGCCATCTGCGCGCGGCTTGGCTGAGGCGTATGTTCGTGAGCCGACCGTCTGACCCGCAGGAGCACCTCCCATGTCGCTGAGCTTCCTCGTGCAGCCGCACCCGAACCCGCTGCCCGCCGCCGACCGCGCCAAGGTCCTGGCCGACCCGGGCTTCGGGCGCCACTTCACCGACCACATGGCGTACGCGCGCTGGGAGGCCGACCAGGGCTGGCACGCCGACGTCATCCGCCCCTACGGTCCCTTCCAGATGTCCCCGGCCGCCGCCGTCCTGCACTACGCGCAGGAGGTGTTCGAGGGGCTGAAGGCCTACCGGCACGCCGACGGCTCGATCTGGTCGTTCCGGCCGCAGGCCAACGCGGAGCGGCTGGCGCGCAGCTGCCGTCGGCTCGCGTTACCGGAGCTGCCCACCGCGGACTTCATCACCTCGCTCAAGACGCTGGTGCTCGCCGATTCGGACTGGGTCCCGGCCTACGGCACGGGCGAGACGAGCCTCTACCTGCGGCCGTTCATGTTCGCGTCCGAGGCGTTCCTGGGGGTGCGCCCGGCCCGCGAGGTCACCTACGCGGTGATTGCCTCGCCCGCGGGAGCGTACTTCGCCCGCGGCCTGGAGCCGGTCAACCTGTGGCTGTCCACCGACTTCGCCCGCGCGGGCGCGGGGGGTACCGGCGCGGCCAAGTGCGGCGGCAACTACGCGAGCTCCCTGGCCGGCCAGCTGCAGGGCATCGAGCACGGGTGCGACCAGGCGGTGTTCCTGGATTCCTCGACGGAGACGTACATCGAGGAGCTCGGCGGGATGAACCTCTTCCTGGTCTACCGCGACGGGCGGATCGTCACCCCCGAGCTCACCGGCTCCATCCTGGAGGGCGTCACCCGCAGCTCGATCCTGCAGCTGGCGGCGGAGATGGGCCTGACGCCGCAGGAGCGGCGCGTCCCGATCCAGGAGTGGAAGGACGCGGCGGCCTCCGGGGAGCTCGCCGAGGTCTTCGCGTGCGGCACCGCGGCCGTGATCACCCCGGTGGGGGAGCTGCGGTGGGACGGCGGCTCGTGCGATCACCGGCGCGAGGGCTGCGACCCGATCGGCAAGGTCGCGCGGAGCCTGCGGGAGAAGCTGCTGGACATCCAGTACGGGCGGGCGGAGGACACCCACGGCTGGATGGTCCGGCTGGCCTGAGCACCGGGCCGTAGAGTTGTCCGAGCACCGGCGGCGAGGAGGGCGTCACTCATGCCCGAAGGGCACGTCACCCATCGGATGGCGCGGGCCTATCGGGACGCCTTCGCCGGCGCCCCCACGACGAGCACGAGCCCGCAGGGGCGGTTCGCGCAGTCGGCCGCGCTGTTGGACGGGCGGGTCCTGGACGACGCGGAGTCGATCGGCAAACACCTGTTCTTGACGTTCGGGCCCGACATCGTGCACATCCACCTGGGCATGGCGGGCAAGGCGTTCTTCCACCACGACTCGGCGGCCGGACCGGTCGTGGAGACCCTGGACGAGGAGAGCGAGGTGCGCTCCGAGCCGGCGGGGCGGACCCGGCCGGTCGCGGGCGCCGTGCGCTGGCGGCTGGAGAACGAGCGGGCCTGGTGCGACCTCGTGGGGCCCGCCGCGTGCGAGATCGTCGACGAGGCGGGGATGGCCGCGATCGCCGCCCGGCTCGGGCCGGACCCGCTGCGCGCCGACGCGGACCCCTCCCGGGCGTGGGACCGGCTGCGCCGCTCGAAGCTGCCCATCGCCACGCTTCTCATGGACCAGCGCGTTTTTGCCGGTGTGGGCAACATCTTCCGCGCGGAGGTCCTCTACCGCGCCGGCATGGACCCGATGCTGCCCGGCGTGGCCCTCAAGCGCGGCGAGTTCGACGCGCTGTGGGCGGATCTAGTGGAGCTGATGGACTACGCGGTTGAGCACGGCCGGATCGACACCATCCGGCCGGAGGACTCCCCGGAGGCGATGGGCCGCCCGCCCCGCCAGGACCGGCACGGGGGGGAGGTGTACGTCTACCGGCGCGCCGAGGCGCCCTGCCTGCGTTGCGGGACCGCGGTGCGCACCGAGGTGTTGGCGGCCCGCAACCTGTTCTGGTGCCCGCGCTGCCAGCCGCTCTCCCGCCGGGCCGCCGCCGTGCAGGCCCGCGCGGCGCGGCGCGCCGCCGTCCGCGGGTGACGCCTCAGCTCTGCAGCCCCTCAACCGGTTCAGCCCCTCAACCGGTTCAGCCCCTCAACCGGTTCAGCCCCTCAACCGGTTCAGCCCCTCAACCGGTTCAGCCCCTC
>JBDIAS010000154.1:0-8061 GCA_039812465.1 Austwickia sp. | reverse complement strand
GGCGGCCTCGTCGCCTGCTGCGTGGGCGTCGGCCGCGGGGCCGGGCGGGGAGCGGGAGGGGGCGGCGGGGGCTGCTGCCCGGGCCACCACCCGGAGGCCAGCACCAGCGTGATCGTCTCGCCTTCGGCCACCTCGGCGCCGGCGGCCGGGTCGGTGCGCACGACGGCGTCCCAGTTCATGCCCTCCTCCGAGACGCGCTCGCCGATCTCCACGCGCAGGTTCATCGACTGCAGGCTCGCGGTCGCCTCCTGACGGGACACGCCGCGCAGGTCGGGCACCACCACGTTGCCGGGGTCGTTGCTGCCGCGGTTGACGATGCGGAACGGCTCGGCCGACACGCCGCGCGAGGCGTCCTGGATGATCTGCCGCCACAGGGGACCTGCGAGCGTCGCGCCGTAGAGCTGCCCGTAGTAGATGCCCCCGATGTTGACGCCCTCCATCGAGCGCCAATAGTTCGGCCGGCCGACCCATACGGCAGCTGAGCGTTGCGGCGTGTAGCCGATGAACCAGGTGTGCACGCTCTCGTCGGAGGTGCCCGACTTCGCGGCGACCTGACGGTCGCCGATCGGCACGCCGGACCAGCCGGGGACGGTGCGCAGGATCTGGGACGCGTCGTACGCCACCCGCGGGCTGATGTCGGTGTCCCTGCAGTTGTTGTCCGGGACGGCGAGCTGCTGCCCGTCGTACGTGGTGATCGAGTCAACCGGGCGCGGCGCGCAGTAGCGCCCGCCCGCCGCGAGCGTGGCGTAGGACGCGGCCATGGTGAGCGGAGAGGCGTTGTCAGAGCCGAGGACGATGCTGGCCGGGCCGGTGCCGTAGTCCTCGCCGTCAGACTGATGCAGCCCCATCTCCTTCATCGTGTGCTTCGTCCCGCAGATCCCGATCTTGGTGGCGAGGTCGGCGAAGGCGGTGTTGACCGACCACATCGTGGCGTTCTGCAGCGACATCGCGCCGCCCATCGTGCCCTCGACGTTGCGCACGGTCCACGGCCCGGACTGGATGCCGCACTCGCTCGCGCGGAACTGGCTGGGGAAGTAGGTCGCCCCGCTCGAGGCCGCGTACACGCCCGACCAGCGGTTGCGGCCCTGCTTGAGGGCCTCCACCACCGCGTACGTCTTCGCGGTCGAGCCGATGTGGAAGCCGCCGGACTGCCCGTACTTGCTATCCACCGACCAGATCACGTCCGTCGCGGAGGAGGAGGACTGCGCGATCGCGAGCACGCGGCCGGTGCCCGGCTCGACGACGGCGGTCGCGGCGCCCACGTCCTTCTCCTGCCGGGAGGGGACGCGGGCCAGGAGCGCCTCACGGGAATCCCGCAGGAGGTTGACGTCGAAGCTCGTCTTGATCGTGAGCCCGCCGCGCATGAGCGTCGCCTGGCGGTCGGCCTCGTCCGCACCGAGCGAGGGGACCTCCTGGGTCAACCAGCTCCGCACGTAGAGGCACACCCACTTGTCGACGGCGGACTCGCACGACGCCTTCAACGGCTGGGTGTCCAGGGCGATCGGCGTGGCCTTCTCCGCGGTGGCCTGGGCCGCCGTGATCGTCCCCACCTGCGCCATCCGGTCGAGGACCTCGTTGCGGCGCGTGAGGGCCGCGTCGTAGTTGTGGATCGGGTCGGTCACCCCGGGGCGCTGGGCGAGTCCCGCGATGGTCGCGGCCTGGCCCAGGGACAGGTCCTTGGCGCGGACGCCGAAGTAACGCATCGCGGCCGCCTCGACCCCGTAGGACTGCGCCCCGTAATACACGAGGTTCAGGTAGCCCTCGAGGATCTGGTCCTTGCTGAGCCGCTTCTCCAGCTCGATCGCGTACTTGGCCTCCTGCATCTTGCGCACGATCCCGGCCAGGCCGCGCCGCTCCTCGGCCGCCTGCGCGCGCTCGGTGTCGCCCTCGCGCAGCGCGTTGGTCACCAGGGACTTGCGTACGTACTGCTGCGTGATCGTCGACCCGCCCTGCTTGTCGCCGCGGAGGGTGGCGACCACAGCCCGCAGCAGACCGCGGGTGTCCACGCCGCCATGCTCGTAGAAGCGGTCGTCCTCCACCGCCACCTGCGCCTTCTGCATGATCGGCGCGATCTGGGACAGGGGGACGACCGTGCGGTTCTCCTCGTAGAGGGTGGCGAGCTCGGCGCCGTCCGAGGCCAGGATCCGGGTCTGTTGGGCCAGCACGGGGGTGGTCAGCTCGCGGGGAAGAGCCTCGAACGTGCCGACGGCCTCCCGCGCGACGATCCCGACACCCCCGACGACCGGTGCGACCATGCCCGCCGCGAGCAGCCCGGACACCATGGAGCCGGCGGTGAACGCGGCCAAGAGGTTGACCGCGTTGGACATTCCGTGATTCCGGCGCTGCATGGGGACAGCGTACGTGGCGGTTCTGACAACGCAGGCGACGCGTCGCCGCCGCGCCGGATACCCAGCCCGCCGAGTACCAAACGCGCCGTGCGGAACTCGTCGTACCGAGAGGGTGCCGAGGGGACGACGAGGGGCGGCGACGGGCGTGCCGAGGACCGTGACGAGGCGCGCGGGGGGCGAGTGGTGCTGCTCACGCCCTGTGTCCGGGTCGTACGCCCGCCGGCCGGCCGGAAAGCGCCGTGCGGCCACGCGATTCACGCCTCCGAATTGGACGATTGACCAAAACTAACTAGTCCTTTCTGACTACTCATGCGGTCAAAGCGGGGGATGGGCGTGTCAAGGGGGTCCGCGTAGGGTGCTCGTGTCCGATGAGGTTTTATTCCCGCTCCGGTGCGGGCCGAGGTGAGGGTAGGGCAGACGTGGGCAATGGCGCTCCCGTGCAGGTGACCGACATGACGACGTGGACCGTGGAGTGGACGCCTCTGGCGGCCTGCCGGTCCTCGGCGCCCGACGATCTCTTTGTGCAGGGCGCGGCCCAACAGCAGGCCAAGCAGATCTGCCAGCGTTGTCAGGTGATCGCCGAGTGCCTCGCAGACGCGCTCGACAACCGCACCGAGTTCGGCGTCTGGGGCGGCATGACCGAGCGGGAGCGTCGCGCGATGCTCCGCCGGCACCCGAACATCAAGTCGTTCCGGGCCCTCTTCCAGGCAGACCGGCTGCGCCGCTGCGTGGCGTCCGCCTGACGGTCTCCGCCTAACGGCCGGCGCTGGTCGGCTCAGTCCCGCCGCACGCCACTCCCCGTCGCAGACCCCCGCCGTTCATGATCGGGCGGGGGCTTCGCCGTGTCCGGTAGCTCGCCGTGCCCGGTCGGTGCCGTGTCCGGCAGGTCAGCTCCCCGCGGGCCCGATTCCCGAAGCGAGCGCGGCGCCGATCTCGCGGAGGCCCTCCAGGTCGTGGATGTCCTGGGCCGCCGCGCCCACCTGCACCAGCGGGACGCCGGGGTGGGCGTCGGCCAGCCGCCGCGTCGCGGCGCGCTGACGGTCGGCGAGCACGTCGAGGTCGGCGTGGATGCGCAGCAGCGCCGCCGTCATCGGGTCGTCCCCCTCGATGGCGTCCGCCGCTCGTTCGGCCGAGCGGCCGTCGAGCTCCGCCGCCGTGCGGGAGACGCGGTTGACGATCAGCCCGGCCAGCGGCATCTGGTCGGCGCTCAGCCGGTCGGTGAAGTAGCCCGCCTCGCGCAGCGCGTCGCGCTCCGGCGCGGCTACCACCAGGAAGGCGGTGCCGGGGTCCTTCAGGAGCGCGTACGTCTGAGTGGCCCGCTCCCGGAACCCGCCGAACACGGTGTCCAGCGCGGCCACGAGGGTCTGCACGTCCGTCAGCATCTGGGTGCCGAGCACCTTGGACAGCGCGGTGCCCGCCAGGGACACCCCCGCGTGCACCACCTTCAGGTAGGCCCGGCCGCTGGCCTTCGCCGGCGCCATCAGGATCCGGATGAAGCGGCCGTCGAGGAAGCTGCCCAGGCGTTCCGGGGCGTCGAGGAAGTCCAGGGCAGAGCGGCTCGGGGGGGTGTCCACGACGACCAGGTCCCAGCGGGGCGAGCCGTCGCGGCCCAGCTCGTCGTGCAGCTGCCCCAGCTTCTCCATCGCCATGTATTCCTGCGTCCCGGCGAAGGAGCTGGACAGCGCCTCGTAGAACGGGTTGGCGAGGATCTGCGCGGCCTTCTCGGGGGTGGCGTGGGCCTCCACCACCTCGTCGAAGGTGCGCTTCATGTCGAGCATCATCGCGTCGAGGCAGCCGCCGGCGGAGGTGTCGACCCCGACCACGGCCCGGGGGACGTTGTCCAGCTCCACGAGGCCGAGGGACTGCGCGAGCCGGCGCGCCGGGTCGATCGTGAGCACCGCGACGGCCCGGCCCTGCTCGGCGGCCCGCAGCGCCAGCGCTGCCGCGGTGGTCGTCTTGCCGACGCCGCCCGAGCCGCAGCAGACGATGATGTGGACCGAGGAGTCGGCGAGCAGCCCGTCCACGTCGAGCGGCGGGGACACCTCGGGCAGCGGCCGGTGGGTGCGCGGCGTCCAGGCCGCGCGGGTCGCCTTGCCGGCACGGTACGAGCTCACGTCGTTCACCACTCCGCCTGGTCGTTCAGTTCCTGGGCGAGGACCCGCACGCCGGAGGCGTCGACGCCCTCCCGCAGCGGCGGCAGCGCGTACACCGGCCGCCCGAGGGAGGTCACGATCGCGAACTGCTCCTCCTCCAACTCCATCCGCAGGGCGTGGTCCGCGCCCTGGGCGAGCAACCCCGCGACGAGCGCGTCGTCGTCGGGCAGCCCGGCCCGCCGCAGCGAGGCCGCCACGGCGGAGCGGTCGACGGCCCCCTCGGCGAGCACCTGGAGCTGGTCGGGCTCCAGGAGGGGGTCGCGGGCCTGGTTCACGATGATCGCGCCGACGGGCAGGTCGTCCGCGCGCAGTTCGGCGACCGCGTCGGAGGCCTCCTGCACCGGCATCTCCTCCAGGAGAGTCACGATGTGCACCGCGCTGGAGCCCGAGCGGAGGAGCGCGGTGATCGCGTCCGCCTGGTTGCGGATCGGGCCCACCCTGGCCAGGTCGGCCACCTCACGGTTGACGGCCAGGAAACGCCCCACACGACCCGAGGGCGGGGCGTCGAGGACGACCGCGTCGTAATACCAGTCCGGGGTGCCGTCGGGGAGCGGTTTCGGCCCGCGCCGCCGACAGGCTTCGTACACCTTGCCGATGAGAAGAATGTCCCGGACCCCCGGCGCGATCGTCGTCGCGAAGTCGATCGCGCCGACCCGCTCCAGGGCGCGGCCCGCCCGGCCGAGGTGGTAGAAGATGTCGAGGTATTCCACGAGCGCCGCCTTGGCGTCGACCGCCAGCCCGTGGATCTCGCCGCCACTCTGATGCCGCAGCAGAGGCGTCTCGCTGGAGGGCAGCGGCGGGGTGTCGAGGACCTGGCAGATGCCCTGGCGGCCCTCCACTTCGGCCAGCAGCACCCGGCGTCCGTGGCTCGCCAACGCGAGCGCGAGAGCGGCGGCCACGGTGGTCTTTCCCGTACCGCCCTTGCCCGTCACGACGTGAAGCCGCACGTTATCCCAGGGATTGTGGGTCTCGGAGTCGTCGCGCAGCGGACCGGAATCCTCGCGGGGAGCGGCGGCGGACGATCCCCGAGCGGGCGGGGCTTCGGCGGACATGGGCCCGAGTCTAGGAGCCGAGGAACCGCCCGTCGCGACGAGAGACCGACGGCTATGCTGGCGCGCATGACGACCTGGGAATACGCGACGGCCCCCGTCCTCATCCACAGCACGCAGGCGATCCTCAACAACTGGGGTGAGGACGGCTGGGAGCTGGTGCAGGTGGTCTCCATGCCCGATGGGAATCTCGTGGCCTACTTCAAACGCCCAAAGGAGAACTGAAGCATGAGTGCAGTCGAAGAGCGTCTGGCGTCCCTCGGACTGACCCTCCCCGAGGTCGCGGTTCCGGTCGCGGCGTACGTACCGGCAGTGCTCGACGGACGGCACGTCTACACGTCGGGTCAGCTCCCGGTCGTCGCCGGCAAGCTGGCGGGCGAGGGCCTGGTCGGGGACACCGTGTCCACGGAGCAGGCGTACGAGCTGGCGCGCATCTGCGTTCTCAACGGGCTGGCGGCGATCAAGTCTCTGATCGGGGACCTCGACAAGGTGACCCAGGTCGTGAAGGTGGTTGGCTTCGTGGCGAGCGCCGACGGCTTCACCGGCCAGCCGGCCGTCATCAACGGTGCCTCCGAGCTGCTCGCGCAGGTGTTCGGCGACAAGGGCGCGCACGCGCGCAGCGCGGTCGGGGTGGCGCAGCTGCCGCTGGGCGCTCCGGTCGAGGTGGAGGTCATGGTCGCCATCGAGCAGTGACGACGTGACACGCGTCAACGCACTGACCAACGAGGTCGACGGGCGGCGCTTCGCGGTCACGTCAGACGTGGGCCCCTCCATCCGGGCGTGGCTGGACGGGGACCGCCCGTCTGCCACACCCCGGGACGCCTCCACCGTCCTGATCCTGCGGGACGCCCCACCCGAGCACGGCGGCGGCGTTGAGGTGTTCATGCAGATGCGGGCGGCGACGATGGCGTTCGCCCCGTCGGTGTACGTCTTCCCCGGCGGGGGCGTCGACGAGAGGGACGACGATCCCGCGCTGCCCTGGACCGGGCCGAGCCCGCAGGCGTGGGCGGACACGCTGCGCACCGACACCCCCGACCAGGCCCGTCGACTGGTGGTCGCGGCGGTCCGGGAGGTCTTCGAGGAGTGCGGCGTCCTGCTCGCCGGGCCGGACCCGCAGCAGGTGGTCGCCGACGTGACGGGCCCGGAGTGGGCGCTCGCGCGGGCCCAACTGGCGCGCCGGGAGCGCTCGTTCGCCCAGCTGCTCGCCGAGCGGGGACTCCTCATCCGTACCGATCTGCTGCGACTCTGCGACCACTGGATCGCGCCGGAGTTCGAGCCGCACCGGTACGACGCGCGGTTCTTCGCGGCGCTCCTGCCGGCCGGTCAGGTGCCCGACGACGACTGCCGCGAGGCCGAGCACACGCGCTGGGTCAACCCCGCCCACCTGCTGGAAGAGCTCGCGGCCGGTCGGGTGCGGCTGTTCCCGCCGACCATCGTGCGGCTGGAGGCGCTGGCCGCGGCCCGCGACGCGGCGAGCTTCGTCGAGGCGGAACACGCGGTGCCGACGTGGGAGCCGGTGATCGAGCTGACCGACGGCGGCGTCGGGGTGCGCGTGCCGGGCATGGCGCCGGTCCGCTCGGCGCTGGGGGAGCGGTTGACGTGAGCGGGCCGCGGGGGTCGGCCCCCGTACCGTTCGTGCCGCGACCGCCGTCATGGGACCCGCACTCCTGGAGCGGCGGCTCGTGGAGCCCGCTGGTCGACTGCGTGCTGTGCGCCAACCCCGGCCCGATGACCCTGGAGGGCACGAACACGTGGGTGCTGTCGGCACCCGGCTCGTCGTCGTGCATTGTCATCGACCCGGGACCGATCGGCGCGACCCACCGGCGGGCCGTCCTGGACCACGTTGGGGACCGGCGCGTCGCCCTGACGCTGCTCACCCACGACCACCCGGACCACGCCGCGGGCGCGGCGGACTTCGCCGCGGAGGCGTCCTGCCCGGTGCGGGCGATCGGGGACGGGCACGACGACCTGTCGGACGGCGACGTGGTGCGAAGCTCCGGCGTGGAACTGCTCGTCGTGACGACGCCGGGGCACTCGGCCGACTCGATCTCGTTCTGCCTGACGGCAGAGAACGCCCTGCTGACCGGCGACACGATCCTGGGCTGGGGCACGACTGTGGTGCTGTGGCCTGACGGCGTGTTGGCCGACTACATGGCGAGCCTGGAGCGGATCGCGGCGATGACGGGGTCCGGCCAGGTGACCGACCTGCTGCCCGGGCACGGCGGGCCGGTCGCGGACGCCGCGGGGGTGGTGCGCTACTACCAGGAGCACCGCAAGGAGCGGCTGGACCAGGTGCGCGAGGCGATCGAGGCCGGCGCGCGGGGCGCGGACGAGGTGGTGGCGACGGTGTACGCCGACGTGGACAAGAAACTGTGGCCGGCCGCGACGCGGTCGGTGCGCGCCCAGCTGGAGTTCCTGGGCGAACCGTCGGACTGAGGATCCCTGGCCGAGGATCCGCGGCGCGGTCGTTTGCCGCCCACGGGCGGGATGTGTCCGCGTTTGCCCTGGTGG
>JBDIAS010000153.1:0-8087 GCA_039812465.1 Austwickia sp. | reverse complement strand
GTGCACAACGCCGCGCTGCTGATCGGCATCCTGGCGGCGCACGCGTCGCGGGCCCGCGGCTGGTCGTCGCTGCGACCCGTGGACGCGCCCTGGCCGCAGCACCCCTCCTTCCGTCCCGGCGGCCTGCGGTCGTGAGCCGCTGATGTCGGTCTTCGGGGCGGTGTCCTCCCGCGACATGCCGTGCCCGTGCGGGGGCGGGGAGGCGTACGGGGAGTGCTGCGGGCGTCTGCACTCCGGCGCCGCGTCGGCGTCGACGGCGCGGGAACTGATGCGTAGCCGGTACGCCGCGTTCGCGGTCGGCGACGCGGACTACCTGTTGCGGACCTGGCACCCGGAGACCCGGCCGTCCCAGCTCCACCTCGACCCGCAGCACCCGTGGCTCGGCCTCGAGGTGCTCTCGAGCGCGGCGGGCGGCCCCGACGACGCCGAGGGTGAGGTCACTTATCGGGCGATCTCGCGATCACCCGACGGAGGCGAGACCGCGTTCACGGAGAGGGCCAGGTTTGCCCGCCACGGCCGACGCTGGGTCTACGTCGACGGCGACGTGACCGACGGCTGAGCGTGCCGATGGCGTGGGAGCGCTCCTTCGCGCCCCACCTCCCACCATCAGGCAACAGTGAGCGCGCCCGTGGGCGGAAGTCGCCGTCAGGTGAGCTGCATCGTGGTCAGGCAGGTGGCGTCCTGCGGCCCGGTCGTGACGCGCGTCGTGTTGGTCTTGCCCGCATGGGTGATCGTGACGTCGGCCGTGATGTCCCGGGGCACCCAGGCGGCGACGAAGCCATTGTCGAACGTGGTCTTGTCCTGATCGACGAGGACCTCGCCCGTGTCGGCGCGGGTGACCTTCAGATGGACGGGCTCACCGCGCAGCTCGCCCAGGCAGGTCGTCAGGCTGTGGAAGTGGCACTCGTGGGTGCGGTTCACGTACGGCGCGATCGACAGGTAGAACTGCCCGCCCTCAATCGGGACCTCGACCTTCTCCCCGCCGCCCTGCGCGAGCAACAGGCTGGCGGGGCGCACCGAGGCGATGAGGTCGCCGGGGCGGTCGTCCACCCGCGTCTCGTCGAGCTTCTCGATCACTGCGCGGGTGTCGAGGCCGGCCAGCCCGTGGGCGGCCAGGATCGCCTGGGCGTCGCCGGCCGCCACGGAGCCCGCTCCCGGGGACGCGGGACCAGCCGTGGTGGGGGCCGTCGTCGTGGGGGAGCCGGCCTCGCCGGCCGACCCGGAGGAGGAACACCCGGCGAGGGCAAGGGCGGCCGCGAGGGCCAGGGCGGCGGGCTTGGCATGACGCGCAACGGAAGTCATGGTCCCCATCCTCGCCGACGACGACAGCGGGGCAAAAGCCGCCTCTCGGACGTGTCGCGGTGTTGAACCGTTCACCGCTCGAGGGGAACGGTCTCGACGTCGGTGCCGGGGAAGTCGTCGCCCACGCAGAGGAGCGGTCGGCCCGTGTCCTTCGCGAGGGCATAGGAGAACGTGTCGCCGAGGTTGAGCCGCGCCGGGGAGCCAGATCCCCTGCCGTAGTCCCGGTAGGCCTGCGCCGCGAGCCTCGCCTGCTCGACCGTGAGGGCGACGACCGTGATGTCGAGCGCGGCGAGGAGCGCGTCGACCTCCCCGACGGACTTCTCGGCGCGAAGCACGGCCGTCAACTCCACGAACGTCGCCGACGACATCAGATGCGGTCCCGGTGCGCACAGTCGCGCCCGCAGCGCTGACGTCGTCGGCTCCGATCGAAAGATGGCGACCAGCGCCGAGGTGTCGACGATCATCGCGCGAGGCCGCGCTCGTCGTAGAGGTCCTCGTCGGTCAGCAGGTTGTCGGGGTTGACGCTCTCCAGGAACTCATCGAGGACGCGCTGGACGCGTTCGGCGCGCGCTGCCTGCGCTGCGTCGGAGTGGTCGTCACGTTCCCGGTCGAGCTCGGCCAGCCGTCGGGTCACCGCCTCGTCGATCGCCTCGGTGAGGCCGAGACCGGTGCGGGCCGCGAGTCGTCGCACGGCGGACTCGGTGTCCTTGTTGCGGATGCTCAGCGCCATCCCACGACGATAACTGTCGTCCATACGTTACGTCCATACGCGTCATTCATCAGCAGGTCGTACGCATTGTCAATACGTAACGTTCATACGCCAGCGCGTCGTTTTCGGGACGTGGCGGCGCTCCCCGTACAGTGGACGCGGCCCCGAGCACCCCGCGACCGCACCGTCTATGCGGGAGCACGAAAGGAACAGCACATGCTGCGAACCCACTCCGCCGGCACTCTGCGCTCCGAGCATGCCGCCCCACCGCAGACCGTCGTCCTCGCTGGCTGGGTGGCCAGCCGGCGCGACCACGGAGGCGTGGAGTTCATCGACCTGCGCGACGCCTCCGGCGTGGTGCAGGTGGTGGCCCGCGGCGACGTCCTCACGGGTGTCGCGCACGACTTGCGTAACGAGTTCTGCGTACGAGTGACAGGCGAGGTTGCGCCGCGCAGCCCGGAGAACGTCAACCCCGACCTGCCCACCGGCGAAGTCGAGGTCGTGGCGAGCGACATCGAGATCCTCTCCCCGGCGGCGCCGCTGCCGTTCCAGCTCGACGAGCGGATCACCGTGGGGGAGGAGGCGCGGCTCAAGTACCGCTACCTCGACCTGCGGCGTCCCGGCGCCCACAACGCCGGGCACGCGCTCCGGCTGCGCAGCAAGGTGAGCCAGGCGGCTCGTCGGGTCCTCGACGAGCGCGACTTCGTCGAGATCGAGACGCCGACCCTGACCCGTTCGACGCCGGAAGGCGCGCGGGACTTCCTGGTCCCGGCGCGTCTCTCCCCGGGGTCGTGGTACGCACTCCCGCAGTCGCCGCAGCTCTTCAAGCAGCTGCTCATGGTGGCGGGGATGGAGCGCTATTACCAGATCGCCCGCTGCTACCGGGACGAAGACTTCCGGGCCGACCGGCAGCCCGAGTTCACCCAGCTCGACATCGAGATGAGCTTCGTCACCCAGGACGACGTCATGGAGGTCGGGGAGGCCGTCATCCGTGAGGTGTGGCGGCTCATCGGCGCCGAGCTCGACGCCCCGTTCCCCCGGATGCCTTATGCGGAGGCGATGGCCCGCTTCGGCACCGACAAGCCGGACCTGCGGTTCGGCTGCGAGCTGGTGGATTGCACCGACTACTTCAAGGCGACGCCCTTCCGGGTCTTCCAGGCCGACTACGTCGGCGCCGTCGTGATGCCCGGCGGGGGCAGCCAGCCGCGCCGGCAGTTCGACGCCTGGCAGGAGTGGGCCAAGCAGCGCGGCGCGAAGGGGCTGGCCTACGTCACGGTCGGCGAGGACGGCCAGCTCGGCGGGCCCGTCGCCAAGAACATCTCCGACGCCGAGCGGGACGGTCTGGTGGCGCACACGGGCGCGCAGCCCGGGGACTGCATCTTCTTCGGGGCCGGCACCGCCAAGGACGCCCGCGCGCTGCTCGGCGCGGCCCGCCTGGAGATCGGCCGACGCTGCGAGCTGATCGACGAGGACGCCTGGAGCTTCCTGTGGGTCGTCGACGCGCCGCTCTTCGAGCCGGCGGCGGACGCGCGCGCCGCGGGGGACGTCGCGGTGGGCGGCGGCGCCTGGACCGCGGTGCACCACGCGTTCACCTCCCCGAAGCCGGAGTTCCTCGACACCTTCGACTCCGACCCCGGTCCGGCGCTCGCCTACGCGTACGACATGGTGTGCAACGGCAACGAAATCGGCGGCGGTTCGATCCGTATCCACCGCCGGGACGTGCAGGAGCGCGTCTTCGCCGTGATGGGAATCGAGCCGGAGGAGGCGCAGGAGAAGTTCGGCTTCCTGCTGGACGCCTTCAAGTTCGCCGCGCCGCCGCACGGCGGGATCGCGTTCGGCTGGGACCGCGTCGTCATGCTGCTCGGCGGGTACGAGTCGATCCGCGACGTCATCGCGTTCCCCAAGTCCGGCGGCGGTCTCGACCCGCTCACCGCGGCGCCGGCGCCCATCACCCCGGCGCAGCGCAAGGAAGCGGGCGTAGACGCCACGCCGGCGCCCAAGGGCGTGGACGCCACGCCGGCTCCCAAGGGCGTGGACGCCACGCCGGCTCCCAAGGGCGGTGACGCCACGCCGGCTCCCAAGGGCGGTGACGCCGCGAGGCCGAACGAGTCCTCGTGAGCGAGATCCTCGACGCGCCGCTGGAGGCCATCGAGCAACGCATCCTCGGGTGCCTGCTCGAGAAGCAGACCACCGTGCCGTCCTCGTACCCGTTGACGCTCAACGCACTGCGCACCGCCTGCAACCAGCGCAACAGCCGCGACCCCGTCACGGACTACACGGACGCGGAGCTTCAGGAGTGCGCTCGCGACCTGAAGCGCCGGGAGCTACTGCGCGTCGTGGTCGCGGATCGCGGGCAGCGGACGTTGAAGTACCACCAGCGCCTCGACGAGCGGCTCGGCCTGACCGACGCCGAGCGCGCCCTGATCACCGTTCTCCTGCTGCGCGGGCCCCAGTCGGCGGGCGAGCTGCGGACCCGCTCCGAGCGGCTGCACCGCTTCGGCGATCGCGCGGACGTCGAGGCGTGCCTGGCGGTGCTGGCCGACCGGGGCCTGACCAGGGAGCTGCCCCGTCGCGCTGGCCAGCACGACCCGCGCTGGGCGCACACGCTCGGTCCGGTGGCCGACGACGCCGCGCCGGTCGCGGCACCCCTGCCGGCGGTCGACCTGGAGTCGGTGCTGGGGGCTGGGGCCCCGGCGCGTGACGTGGCGGTGCAGACCGCGTACGACGCCGCGGCCAGCGCGTACGCCGACGGGCGCGCCGAGGCGTGGGAGGCCTGCGTCTTCGACCGATGGCTGATCGATCGCGTCGCGGAAGGCGCCGAGGGGCCGATCGCCGACGTGGGGTGCGGCCCGGGGGTACTCACCGCGCACATGGCGGCCTGGGACGCGCAGGTGGTCGGCTTCGACCTCTCTCCGGGCATGATCGACGAGGCGAGGCTGCGGTTCCCCGACCTGGCGTTCGAGGTCGGCGACCTGCGCCGCCTCCTGCGGCCGCCGAATGCGTCGGCGTGGGGGGCCATCGTCGCGTGGTACTCCCTGGTCTACCTCGCCCCGTCCGAACTCCCCGAGGTCTTCGCGGGCCTGCGCCGGGTGCTGGTCCCCGGAGGCACGCTGGCGATCGGCCTGTTCGCCGGATCTGACGTGCTCCGGGAGACCCGTCTCGCTGGCTGCGACGTCGACCTGCAGCTGGTGGCGCACGACCCGGCGCAGGTCCGTGCGGCGCTGGGCGAGGCCGGTCTGGAGGTCCGGGAGTGGTACGTGTGCGGCGCACCGGACGGCGCGGAGGTGGTCCTCGACCGGCTGTACGTGCTGGCCGGCAACCCCCGCGCCTGACCTGGCGAGGCGAGCCGACCGGGACGAGCCGACCCGGACGCGCCGACCGAGACGCGCCGGCTACAGGGCGCGCAGCTGCTCGGCGGTCAGCCCGCCAAGTCCCAGCGTGTCGAGCGTGCGCGCCTTCTCGGCGCGGAAGTCCCGAGCGAGGATCACGGAGGCTAGCTCGATCACGGCGTCCATCGCGGGCGTGGCGACGCCGAGGCGTTCCGCGAGATCCGTGAGGAACACGAGTCCGTAGCCGACGTCCTCGGTGAGGTAACGGTGGTCGAGCTGGGCCTGCGCGCCGATCCCGAGGAAGCCGGGGGCCCGGGAGTACCCCGTGGAGTAGTTCTCCTCCGCCATGTAGCCCTGCCGGACGCCGAGCGTCGGCTCCGCCAGCACGGGCACGCCCAGCGCGTCCGCGATCGCCAGCCGCTCGGCGTCGACCGCCTCGATCAGGCGGCCCACCCCGGGCGTCACGCCGACCTCGTAAAACAGGAAGTGACCGCCCCGATCGATTGGCCCGGCGTTCAGCAGGCTGACGGCGGGGTGGATCACGGGGTTGCCGTTTTGCAGGGTGGTCTGCAGGACGCTGTCGGCGCGCTCCAGCGGCCAGACGTCGGCGACCGTCGCGAGCAGCGCGTCGGTGTGCTCGCGCGGGGTCGCGGCCAGGAAGGTCCCGGCGGTGAGGCGGTGGAACACGGTGATCTCGCCGGGGCCGGTGATCCGCACGGCGTACGGGAGCGTGCTGGTCTCCCCGACGATGACGCCGTCCTCCGGCGCGAGCCCGGCGCCCTGGACGAACGTCAGCGCGCCCGCGCAGGAGGAGGGGCACACGAGCACCGCGGTCCCCGGCGCCAGCAGCCCCCGGCAGGCCTGGGCCATCGGCGGGGTCGCGTACGCCGGGCCGACCACGACGACCAGCCGGGCACCGTCGAGCGCGGCGGGCAGGTCGTGCCCGGCCGAGGCGATCGGGGCGAAGCCCTCCAGGTCGCCGGCGGCCCGGATCCCCCCAGCTCGGGACACGGCCTCGATCTGGGCGGGGAACGCCGGCAGGTCGAACAGCGCCACCTCGCGTCCGTGCATCGCCAGGTCGAACGCGCAGGCCAATCCCCCGTTGCCCGCGCCGAGCACCGCAACCTTCATGACTCCTCCTCGTCGCTCCACCGGTCACGGTAATGCGCGCCTGGGGCCCGGCGGTGCGGTACCTCGGGGGACGAACCCGTGTGAGGCCTCCGTCCAGGACTCTCGTCTTGCCCGAGGCCCGTTCTCGGATAGGGTCATTGGATCAGCATCGGGGTTTAGGTGGCGGGGGTGGGGCCATGTCGGCCCGTCGAACAGGGATTTCGTTGGTCACCGCGGCGGTCACTGTGGCGGCGCTGCTCGGGGGGCGCGGCGCGGCCTGGGCGGTGACGCCGCCGGAGCCTGGTGGTACGAGCTCCGCCGTGGTGACGACCTCGCCGTCGCCGCAGGGCATCCCCACGGGGCCTGCCTTGCCGCCGCCCTCGACGCCCGGCGCGCCGACGACGCCCGCGCCGACGAGCACCCCGCCCATCAGTGCTCCTGCGACGAGCGCTCCAGGGACCAGCCCTCCAGGCACCAGCACTCCAGGCACCGGCACTCCCGCGACCCCGTCGCTCCCAGACGCGGAATCGCCCGCCCCGGCGCCAGCGGGTACGACGCCCGCGTACCGTGCTGTCGTCATCGACCCCACCCCGGCGATCCCGGCCGGGCAGACGCTGCAGGACTCCTCTGTCGGCGGCACCTCTAGCACGGGCCTCATCGTCGGCAACGTGACGCTGCGGGTCGGGGAGGCTCTGGTGACCCGCGGGTTCATCTCGTACCCGGACGGCACCTCCCGCTGGGTGGATGCCTCGGCCGCGAGCGGGTGCCGCCTCAGCGCCGCCTGGGACGTGAACGCGGCCGAGGAGGTCGTGGGCACCGGCACCTGCGCCGGAGCGCCCGCGCCGAGCGGGCTGCGCATCGCGAAGGACGGCACGACCACGGTCCTGGCCACCCCGCCGGACTTCACCACGCTGCCGCAGACGATCAATGACCGGGGCACCGTCTTGGGCCGGGTCAATCACTCGACGCAGAGCACGTACGAGTTGTACGCGGCCCTGTGGCCGCAGGCCGGCGAGCCGACGTTCGTGGACGTGAGCACCGTCGACCTCTACCTGTGGGGGCTGTCCAACAAGGACGTGGTGGTCGGGCAACGGGCGGGGCTGGCCGCGACGTCGACGGGCGGGCCAGGGCTGGAGCAGTTGTTGTCGACGCCGTCGGCGCGGGCGTTTGGCGGGGCGATCTCCCCGGAGGGTTACTTCATCATCGGCTACCGGGACGATGGCACCTATCGCTTCATCCCCGGCCAGCCGGAGTACCGGGTGCCGGGAACGGCTGGTTTCCAGGGGATGTCGGTCAACGACGCGGCTCGGGCCATCGGCTGGCAATACTCCCCGACCGCGGTTCACGACGCCGTCTGGCAGGACGGCCGGACCTTCCCGCTCAGCGACGTGACGACCGGTCTCCCGGCCGGGTGGCGGATGCTCGCCGTCGACATCACCAACAGCGGCGACATCGCGGCCCAGGCCTGGGACGTCGATGGCAAGCCGCGCTCGCTCCGGCTGGTCGCCGTGTCCTGACCCGCGTGCCCTGGCTTGCGTGACCTGACCCGCGTGCCTGGGCGCCTCGTCCGGATGCGCTCGGCCGTGGTCGCCTCACGGGTGACAGACTGGACCGATGGAGCCCGTCGACCTGTTCGC
>JBDIAS010000152.1:0-8210 GCA_039812465.1 Austwickia sp. | reverse complement strand
GCTTGGACTCGTACTGCTTGGACTCGTACTGCTTGGACTCGTACCGCTCCTCCGCGCCGGCCTTGCTGTCGATCCGTGAACGGTGGGCGGACCGGATCGGCGGCGAACGGCGTCGGCGGATAAGCTGTGCCGCCGTGAAGGCCCCCCAGCTCCCCGCCGATAAGGCCGCCCGTCTGCAGGCCCTCAAAGCGGAGCAGGCCGCGCGCCTCGCGGCAGTCAAATCCGAGCAGGCTGCGCGCCTCGCGGCCGTCAAGAACGTGCGACTGCCCAAGATGGAGGCGACGCGGTTCTACGAGTGGTCGCGCGCCATCGGGGGGCCGCTGATCCGCGGGATTCTGCGCGCCGATGTCCGCGGCACAGAACACATCCCGATGACCGGGCCGGTCATCATCGCGAGCAACCACCGCTCGTTCTTCGACAGCATCATCCTGCCGGCCACGTCGCCGCGGCCGATCACGTTCCTGGCGAAGGCGGAGTACTTCACCGGCCGCGGCTTCATCGGTGCCGTGAACCGGACCTTCTTCACGGCGGCCGGCACGATCCCCGTCGACCGGAACCAGGCGCGCGCCGCCCAGGCGTCCCTGGACATCGCGCTGGACGTGCTGCGCCGGGACGGGGCGTTCGGGATCTATCCGGAGGGGACGCGCAGCCGGGACGGGCGCCTCTACCGCGGTCACACGGGTATCGGGCATCTTGTCCTTGAGTCCGGTGCGCCCGTCGTCCCGGTCGCCCTCAAGGGCACGGAACGAATCCAGCCCGTGGGGTCGCACGTGATCCGGCCGGCGAAGGTGTCGGTCGAGTACGGCCCGGCGCTGCACCTGGCCGAACGGTTCGCGGACATGCCCCGCGGCAAGGCGCGCCGCGAGATCGCGGACGAGATCATGGCGGCGATCCACGCGATGAGCGGTCAGGAACTGGCCGGAGAGTACAACGTGCGCCCCGCCAAGCCGAGGCGCTGACTCGGGCTCCGTCGCCGCAGCGCTGACTCCGGCTCCGTCGCCGCAGCGCTGAATCGCGCCCGGCCGAACGGACTTGCGGGCCCGTCGCAAGGCATGGGGCCCATAGTGATCATGAGGGTTGTCGGTCGCGACGCGTAGGCTGGGTCGCGTGTACGAAGGTGCGGTGCAGGATCTCATCGACGAACTCGGGCGGCTGCCCGGGATCGGGCCGAAGGGTGCGCAGCGCATCGCGTTCCACCTCCTGCAGGCCGACGAGATCGACGTGCGCCGTCTGGTGGACGCGCTCGTGCAGGTCAAGGCGCGCGTCCGTTTCTGCGTGACCTGCGGCAACGTCGCCGAGGCGGAGCAGTGCCGGATCTGCGCCGACCCGCGCCGCGACGGGCGGTCGATCTGCGTGGTCGAGGAGCCGAAGGACGTTGTGGCGATCGAGCGGACGCGCGAGTTCCGCGGCCGCTACCACGTGCTCGGCGGCGCGATCAGCCCCATGGAGGGCATCGGCCCCGACGACTTGCGGGTCACCGAACTGTTCACCCGATTGTCCGACGGCGCGGTGGACGAGGTCATCATCGCCACGGACCCCAACCTGGAGGGCGAAGCCACGGCGGCCTACCTGGCCCGGCTGCTCGCCCCCTTGAGTGTGCGCGTCACGCGCCTCGCCTCCGGCCTGCCGGTCGGTGGCGACTTGGAATACGCCGACGAGGTCACCCTCGGGCGTGCCTTTGAAGGGAGGCGACTGCTCAATGCCTGATACCGCCGTTCACACAAATGTCCCCGGGGTCGCCGGCCCCATCGAAGCAGCCCCCATCGAGATCGTGTTGGGGCAGGAGCAGACGACCATGGTCGCCGAGGGCGTCGATGCCGACCTGGTGCTGCTCGGCGCGGAGACCGCGGCGGAGGCGAGGGAGTTCCTCGCGGTGCTGCGGAGCATCGGCAACGGGGAAAGCACAGAGCAGGCGATTCCGCTGTTGCTGCTGGCGACCTCGCAGATCCTCGTGACCGGCGCCCGCCTAGGGGCGATCACCGACGTCGTGCCCGCGGAGCAGTTCGAGTCCGACCTGGGTGGCGACTTCGACGTCGAGGCGCTGCGGCACAGCCTGGGCGCGCTGCTCACCGGCCTGGATGAGTACGCGGAGATCGTCGACCCGATGATCAGCGGTGAGGTCTCCACGACGACTCTGTCGGGCGCGTTCACGGAGATCGCGTCGGCGCTCGTGCACGGGCTGCGGCACTACGCGGATGGCCGGGTTACCGAGGCGTTGTGGTGGTGGCAGTTCAGCTACCTGTCGAGCTGGGGCGCGCTCGCCACCGGTGCCCTGCGGGCGTTGCAGTCGATCCTGGCGCACATCCGTCTGGACGCGGATGAGGAACTGGTGGCCGAGGCGGAGTTCGACGCGCTCTACGGGTGACCAGCCCGCGCCGCACACGTCACACTGGCGCTGCGCGGGGGGCCGGGTCACACCGGGGGCCGCGTCACACTGGCGCTGCGCGGGTCACAGTGGAGGGGCCGGGTCACGCCGGGACGGCAGGGTCTTCTGCACGGGGGCGGGTCACACCGGGACGGCCGGTTCTCCTGCACGGCGGCCGGGTCGCACCGGGGCGGCGGAGTCTTCTTCACGGGGGCGGGCCACACTGGGGGGGCCGGGTCTTCTGCACGGCGGCCTGTCGCCAGCGAATGATCTCCGTCGCGGCCAGGATGATGTCGTGGCCCGCAATGCTCAGCGTGACGCTCTCGCCAGCCTGTTCACTCCGGTAGTCCCCGTCGAGTGGGTCCGTCAGCACCCGCAGTCGTGGTGGACCTTCACGGTCGACGAGGACGTAGTTCGGGATCGACACCGACGCGTAGTCTCGTCGCTTCCGACCCAGGTCCTCCTCGCGCGTCGAGGCCGACAGGACCTCCGCGACGAGCACGACCTGCGTGGGGTCAAGAGGGTTATCGCGAGGGGAATCCTGGCGCAGCACCGTGAGGTCGGGGATGCGATGCGTGAGCCGCCCCTCGCTCGTGATGCCGACGTTGATGTGCTGCAGAAACCTCCACTCCTCGCCCAGCGCATAGAGCAGTCGGATCAAGAGCATGGTGGTCGCGTCGCCGTTGTCGGGATGCTCGGACGGGGACATGAGCGGCGCGCCGTCCACGAGCTCGTATCGCTCCGCGCGCTGCGACCAGTCGGTCGCCCATTCCTCGTGGGTGACCAGGTGGTCCAGCGACACCAGACGTTTGCTGGTCGGCAACACGACCTCGATCCCGCTCATCACGGCTCCTCCTCCCGGCGAACGTCAGTATGAACAACCTCACCGAGTCGACGTCAACCCGGCGCTGATGACGAACGTAGAAGCGGTACGGAGCGTCTCGCGCGACCACTCGACCTCCTGTGCTCGACCTCGTGTGGACGGCGAGGGCGTATCGACTCACTGTGGACAGCCCCTGGCCGAGGCCTCGGACACCCGGGGGTGCTGGTGGGGGCGTGCAGATCCCGCCCGTGGGCGGGAAATGGCGCGGGGGACCTGCGGTTTTGCGTACGGTTGCCGCCCGTGGGCGGGAAATGGCGTCAGGTGGGCATTCGGGTCGCTGGGCGAGGACTCGCTTCTTCGGCGGCGATGCCGTAAGTGGGTGGGGACATGCCTTGATCGGCGTGGACGCTGCTGTAGGAGCGTCTTCGTCGAGTAGCGCGGGTCCGGGTCTGTTTAGGGCGTCGAGGTCGAGCGGGGGCGTCCGGGTTCAGGTGGGATGTGGGCGGATGCCGTGGTGTGGGGCGGACGGATCGTGCCCGTGGGCGGGAAATGGCGCGGGGGACCTGCGGTTTTGCGTGCGGTTGCCGCCCGTGGGCGGGAGATGGCGCGGGGGACCTGCGGTTTTGCGTACGGTTGCCGCCCGTGGGCGGGAAGTGTCCGCGTTTGCCCTGGTGGGGGTGTGCAGATCCCGCCCGTGGGCGGGAGATGGCGCGGGGGACCTGCGGCTTTGCGTACGGTTGCCGCCCGTGGGCGGGAGATGGCGCGGCGGACCTGCGGTTTTGCGTACGGTTGCCGCCCGTGGGCGGGAAGTGGACGGCGAGGGGATACGGGGAACCCCTCGGGCCGCCGCTCGGGGCTTCTCAGAGGCGGGGCAGCCGCTGTAGCGGCGGGTGCAGGGCCGCCACCTGCGCCCAGGACTCCTCGATCACGGAGGACAGCCAGGCGGTGCCCTCGGCGGCGATTGCGCGGTCCAGGTCCTGTACGGCGGTGACGTACTCGGCCCCTGACCGCGCCGCCTCGCCCAACGCCGCAGTCAGCGCCGCCGGAGGGCTGGCCGCGACGTCGCTCAATCCGGCCCCGCTCGTGCCAGCGTCGCCCGAGCCAGTCCCGCTCGTGCCAGCGCCGCCCGAGTCAGCCCCGCTCGTGCCAGCCCCGCTCGAGCTCGCGCCGGTCTCGGCCTCGAACACCGCGCACATCGGCTCGATGGCGCCGGCCAACCCGGCACGCTCGGCGTCGTCCGGGCTCACCCGCCCGACCAGGCGGCGCAGCCGGGAGAGTCGCTCCTTCTGGGCGGAGGCCAGCATCTCGAGCGCGCCCTCGTACACCAGGTCGCCCAGCGGCTGAGCGGCGAAGAACGGCGCGCGCACCTGCTCGTACCAGGCTCTCAGCGCGCGCAGCTGGGCAACGTACGCGAAGTTCTTGCCGAGCAACCGGTTGAGCCCGCGGTACTCGGCCCCGGCGAACGGCACCTGCATCGTCGGCGGCGGGCCGACAATTACCAGCTGGTCCGGCTGCGGCACGTCGCTGCGCAGCACGCAGCCCGCGCCGACGACCGTTCCGTAGGTCACCTGCACCGGCCCGACCGCGCCGCCCTGACCGCCGAGGAAGATCGGCGCCTGGTCGAGCATGACCCCCCGCGGGACGTCCCCGAACAGGGACGGCGTCGTCTTGTCGCCGCTGGGCGTGAAGTTGAAGTGGATGTACGAGGAGCCGACCTCGGAGTGGTCCTTGCGGCTCCGGCCGCCGGCCATCAACGCGTCGCAGAAGTTGATCAGGGACCCCAGCGTCACGAACGGGAACAGGATCGTCTGCTTGAGCCCGACACAGTGGGCCCCGCCGGCCTCCTCCTCCAGCAGGCACCCCTCACGGACGTGATGGCCCAAGCCCATGTTGGAACGGGCGAGGAAGACGGCCTTGGCGGCGTACCCGCCCTTCAGCTCCACGTCGGGCCCCAGCCGGCAGTCGACGACGGTCACCGGGCCTTCGCCGCCCAGCTCGCACCCGGCGGAGATGACCGTCTTCGCGCCGGCCAGCCGGGTGCCCTGGTGCAGGGTGACGCCGTCGCCGCTGATCCGGTCGGGGTCGACGTCCTCGGCGATGTCCACCGCGTACGGGTTGGGGATGGACACGCCTTTGCCCAGCAGCTGCTCGACGATGTGTGCCCCGCGCGGTGCCTGCATGTCCGCTCCTTGTCTGCTCAGGGGTCGGTGCGATCTGCCCGGTCGTTGTGATCTGCTCGGTCGTTGCGACCTGCTCGGTCGTAGCGCGATCTGCCAGGATGGTGCACGTCGATTATCGCGGGTCCGGGGGAACTCGGCGGGGCGGTGGTCCGATGCGACACCTGGCCGGGTCCACAAAGCGCCGGTACGTATGCTCGGTGGGCTCCCTGGGTCAGGCGATCCGGATGCCCCGAGGGAGCTTGCGGACCGGTGTCCGCAAGCGGCGGATCGCGATGAGCGTGCCGCCGACGGCGAGCAGCCCGTACGTGACGAAACCGATCGGCCAGATCGGGGAGCCGAGAGGCCGGCCGTACATGTCGCGGTCCTCATCGGCGCGGAGCTGCTGGGATCCCCAGCATTCCTCGTGGACCTCGGGCGGGCCGTTGCGCGCGGAGCGCACTGCGTCGGCGATCCCTCCGAGCGGCCCCTGCTGCACGTATCCTCGCTCGTCGGGCACGCGCCGCTCGGGTGCGGCGTCGGCGACGATCACGTACGGGCTGGGCGCCAGCAGCCACCAGTTCCGCTCGGTGTGCGACACCGGGCGAAGGGCCGTGATCTCCCGGCACTCCGGGAACCCCTCGGGAGTCATGGGACCGAAGTCGGGCTCGCCAGGCATGGGGGCGGGCGTCGCGTCCGCGGGTGGGCTCGCGCCGGGCGTCGCCGGAGAGGTCGCGACCGTGGCGTCGGTTCCCGGGCTGGCCGTCGCGCTTCCCGCCTCCTCGGGGATCGGGCCTGGCGGCCAGTTCATACCGTCGAAGTCGGCGTACGTGCGGACCTGCACGATTTCCTCGCTCGTCACCATCGGCTTCGTGAGCCCGAACACCAGCGGCGTGCCGAGTGCGAGGAAGCCAACCGTGACGTAGGTGAGGACCACCGACGACACGGTGCGCGCGGTCAGCGAGGAGATCGCGAGGCCGATCGCGCACACCGCGAGCAGCACGACCGACAAGGTCACCAGCGCCATGGCGAAATGCCCGGGGGTGACGCCGCCGGCGAGCAGTGCCCAGATGAGCACCGGTGCGGCGATGGCGAGGAAGCCCATGGCCGCCAGCCAGGCGGCGAGCAGCTTGCCCAGCCCGATCTCCGCGGGACTCAGGAGCGTCGTCTGCAGCGTGGCCAGGACTCCCTGCTCGCGGTCGCCGCTGATGGCGCTGGCCGACAGCGACGGCGCCACGAGGAGCGCGAGCGAGAGGACCAGCATCACGGTCCCGCCGTAGAAGATCGCGGGCTGTTGCGGGTCGTTCAGCTCGCGGCTGGCGAACCACATCAGCGCGACGAAGCCGTACACGAACAGCACCCAGAACCCGATCGTCCACGACGTCCGCGAGGCGCGCAGACGCTGGGTGAGGTCGAGGCGCGCGACCGTCCAGACGCTGCGCGGGCTGACCCCTCGTGACGTCGGGGGCGCCGTGGCGCGGGGTGCCTGCTCCGGAGGGTTGATCGTGGCGGTCACTGCGGTCCTCCCCGAGGTGGTCGGTCGATGCTCACGCGCGCTCGCCGGACTCGGTCGCGTCGAGGTAGGCGGCCTCCAGGTCGCCACCGGGCGCCGGCGCGATGCCGCACACCTCGACGCCTCGTCCGACGAGGAAGGTCACCAGCGCCGCGGCGTCGCGTTCGCCGCCGAGGTCGAGTTCGATCGTGTGGGTCGCCTGGTCGGTGTAGGGCTTGGCCAGGTTGGTGGCGCCGTCGGTCGTTTCGCTCGCCCCGGGCACCGCGGGCTTTGCAGGGACCGTCGGCAGGGAGTTGACGTGGGCGTCCACTCCGCCGCGCTCCGCCAGCGCCGCGTCCAGGGCCGGACCGTCCAGGGCGCTCACCCTCCAGCGAGGCCGTGCGACGGCGTCGCGAAGCTCGTACGAGGTGACGGTGCGCCCCTTGGCGACCACCACGGCCCGGTCGGCCATCTCCTGCAGTTCGGTCAGGATGTGGCTGCTGACCAAGACGGTGCGCCCCGCGGCGGCTTGGGCGCGCAGGATGTCACGCAGTTCGATGCGGCTGCGCGGATCCAACCCCGACGCCGGCTCGTCGAGCAGCAACACGCTGGGGTCGTGCACCAGCGCCCGCGCCAGGCCGAGGCGCTGCTTCTGCCCCCGGGACAGGACGCGCGCCGGGCGTTCGGCGAGGTCGTCCAGGTGGACGAGGGCCAGCACCTCGCGGACGCGGTCGGTGGCGGCGGGGCGGGGGATGCGGTACGCCTGCGCGACCGTGGTCAGCACCTCGGTCACGGTGAGCGTGTCCCAGGTGCCGAACCCGTCCGGCATCCACCCGATCTGCGCCCGGACGGCGCGCGGCTCGACGACGGGGTCGAGGCCACACACCCGTACCATCCCGTCGTCCGGCGCGAGCAGCGTCGCGAGCACGAGCAGCAGCGTCGTCTTCCCCGCGCCGTTGGGCCCGATGAGCGCCGTCACCTCCCCGGGGCGCGCCTGCAGGCTCAACCCGTCCAACGCGCGTACGTCCCCGAACGAACGGGTCAGCCCGCTGACCTCGATCCCGGCCCCCGCCATCCCCACCATGGCCTCAGCATCCTCCAACCACGTCTCGGTGGGGAGTTCGGCGCGCCGGACGATGCCCGGGCTGGACTTTCCGCCCGTGGGCGGGAAATGGCGGGCGGGTCCTGCGGTGATGTGTGCAGATCTCGCCCGTGGGCGGGAAAGGTACGCGGGGTGCCTGGTCGTGGTGTGCGGTTGCCGCCCGTGGGCGGGAAATGGCGGCCGAGTCCTGCGGTGATGCGTGCGGTTGCCGCCCGTGGGCGGGAAACGGCGGCCGGGTCCTGCGGTGATGCGTGCAGGTCTCGCCCGTGGGC
>JBDIAS010000151.1:0-8240 GCA_039812465.1 Austwickia sp. | reverse complement strand
ATCGAGACGCGCGTCGGCGCCCAGGCACCGAGGTAGTGCCGGGGCGCCGATGCGCTGAGGGCTAGGTGTTGTCTCGACGCTTCATCGCCCACACGTCGACGGCGACGGCGGCTGCGATGAGCACACCCTTGATGACGCTCTGCCAGTAGGCCGGGACGACGAGGATGTCCAGGCCGTTGTTGAGCGTCTGGATCAGCAGCAGGCCGAGGGCGGTGCCCCAGACCGTACCGCGTCCACCCATCAGGCTCGCCCCGCCGATGACGACGGCGGCGATCGCGTCCAGCTCGTAGCCCGTCCCGAGGTTCGGCGGGCCCGAGATGACACGTGAGGAGAGCATGATCCCGGAGATGCCGGCGAGTAGGCCCGACAGGGCGTACACGGAGAACAGGATCCGCTTGGACTTCACGCCCGCGATCTGGCTGGCCATCGGGTTGCCGCCGACGGCGTAGACGCGCATGCCGTACGCGGTCTTCGACATGACGAACGCGAGGGCGAGGATCGCCACGATCATCGTGATGACCGGGATCTCCAGGCCGAGGATCTTCGTGTTGGCGATCGACCCGAAGTTCTCGGGCAGGCCGTTGATCGGGGCGCCGCCACCCACCACGTACGCCAACCCTCGCGCGGTGGTCAGCATGCCTAGTGTGGCGATGAAGGGTGGTATTTGGATGTACGCCACCAGCACCCCGTTGATCGCGCCGGCGACCATGCCCACGAGCACCGCCACTACGACGGCGAGCAGCAGACGCTCCGGATGATCCTTGACCACGAATGCCGCGGTCATGGCGCTCAGGGCGATGATGCTGCCGACGGACAGGTCGATGCCGCCGGTCAGGATGACCAGTGTCTGGCCGAGGGCGATCAGCGCGAACGGCGCGGCGGCGACGGCGATCGTCCGCAGGTTGTCCGGCGTCGTGAAGCGTGCGCTCTTGTAGCTGAAGTAGGCGATGATCAGCAACATCACCCACACCATCGCGTAGCGGATCAGGCCGTTCTTGACTTTCTCGCTACTGATTCTGGGGCGCCCTGGCGCCGCGTCGAGGGTCGGTGTGTCATTCATCGGAGGAACCTTCTTGTGGGACGGGGTCGATGGCGATGGATTCGGAGGTCTGACTCGAGGGCAGGCCTGCCGCGAGGCGGAAGATCCGGTCCTGGGCGTCGGGGTGGCGCAGTTCCTGCTGCGTGAGTTCGCCGACGACCATCCCCTGACGCATCACGAGTGCCCGGTGGGACAGGGAGAGGATCTCGGGCATGTCGGAGGACGCCATGATGACGGCCATCCCGGTGGCGGCGAGATCGGTGATGACGCGGTAGATCTCGCTGCGGGCGCCGACGTCGACCCCGCGGGTCGGCTCGTCGAGGAGCAGCAGCTTGACCTCGTCGGTCAGCCACCGGGCCAGCACCACCTTCTGCTGGTTGCCTCCGGAGAGGGTGCCGACCTTCTGCCCGAGGCCCTTGCTCTTGAGCCGGACGGACTTCATCGCGTCGCCGACAGCGCGGTTGCGCGCGCCGTTGTTGACCACGCCGGCCACGGTGAAGTTGTCCAGCCGGGGCAGGGCACCGTTGTCGCCGACGGACATGCTCAGCACGGCGCCCGCGCCCTTGCGGTCCTCGGGGACCAACGCCATCCCGGCCTTGATCGCGGCGACCGGGCTGTGCGGGGGCACCGGCTCGCCGTCGACGGCGACGTGGCCGGCCGCGACCTGACGCACGCCGAAGATCGCCTCGATCAGCTCCGTGCGGCCGGCGCCCACCAGCCCGGCGAGGCCGACGATCTCGCCGCTGCGCACGTCGAGCTGCACCGGGGCGGGGTAGCCCGTCACGTGCAGGCCGTCCAGGTGGACGCGGACGTCCTCGCCGCACGGAGGCAGGTCGGGGAAGAGCTCCTCGAGCTCGCGGCCGATCATCGCGGTGACGATCTCGTCGTCGGTGATCTCGCCGGCCGGTCGATCCAGGGTCAGGATCCCGTCGCGCAGGACGACGACACGGTCCGCCAGTCGGCGGATCTCCTCCATCTTGTGGGTCGTGTAGACCATCGAGACGCCCTGGTCGCGCAGCTGATCGACCGTCTGGTAGAGCCGGTCCACCTCCTGGGTCGAGATGGAGGACGTCGGCTCGTCCAGCAGGACCACCTTCGCGCCCTTGCTCGTGTTCTTGACGATCTCCACGAGTTGGCACAACCCGACGGACAACGTACGCATCTTCGCGCTCGGGTCGATGTCGACGCCGAAGTTGTCCAGCATCTCCCGGGCCCGGCGGATCATCGCCCGACGGTCCAGGGCCCCGTACCTGGTCTTGATCTCCCGCCCCAGGAAGAGGTTCTCGTACACCGTCATCTCCATGATGGGTGCGAGTTCCTGGGGGACGATCGCCACGCCCAGGCGCAGGGCCTGGCCCGGGTCGGCGCTCGTCAGCACGTGTCCGTCGATGCGGACCTCGCCGCCGTCCGCGTGGTACTGGCCGGAGGCGATCTTCATCAGCACCGACTTGCCGGCGCCGTTCTCACCGGCGAGGGCCGTCACGGTTCCCGGCTCCAAGGCGATGGACACGCCCTTGAGCACGGGGACGCCGCCGAACGACTTGCGGATGTCGGTGCACTCCAAACTGGCAGTCATGGGGTTTTCACCTCGCTCTCAACAGTCGTACTCGTTGATGGCGGACACCTTGGCCGCCGATGTGGACGCGGGGTCGAACCGATAGCCGAGCCACTCCCGGGCGAGCCGTCGAGCTAGTTCGAGCCCGATGACGCGCTGCCCCATGCACAGCACCTGCGCGTTGTTGCTGAGCACGGAGCGCTCGACGGAGAACCCGTCGTGCGCCGTCACCGCGCGGATCCCCTGCACCTTGTTGGCGCTGATGGCGACGCCGAGGCCGGTGCCGCAGATGAGCAGGGCGCGATCCGCCGAACCGTCGGCGACGAGCCGCGCCGCCTCGACGGCGACGTGCGGGTACGCCGTGTGTTCGTCACCGCCGACGCCGACGTCGATCACCTCGGCGACGCGTGGATCCTCGGCCAGATCGGCCTTGATCCTCTCCTTGTACAGCAGGCCGGCGTCGTCGCAGCCGACGACGACCCTCCACGGTTCAGGCATCGCGGGCCTCCCCGGCCTGCGCTGCGAGGATGCCGCCGACGACGCGCATACACATCGCCATCGAGATGGCGCCGGCGTCCGGGGTGCCGACACTGCGCTCGGCCAGCGGTCGCGCGCGCCCCAGCTTCGGGCGCAGGCTCGCCGTGGCCTGGGCGGCGCGCTCGGCCTCCTCGGCGGCCTCCTGCCAGGCGTGGGTGAGGCGTTTCCCGCCGTCGATGCCCGTGCTCAGCTGATCGACGAAGGGAACGAGGGCGTCGACCATCGTCTTGTCCCCGACCTGCGCCTTGCCGAGCCGGGTCATCGTGTCCAAGAACGCGCGTACGGCGTCGGCCACGTCCCTCGACGAGGTCGCGGTCGTGGCGTCGCCGAGGCGCTCGCCGAGCGCTCGGAGCGACGATCCCCACAGCACGCCCGAGGTGCCGCCCGCCTTCCCGGCCCAGGCGTCACCGGCCGCGCCCAGCACCGACGCCGCACCGCCTCCGGCCTCGACGACCGGACGAGCCGCCTCCACGGCGAACGTGATGCCCTTCACCATGCCGCGACCGTGGTCTCCGTCGCCGGCTACCGAGTCGATCCGGCCGAGCTCCTGTTCGGCGTCCTTGATCGCGGTCTCCATGGCCTCTAGCGCCGCCATGGCCGTCGCAGCGACACGCCGCGACTCCGGCGAGCCCTCGGCCACCTGCTTCTCGGCCACGACCGTCACGCTGCTGCGACGCTGACCCGAACCGCCGCGGGCGTTGCCCTTGCGGTACGCGGGCGTGTCGGCGGGAGCCCGCCAGTAGCCCTCCAACTCCTCATCGAGATAGACGAGCGTCAGCGAGATGCCGGCCATGTCGAGGCTCGTCACGATCTCCCCGACCTCGGGATCAACCACGGTGTAGCCACGGTCGCGCAGGAGCTCCGACACGGTCTTCCAGACGACGAAGAGTTCCTCGTACTTGGTGGCGCCGAGCCCGTTGAGGATCGCGCCGACGCGTTTCGTGGAGTCGGCCGGCTCCTCGGCGAGCACTCGGTCGAGCAGCAATTCGCCGAGTTCCGCGGCGGTGGGCAAGTCCTCTTCGGCGATGCCGGGCTCGCCGTGGATGCCGAGGCCGACGCCCATCTTCCCCGCGGGGACGTGGAACAGCGGCTCGCTCGCCCCGGGCATCGTGCAGCCTGCCAGGCCGACGCCCATCGTGCGGGTGCGGTCGTTGGCCTTGCGACCGACGCGCTCCACCTCATCGAGGTCCAGACCCGCCTCGGCGGCAGCGCCCGCGACCTTGAAGACGACGAAGTCGCCGGCGATCCCACGCCGCTTGTGGATTTCGGCCACCGGCGCGCTCGCCACGTCGTCGGTGACATAGATATTGCGGGTGTCGATGCCCTCGGCGCTCAACCGTTCCTGCGCGAGGTTGAAGTTCATCACGTCGCCGGCGTAGTTACCGGTGCTAAAGAGCACGCCTCCGCCCGCGTGGGCGGCCTTGGCGACGTTGTAGGCGTCGTCCGTGGACGGCGAGGTGAAGATGTTGCCGACGACGGCGCCGTCGGCGAAGCCGGGGCCTACGACCCCGCAGAAGGCGGGATAGTGCCCCGAGCCGCCGCCGACGACGACGGCCACCTTGTTCTGGGGCGGTTGTTCGGCGCGGACGACCCCGCCCGGGACACCGATCACATAGCTACTGTTAGCGTCGAGGAACCCGGCGAGGGCGTCCTCCATGAACGTGGATGGGTCGTTGACGAGATATGTCACGGTGCTACTCCTTGCTCGAAAGGGGCGCGAAAGGGGCGCGAGAGGGGCGCGAGGGATCGAGGGACTCGGGCGATCAGGGTGGGCGAGAGTCGGTCAGCCGATGGTGAATCCGCCGTCAACCAGCAGGTCGGCGCCGTTGATCATGTCGGCGGAGGGGCCCGCGAGGAAGACGCAGGCGGCGGCGATCTCGGCTGGCTCGGCGAAGCGTCCCGTGGGGATCTGCGCCTTGTGCGCGTCGCCCTTGGGCCCGGCCCAGGCCTTCTTGCCGAGCTCGGTGAGGACCACTGTGGGTGAGACGGTGTTGGCGTTAACACCACGACCTGCCCACTCCTGGGCCAGAACGCGCGTGAGGCCTCGTACCGCGAACTTGCTCGCGCAGTAGGCGACGTGCTCGGGGATGGCCACCGTGCCCGCCTGGGAGGAGATGTTGATGATCTTGCCCTTGCCGGCGGCGAGCATATGGCGGCCGACGCTCTGGCACATGAGGAAGGTGCCGGTCACGTTGACGTCCATCGTGAGATCCCAGTCGGCCGACGTGAGGTCTTCGGCGGGCGCAAGGCGAGCGACGCCGGCGCTGTTGACGAGGATGTCAATCCGGCCGAAACGCTCGATGACCTGCGCGACGGCCGCGTCGACGGACGCCTTGTCGGCGACATTGCAGGCGAAGGCGGCGGATGCGCCGCGCAGCTCGTCGGCCTCGGGGATCGCGAGATCCACGACGGCCACCTCAGCTCCGCACGCGGCCATCATCTCGACGACCGCCTGGCCGATGCCGGACGCGCCGCCGGTGACGAGGGCGACCAGGCCGTCGAGTCCGAACTGCTGCACCACGGGGGATGGGGATGAGTTCATCGCAAGTGACCCTCCAGTCACGTCGTTGTAACAGGAACCGCTGCGACTGCGGCGGCGATGGAGTGAACAGTACTGGTGTTATATCTAGCATGCAAGGGGTTGTTTCTCTCACGTCTGGTGAGTAAAGTGGGCGCCACGCTGCTTCGACGGGCCTGCGACCTGCGGATATCCGCCGTGTGCAGAGTTTATGAACTGGCAGCGAAGCGATATTTTTCACGAACCTTACGAGGAGAGAAGGTCGAGATGTCAAAGAGGACAGTCCGTCTCGCGTCCACCGCGCTGGCCATGGGCGCCACGCTCCTGGCGACTACCGCCTGCGGGGCGGGGGATCCCAATAAGGCGTCCGATGGCGGGGGCACCGGCAAGACCCGTATCGGCGTGACGGTGTATGACATGTCGTCGTTCATCTCGCAGGGCCAGGAGGGGATGCGCGCCTACGCGAGTAAGAACAACATCGAGCTGCTGTGGAACTCGGCCAACAACGACGTCGCCACGCAGGCCAACCAGGTCGACCAGCTCATCAACCAAAAGGTCGACGCGATCATCATCGTGCCCGTGCAGGCAGACTCGCTCTCCCCGCAGATGGCCAGCGCCAAGAACGCCAAGATCCCGGTGGTCGCCGTCAACACGGCGCTCAGCGACACCGGCGCGCTCGCCTCGTCGGTCCTGCCTGACGACGTCAAGGCCGGCGAGCAGGAAATGCAGATGATGGCCGACAAGCTCGGCGGCAAGGGCAACATCGTCATCCTCCAGGGCCCGCTCGGATCCTCCCCGGAGCTCGACCGCACCAAGGGCATCAACAACGTCCTGGCCAAGTACCCGGACATCAAGGTCCTCGCCAAGGACACGTCCAACTGGAAGCGGGACGAAGCCGTCAACAAGATGAAGAACTGGATCTCCAGCTTCGGGCCGCAGATCAACGGCGTCGTCTCCGAGAACGACGACATGGGTCTCGGCGCCCTCCAAGCGCTGAAGGAGGCGGGCAAGACGCTGCCCATCGTCGGGATCGACGGCATCCAGGACGGGCTGATGGCCGTCAAGTCGGGGGACTTCATCGGCTCCTCGTTGCAGCACGGGCGCGTCGAGATGGCCACGGGCCTCGCGGTAGCCGAGAAGATCGTCAAGGGCGAGGAGGTCAAGAAGACCTACACCTACGTCATGCCGGCGATCACGCCCGACAACGTCGACACCTACCTGGGCCACGTGGTGCACGAGAAGGACGCGTTCCTCGCTCGCCTTCCTGAGCTCATCGCCAAGAACCTCGAGAGCGGTGACATCGCGAACGAGAAGTGAGCGGAAACGTGACGTGGGCTCGGCGCTCGGGTGTCTGCACCCGACGCCGAGCCCCGGTGACGGCAGAGGTTATCTCAGCGCTATAGTGAACAATCACAACTAGTTTCACGTGGACGAAGGGAATCGATCATGGCTCCGGGACGTCGAGAGGCCGATCGGTTGGCCCGTCAGACGGCCCTCTCGGAGTACGTGATGAGTGAAGGATCCGCACGGATCGAGGACCTGCCCGGGCGTTTTGGGGTCAGCCTGATGACGATCCATCGAGATCTCGACACGCTGGCCACCCGAGGCGTCCTGCGCAAGACCCGAGGCGAGGTGACCGCCATCAGCAGCAGCCTCTACGAGGCGGGCACGGAGTATCGCTCGCGGCTCATGCCGAGCGAGAAGCAAGCGGTCGCGAACCAAGCGTTGACGATGATCGAGCCCGGCCAAGCCATCATCCTGGACGACTCCACGACGGGCGTGTTCCTTGCCCGTCGACTGCGCGAGAAGTGCCCCCTGACCGTCATCACCAACTTCCGGCCCGTGATGGACGCCGTGCGGGACGTGCCGGACCTGACGCTGATCTCGCTGGGGGGACAGTACGTGTCCTGGTGCAACGGCTACATGGGGTCGGTGACCCTGCGCGCCTTGGATCAGCTGCGGGCCGATCTCTTCTTCATGTCTGCTCCGGCGCTGGACGAGGAGATGACGTTCCACCAGCATCACGAGGCCGTGCTGGTCAAGGAGGCCTCGTACCGGTCGGCGAAGCGCAGCGTGCTCTTCGCCGATCACTCCAAGTTCTCCGAGCGTGCGCTTCTGGCCATGATCCCGACGGCCGACTTCGACACGGTCATCCTGGACGAGAACACGCCGGAGGAGATCGTCAGCCGCATGACGCAGGCCCACGTCAACGTGGTCCTCGCCCCGGTGAATCAGCCCGCGGCCGCCGACCTGGGTGCCTGAGCGAGAGGGCCCGCGCGGGCGACGCGCCTTGGCAGCCTGCGACGTTCGTCCAGGAAGCTGCTCGATACTGGGTGCACCATGACGCGCTTTCCCTCTGGCGGCAGCTCACCACGCGGATCATCGACGGATGAGCCGCCCTTCGACGGCTCGTGGGACGACGACGCTGCGTGGGACGGGTCGGGGAGGCACGCGGATCCGTCAGCAGCGGACGAGGGGGACCTGTACGACACCCGCCGCGGCGGCGGCTCGCGCCGGCGGATGCTGGCGGACCCGGAGGCGCTCACGCCGAGGCTGCGTCGGCGGCGGGCGTTCACGCTGGTCGGGATGAC
>JBDIAS010000150.1:0-8338 GCA_039812465.1 Austwickia sp. | reverse complement strand
CCGATCGCCAGCATCGCCATCAGCGTGCTCGCGCCGAACACCGCGCTGAGCATGATGGCCAGCAGCAGCGCGGGAAACGCGAGCATGACGTCGGCAACACGCATGAGGAGTTCGTCGAGCCACCGGCGCGGGGACATCGCCGCGACCAGCCCGACCGGCACGCCGATCAGAGCCGCCACGCCGACCGCGACCAGCCCGACGAACAGCGTCGTGCGGGAGCCGTGCAGGATGCGGCTGAACACGTCCCGGCCGAGCGCGTCGGTGCCCAACCAGTGCTCCGTGGACGGGCCGAGCAGACGGGGGGTGTCGTCGATGCGCAGGGGGTCGTACGGGGTCCACACGAACGAGATCAGCGCCATCGCGACGATTCCCCCGACGAGGAGAACCCCCAGCCACAGGGAGCCCCCGAGGCGGCGGCCACGCCGCGCCGGGCCCTTCCCGGCCGTGCCACCGAGAAGCCCGTGCAGTTCGAGGCTCATCGGGTCCGCACCCGCATGCGGGGATCGATCACGACGTACGCGACCTCCGTCAGAAACGTCACCACCAGCACGATCGTCACCAGGACCATCACCACGTCCTGCACCACGATCAGATCGCGGACGGCGACCGCGTCCAGCAGCAGGCTGCCCAGGCCCTGGATCACGAACACCCGCTCGATCACCACGGCGCCCACCAGCATCGCCGACAACTGCAGCCCGAGGACGGTCACCACCGGCACGCCCGCGTTGCGCAGACCGTGCCGCACCAACGCCCGGCCCGGGGTGAGCCCCTTGCTGCGCGCCGTGCGCAGGTAGTCCTCGCGCAGCACGTCGAGGACGGCGCTGCGCACGTACCGCGCCAGCACCGCCGCCTGCACGATCCCGAGGCTGACCGCCGGCAGGATCAGCCGCTGCAGGAACGCCACCGGGTCGACCGCGGGCGGCACCCAGCCGGACGACGGCAGCCACCCCAGCCGGACCGAGACGCCCGCGACCAGCAGCATCCCCGCGAGGAACGCCGGGATCGCGACCCCGACTTGGGACAGCGCCGACAGCAGCGCCCCGTCGGGACACCGGTGCCGGATGGCCATCAGCACCCCGAACGGGACCGCGACCGCGAGCGCGATCACGAGCGCCGTTCCAACCAGCCAGAGCGTCACCGCGAGCGCGTCGAGCAGCCGCGGCGCGATCAGGTCCCCGGAGATGTAGCTGCTCCCGAGGTCGCCGCGGGCCAGGCCGCCGACCCAGGACAGGTACTGCACGGGCAGCGGACGGTCCAACCCGTACGCGGTCCGCAGCGCCACCACGGCCTCCTCGGTGGCGTTCACCCCGAGGGCGACCCGGGCCGGATCGCCGGGCAGCACCGCCATGAACGCGAACACGGCGACCGTGCTCACCGCCAGGCTGAGCAGCAGGACGGCGGCGCGACGCGCCAGCGCCGGGAGCACGGGGCCTCAGCTACGCCCGAGCTGGGTGACGTCGAACGACTCCGAGATCGCGTTCGTCGGCAGCCCCGTGATCGCCTTGTCCGCAACGATCAGGTTCGGCATGAGGAATAGCCAGTCCGAGGCGGCGTCCTCGGAGAGGATCCGGGCGGCCTCCTTCATCTTCGCGACCTGCTGCGCCTCGTCGCCGGCGTCTGCGGCCTCCAGCGCGGCGGTGAGCGCCGGGTTCTTGTAGTGGATGTAATAGTCCGGGTTGCCGAAGACCGCCGGCAGGTCCCGCGGCTCCACGTGCGCGATGATCGACGCCTCGTAGTCGCCCTGGGTGAAGACGGTCGAGAGCCAGGCGGCGGGGAACTCCAGCTGGTCGAGCCGCACGGTGAAGCCGACCTGCTCCAGCTGGCTCTTCACGACCTGGCCGCAGGAGGTGGCGTACGGGAGCGTGGGCACCCGCAGCCGAATCGACGGGTTCGGCGTGCCGGCCTGCGCCAGCAGCGCCTTCGCCTTCGCAGGGTCGTACGGCGCGACACCCGTGAGGTCCTCGTACCAGGGATCCGTCGGCGGGACCATGCTGCCGATCAGGTGCCCGCGCCCGCCCCAGCACCGGTCGAGGAGGGACTGGTGGTCGATCGCGGCCCGCGCGGCCTGCCGGACGCTCTGGTGGTTGAAGGGCGCCTTCGCGTGGTTGAACGACAGCACGACCTCGCCGTTGGTCGTGCCCTGCAGGACCTGGTACTTGCTCTCGTCGGAGAACTGCCCCAGCGCGTCGGGCGCTGTCACCTGGCTGATCACCTGGATGCCCCCCGAGAGGAGGGCGTTGTTGAGCGCCGCCGCGTCCTTGTAATAACGAAGGGTGACCTGATCGAAGTACGGCTTGTCCCCCCAGTAGTCGGGGTTGGCGTCGAGCACGATCGAGTCGCCCTTGGTCCACTTCGTGAACTTGTACGGGCCGGTGCCGATGGGCGTGGTCGCGAGCGCGTCCACCCCCGTGCGGGAGAACATCGCGCCGACGCGCGTGGTCATGCGGTAGAGCCAGTCGTTGCTGGGCTTGGACAGCACGACCTCGACCTGGGTGGGGCTCGTCACCCGTACGCTGCTCACGACGTCCATCGCCTTGGCCAGCGACGTCGTCCACCCCGACGAGACGCGTTCGATCGAGAACTTGGCGTCCTCTGCGGTGAAGGCCGCGCCGTTCGTGAACGTCGCGTTCGGCACCAGGTCGAAGGTGTACGTGAGACGGTCCGGCGACACCCGCCAGGCGGACGCCAACCCCGGGATGATCTTGCCCTCCTGGTCGACCTTGACCAGGCCCTCGTACACGTTGGTCAGCAGCGCCTGCGGGATCGCCGCGCCGTTCTCATGGGTGAAATCGAGGGATGCCGGCTCGCCGGTGACGCCGACGACCAGGTTCTTCGGCCCCTCCGCACCGCCGGAGGCTCCCGGCTGGCCGGAGCCGGCGCTGCACGCGGTGAGCGCTGCCGCGACACCGAGCGCCACGAGAGCGGCGGTCGTGCGCGCGCGCGTACGTCGGGGGACTGACACCATCGCCGACCTCCCAGTCAGGGTCCCGACCTGGTCACGGTCGGGTGTCGCCTCGATGGTAACGGGACGTCGTCTGCCGGGGCGTCCGCCCCTGGCGACCTGCGTCAACCCGCCGCCAACTGGGACAGCGTGTGGATCGTCAAGCCGACGAGGCCGCCCACCACGGTCCCGTTGATGCGGATGAACTGCAGGTCGCGGCCCACGTGCAGCTCGATCCGCTCGGCCGCCTCCTTGCCGTCCCAGCGGGCGATGACCTGCGAGATGATCGGCGCGAGCTCGGCGCCGTAGGAGTCGACGATGAACGCCACCGCATCCCCCGTGCGGGCGTCCACCCGGGCCCGCAGGTCGGGCTCGGTCGCCAACCGCTCCCCCAGGCGGCCCAGCTCGGCGGCGAGGCGCGTGCGCAGCAATCCGTCCGGGTCCTCCAGGGCCTTGGCGAGGACCGACCGGACGATCTCCCACACCGCGAGGGCTGCGTCCGTGGTTTGCGGGTGGGTGAGCAGCCGCTCCTTCAGCGCCTCGGCGCGCCGCATCGTGACCGGGTCCTCCTGCAGGTTGCGGGCCAGGTCCTCCAGGAGGTCGTCGACGGCCCGCCGGACGCGGTGGTTCTTGTCGTCCCGGACGTCGCGGACCCAGCGGACCGCCTCCAGGTGGGCCCGGTCGGCGACGAGATCCCCGAGCCAGTGCGGCGCCCACAGGGGGACTCGTTCCCCGACGATCCCCATGAACTTCTCGGGGTTCTCCACCAGCCAGGCGTGGGCCTCCATCACGACGATGTCGACCATGTTGTGGTGCACGCCGTCGCGCACGATCTCCTCCAGCAGCGCGCCGGCGAGCGGGCTGACCGGGTCCCCGACGAGCCGCGGGATCAGGGAGTGCTCGACGAGCCCGCGGATGTCCTCCGGGTCGACGTGCTCCAGGGCGCGATGCAGGACCTTGGCGGACTCGTCGGCGAGGCGTCGCGCGTGGGCGGGGTCGCGCAGCCACACGGCGAGCCGACCGGTGGTGTCCGCGGCTAGGAACCGTTCGCGCGCCGCCTCCCCGGTCAGGAAGTTCCCCGTGACGAAGTCCTCCAGGCCCTTGGCGAAGATGTCCTTCTTCTTCGGCACCAGGGCCGTGTGCGGGATGGGGATGCCCAGCGGGTGCCGAAACAGCGCGGTCACCGCGAACCAGTCCGCGATCGCCCCCACCATGGCGGCCTCGGCGGTGGCGTTCACGTAGCCCCACGCCCCGTCGCGGTGCAGCGTCAGGACGAAGATGATCGCTGCGACGATGAGCAGCGACGTGGCAACGCGGCGCATCCGATGGAACGCGATCCGGCGTTCCTCGTCGGCGGCGGTCAAGGCAACGGTGACCATGGGCGCATTCTCGCCGACCTCGTGGCATCCTGCGCGAGTGAGGTCACCGACCCTAAGCCTGCTCGCGGACAGCTTCTCGCGGAGGCGGATTCGCCGGCGTGACCTGGTCCGTATCCGGCGCCGCGCAGGCTCCGCGCTCAAGGACATCGCGCGGTTGACCAGCGCGTCGGTCCTGGCCTACCTGCTCGGCAAGGCCCTCATCCCGGGCGGCACGGACCTGACCGGCCCGCTCACCGCCCTGCTGGTCGTGCAGACCAGCCTGTACGCGACCCTGCGGATGAGCCTGTTGCGGGTCGCTGCCGTCCTGACCGGGGTGTTCCTGGCGATCGTGGTCTCCACGTGGGTGGGCCTTGGCTGGGCCAGCCTCGGCCTGGTGATCGCCGCCGCCCTGATCGCCGGCCACCTGCTGCGCCTGCGGGACTCCCTGCTCGAGGCGCCGATCAGCGCGATGCTCATCCTCGGCGTGTCCCAGCACGAGATCGCGGCGTCCACCCGCGTCTTCAACACGCTGGTCGGCGCCGGCGTGGGGGTGGCGTTCACGCTGCTCTTCCCGCCGCCGATCGCGGCGCGGCGGGGGGCCGACGCGGTCCGGGAGGTCGCCGACGCCACCGCGGGCGTGTTGCGTCGGGCGGGCACCGAAATCGTCGAGCGGGTGGACACGGATCGTCTGTCGACGTGGCGCCTGCAGACGCGCGAGCTGGCGCCGCTCGTACTGGCCGCGGACGCGAGCATTGCGGAGGTGGAGGAGCGTCGCAAACTCAACCCACGCTCCCTGTCCATGGCCGATGTCGTCCCCTCCCTGCGCAGCGGGCTGGCGGCCCTGGAGTCGACGGTTCTGTCCGTGCGGGTGATGTTCCAGACGCTGCAGGACCAGCTTCCGCCGTCGAGCGGCGGCCCGCCCGGGCACGATGAGGAGCTTCGCGGGGCGTTCTCGGTGGTCCTGCTGGACATGGCGGACGCGGCCGAGGCGTTCGGGACGCTGGTGGTCGCCGAGGCGCAGGGGCGCCGGATCGAGGCGGAGGACGCGCTCGCCGAGACGCTGGAGATCCTGCGGGAGACGCGCGCGATCCTGACCGAGCTCTACTTCGTGGACGGACGCGGCGACCCGTCCACCTGGCTCCTGCACGGATCGATCCTGGCCGCTGTTGAGGGGGTCCTGGGCCACCTGGACGTGGAGGAGCGGGCCCGCCAGCGGCATGCGACCGTCGAGGGTAAGCCCGTCAACGGCAGGACCGCCCCTCCGCCGCTGCCGACGCCGCTGGCGCGCTACGCCCTGGGGTACGGCACTCCCGTGGACGCCGCCTCCTCCACGCCGTCGGACGGCGGGCTGTGGCCTTCCCCCGACGACGCCGCCCGGCCGAGGGACCCCGGGTGACGACGCCGGGATGAGGTCGGGCTGCGCCGTGCGTCAGGACGACGGACTTGTGCAGGAGGGCAGGTTTGCGCCAGGACGGCTGGCTTTCGCCAGGACTGCGAGTTTGCGTCAGGACGGCCGGCTCGGCCGTCCTCAGCTGGGCGGCCCGAGGAGCTCGCTGAGGTCGTCGGGCGCGTCCACGGCGTGCTCCAGCAGCCACTCTCGCGGCACGACCTCAAGGGCGAGGATGTTGGTGGCGGCCAGGCGTACGGGCGAGGCGCACCCGTCCTCGTACGACTGCCGCCACCGGGCCGCCAACACGCACCACGAGTCGCCGGGTTTGAGGCCGGGGAACGCGAAGTGCGGGGCGGGGGTGACGAGATCGTTGCCGGTGGCGACCTGGTGGCGCAGAAACTCCTCGGTGGCCACGACGCACACCGTGTGCCCGCCGAGCGCCTGGCTGCCCAGGATGCAGTTGCCGTCCCGAAAGAAGCCGGTCATCGGGTCCGTGCTGCAGGGCTGCAACTCTTCGCCGTACACGTTCAGGGCCGCCATGCTGGGAATGCTACTGGTGTCCGCGGCACCAGCATCGGCAGACGACCGGGCTCTCGCCAGGCCCCGTGTCCTGAGCCCGTCAGGCGGCGAGTCGGTGGGGATCGTCCACGCGGCGAACCCCTCGGGGCGTCGCGAGCCAGACCCCGACGAGACGCACTGAGCGCACGTCGCAGGCGTGCTGCGCGACCCGCGCCCAGGATCGGTCTTCCTCGTCGACGGCGCGCTGACCAGGGCGAGCGCGGACCACGAGCAGACCGCCGTCCTGCTCGCGCGCGAACTGCGCGAACGGCTTGAGGAGGCGCAGCTTGTCCAGGTCGTTGCTGACGCGCGGTACGTCGCCGACCAGGCATGGCTGCAGCAGGCGGGAGTCGGCGTCGCACAGCAGGACGGCCATGCTCCAGGCGTCCCGATCGCGAAGGGGCACACACAGATCCACCACCCCGGAGGCGATGAGCGGATCGGTCAGCGGGAGGCTGGGCCAGTCCGGCGGGAGCTCGTCGAACGACAGCGTGTCAGTTGGGGTCATCTCGTGGGGGTTCATGACACTTGATGATGCCGTGTGATGTCGTTTGACGACGTTTGCTATCCACAGGTGGCGACCCAGCAGACCCTGCGACGAACCCGGCTCGCGGAACCCGCACCGCGGATGGATCCCCGAAACCGCCGATGACGGCCCAGGACCGCCCATCAGGTCCCGTGGATCCACGGGCCCCCACCCGCGGAACCGGGCCGTCACCCGCGGAACCGGGCCCCCACCCGCTGAGTCGGCCCTGGTCGGCGGTGATGGGATGCCCGAACGCCGTGGTGGGCCGGCCCCTTGCCCAGGGTCGGCCCACCACGGTGGCGTCTGCGGGCAGCAGCCCGCCGTCAGCTGCAGCCGGACGTGCTCCCGCAGCCTTCGCAGACGTAGCAGCTGCCCGCCGGGCGCATCTTGATCCCGCAGGTCATGCACATCGGCGCGTCCGCGACCTGGCCGTGGAAGTGCTCCATCAGCTCCGCGGAGCTGTGCACGTGCGGGTCGGCCTCCTTCGCTGCCGCGGCGCCGGATCCGGACTTGACCTCCAGCGTGTGCGCCAGGTGGGTCGCCGTCGCCGGGCGGTGCTTCTCGGCGGCGCTCTGCGAGTACGTCTCCAGCGCCTCCTCGATGTCGGCGTCGTCACCGTTCGTGGGGGCGTACGAGCCCGTCTCCAGCTGGCGGGACCGCTCCTGCGCCGAGTGGATGCCCATGAACGAGCGCGTGTCGAAGTCGAGGTAGTCCAGCGCCAGGCGACGGAACACGTAGTCCATGATCGACTGCGCCATCCGCACGTCCGGGTCGTCCGTCAGGCCGGCCGGCTCGAAGCGGAGGTTCGTGAACTTCTCGACGTACGTCTCCAGGGGCACCCCGTACTGCAGCGCAACGGACACGGCCAGCGAGAAGGCATCCATCAGGCCGGCCAGGGTCGAGCCCTGCTTGCCGAACTTCAGGAAGATCTCACCCAGCCCGTCATCCGGATAGCTGGAGGCGGTCAGGTAGCCCTCCGCGCCGCCGACCGTGAACGACGTGGTCACGGACTGGCGCCGCTTCGGCAGGCGCTTGCGCACCGGCCGGTACTCGATGACCCGCTCGACCTTCGGCTCGGCCGCCCCGGCGTCGGCGCCCTTGGCCTTCGCGTCCGACAGCGGCTGGCCGACCTTGCAGTTGTCGCGGTAGACCGCCAACGCCTTCAGGCCGAGCTTCCAGCCCTGGAGGTAGACCTCCTCGATGTCCTCGACGGTGGCCGTCTCGGGCAGGTTCACCGTCTTGCTGATCGCGCCGGAGAGGAACGGCTGGCAGGCCGCCATCATCCGGACGTGGCCCATCGGGGAGATCGCCCGCTCCCCCATCGCGCAGTCGAACACCTCATAGTGCTCCGCCTTGAGCCCGGGCGCGTCGACGACGTGGCCGTGCTCCGCGATGTACTCGACGATCGCCTCGACCTGCTCGTCCTGGTAGCCCAGCGCGCGCAACGCCCGCGGGATGGTCAGGTTGACGATCTGCATGGACCCGCCGCCGACGAGCTTCTTGAACTTGACCAGCGAGAAGTCCGGCTCGATGCCGGTGGTGTCGCAGTCCATCATGAAGCCGAT
>JBDIAS010000149.1:0-8354 GCA_039812465.1 Austwickia sp. | reverse complement strand
CGCCCGCTCGGGGATCCCCCCCGAGGCGGCGAACTCACGCGCGGCCGTCACGAATCGGCGGGCCAGCTGGGGGTACCCGGCCCAGTGCAGGTGCAGGTACGAGGCGTGCACGCTCGGACGGCCCGCTCCCGCCGGATCCGCGCTGACCCCGTCGGGCCGCCCGTGCAGGAGCCAGGCTGGGTCGAGGTCCCACGCGGGATCTGCGTCGTCCTCGCCCCAGCCGGCCGGGCCGTCCAGCGGGCCGACGGCCGTGCGGTGGAACTCGTGGGCGCGCACCCGCTCCCCGGCGCGCGCCAGCAGGGTGTCCGCGCCGGCGATCGCGTCCCGGTAGCCCAGCGTCAGCTGGGGGGTCATCGCGCCGAGCAGCGGCAGGGCGCCGGTCATCGGCGTGCCGTCGACGCTCTCGCACAGGTAGAGCAGGCCCGCGCACTCGGCCACCGTCGGCAGGCCCGCGCCGATCGCGTCCCGGACGTGACCGCGCAGCGCCGCGTTCGCGCTGAGGTCGGCGGCGTGGACCTGCGGGAAGCCGCCGCCCACGTAGAGGCCGGCGGTCCCTTCAGGCAGGCGGCCGTCCGTCAGCGGGTCGAAGGTCACGACCTCGCAGCCGCCGGCGCGCAAGAGCTCCTCGGTCTCGGCGTACCGGAACGTAAACGCCCGCCCCCCGGCCATCGCGATCACCGGCCGGCGGCCCGCAGGAGCCGACCCGTGCGACCCGGCCGCACCCGACACCTTGGGTGACGGGGCCGTTCCCGGCACGCTGCGCGGTCGCGCCGCCCCCTCGCCACCGCCTGCCATCTCGGCGACGGGATCCCAGGGGTCCCCGGACAGGTCGGGGGCGCTGCCCGCGAGGGCCAGGATCGCGTCCAGGTCGACGTCCGCGGCGATCCGGTCCGCGAGCGCCTCCAGGACGGCGGCGGATTCGGCGCGCTCCGCAGCCGGTACGAGTCCGAGGTGCCGCGACGGCGCGCTGATCGCCTCGTCACGGGGCAGGGCGCCGAGCACCGGCAGCCCGGCGGCCTCGACCGCGCGCCGGACCTCCTCGCCGTGCCGCGCCGAGCCGACCCGGTTGAGCAGGACGCCGCCGACGCGAACGCGCGGGTCGTACGTGGCCAGGCCGTGCACCACCGCGCCAAACGTCCGCGAGGCGTGCCGTACATCCACGACCAACAGCACCGGACTGTCGGTGAGCCGGGCGACGTGGGCGGTCGAACCGTCCCCGTCCGTCCCCAGCCGGCCGTCGAAGAGGCCCATCACGCCCTCGATCACCGCGACGTCCGCGGCGTCGGGGCGCGCGGCGCCGTGCAGCAGCAGCGGCACGATCCGGTCTTCGCCGACGAGCACCGGGTCCAGGTTGCGACCGACGCGACCGGCGGCCAACCAGTGGTAGCCGGGGTCGATGTAGTCCGGGCCGACCTTGGCGGGGGCGACCGCGAGCCCGCGCCGGCGCAGGCCCGCCATCAGGCCGCACGCGAGCGTGGTCTTGCCGTGCCCCGACGCCGGGGCGGCCACCACGATCCGCGGCAGGCGGTGCGTCGTTGCGCTGGTCACCATTCGATTCCTCTCTGGCCGCGGATGCCCGCGTCGTACGGGTGGGTCACCTTCGTCATGTCCGTGACCAGGTCCGCGACCGCCAGGAGCGGCGCGGGCGCGCCCCGCCCGGTGAGCACTACGTGCTGGTGCCCCGGCCGCGCCGCCAGCGCGTCGAGCACCTCACGGATGTCGAGCCACTCACGCCGTAGGGGGTACGTGATCTCGTCCAGGATGAGCAGGTCGTGGACCTCACGGGCCAGCAGCCCCGCGGCCATCACCCAGCCGTCCCGGGCCGCGGCGACCGCATCCTGCGCGCGGTCCCCGGTGGAGGGACGCGACCAGGTCCAGCCGGTCCCGGCCTGGTACCACGACACCGGCCCGCCCTCCCCGCTCTCCTCGTGGACGCGGCCGAGCGCCAGCAGCGCCGCCCGCTCGCCGGGCTGCCACTTGCCGGACTTCACGAACTGCACGACGCCGACCGACCACCCCCGCGCCCAGCCTCGCAGGGCCAGGCCCATCGCCGCGGTCGTCTTCCCCTTGCCGTCGCCGGTGTGCACGATCACGAGCGGGCGCTCCCGAGGCTCACAGGTGGCGGACCCCAACTCCCGGGCGGACCGGGCAGACGTGGGCCGGGGCTCACGGGGGGCGCGAGGGAGGGATGCGGACCGGGAGTCGGAATCCCGGCCCGGGGCGGGCGGCTCTTCGGGGTGCGAAGGCGGCAGTACGCTGCCCCGATGAGCGTCCCCTGGTCCGACGACGCGGTGGCCGCCCTCGGCACGTCCCCCGGTCTGCCCGACGACGTCTTCGAGCACGACGGGCTGGTGACCAAGCGCCCCCTGCGGGCCTGCGCCCTCGCCGAGCTGCGTCCGGGGCCCGGGCAGGTGCTGTGGGACGTCGGTACGGGTGCCGGGTCGATCGCCGTCGAATGGTGCCGCGCCGGCGGCCCCAGCGCCCGGGCCATCGGGTTCGAGCGCGTCCGACCCCGGGCGCAGCGCGCCCGAGCCAACGCGGACCGGCTCTGCGGCCCGTGGCAGGTCCGGGTGGTCGACTGCGACGTGCGGTTCGACCTGGCCGTCTTCGCCGACCAGCGAGTCCCCGAGGACAGCCCGCACGCGGTGTTCGTGGGGGGCGGCTGCACGTCCGAGACCCTCGACGTGTGCCTGGCCGCGCTGCGACCGGGGGGCCGGTTCGTCGCGCACGCCGTCACCCTGGACACGGAGCAGGTGCTCCTCGCCGGCTACCGGTCGCACGGCGGCACCCTGACCCGGCTCGCGGTCGAGACCGCCGAGCCGCTCGGGTCGATGCTCGGCTGGAAGCCGCTGCGCCCGGTCGTGCAGTGGTCGCTCTCCCTGCCCTGACGCGACCGGCGACACACCACCTCGTACGGGCGGGCCCCCGACGTCTGCGCGCCCCGCCGACGCGGCGTCCCGTCTCATCGGACGCTCTCCGCAGCGCCACTCATCGAGCACCTTCCATCAGCGCCACTCACCGGGCACCTCCCCTCAGCGCCATTCACCGGGCACCTCCCCTCAGCGCCACTCACCGGGCACCTCCCCTCAGCGCCACTCACCGGGCGCCTCCCAGCAGCGCTACCAGCTCCTCGAGGTCCCGCGGCCGGCCATCGAGACCCAGGCGCCGGGCCAGCTCGAGCGGCCAGGGCCGCGCGAGCCCCGCGCGTTCCACCAGGTCCCCGCGGTCAAGCAGGTCGGCCACCGGCCCGGACTCCACCCGCCCGTCGACCACCAGCGCGGCGTCGTCGGCCCAGGCCAGCGCGAGGTCCACGTCGTGCGTCGCGAACGCCACCGTCGTCCCCTGCGCCTCGCAGCGGCTCAGCGCCGCCAGCATCCCCGCAGCGCCGGCCGGGTCGAGGCCCGCGCTCGGTTCGTCCAGCAGGAGCACCGCCGGACGCATCGCGACGGCGCCGGCGGTGGCGACGCGCTTGCGTTCGCCGTACGAGAGGTGGTGGGTGGCCCGCTCGGCGAGGTGGGTCGCGCCGAGCAGCTCGAGCGCCTCGGCGACCCGCGCCGCCACCTCGTCCGGAGGCAGGCCGAGGTTCATCGGGCCGAACGACACGTCCTGGCGCACGTCCGCCGAGAAGAGCTGGTCGTCGGGGTCCTGCAACACGAGCTGCACGCGGGCGCGATGCGCGCGAAGCCCCGCGCGGTCGTGACGCAACGGCCCGCCCTCGTAGGCGACCGCGCCGCCGGCCGGGCGGTGCGCGCCCGACAGGCACCGCAGGAGGGTGGTCTTGCCCGAGCCGTTGGCCCCGAGGAGCACCGTCCGCCGGCCAGCCCGCAGGGCGATGTCGGCGCCGTCCAGCACCGGGGGACGTCCCGGATAGCCGGCCACCAGCCCCCGGGCGGCCAGCACCGGCGCAACCTCCGACGAGGTCTCCGGCGCAACCTCCGACGAGGCCTTCGGCGCAACCTCCGACGGGATCCCGAGCACGCCGTCCTGGCGGGACTCCACCGCCGACGAGGCCACCGCCGACGAGGCCGCCGGTGACGACCCGAGCGAGCCACCCTGGCGGGGCTCCACCCCCGGCGTCATCGGCGCCTCACCACGCGGACCTCAGCGGGGCGACGCCCGTGAGCTGGGCCGACCACAGGGTCACCGCCCAGATCAGTGCGAGGAGGGCGAGCGTGGCGACTTCGAACCGCGGCGATCGCGCCCTCGCGATCGGCAGGGTGTGCAGGGCGTCCTCGTACCCTCGGCCTGTCAGGCCCTCGTTCAGCCGCCGCGCGCGCTCCCACGAGCGCACGAGGACCGTGCCGACCGCCGCCCCGGCGGATTCGATCCGCGCCGCCACCACGGCCCCCGGGCGCCACGGCGCCCCCGGGGGGCGCGCTGGGGCGTCCCCGAGGCGGGCGCGCTGCGCGTCCCGCACCGTGTGCGCGGTGTCGGCCAGCACGAACAGCAGGCGGTAGATGAGCGAGGCCACCTCCAGGCAGGCGTCGGGGACGCGCAACCTCCGCACGGAGGTGAGGACGTCCACCATCGGGGTAGTCGTGGCCAGGACGAGGACCGCGAGCGTGCCGGCCAGGGCGTGCACGGCCAAGCCGCCCGCCCGCTCCACGGACGCGGCGCCCAGGGAGAACGGTCCGAACGACCACCAGGCGTCGGCGACCGGTTCCCCGAGCGAAACTGCGACCGAGGCCGCGCCGATCGCGATGAACAGCGCGGGCGGCGCCATGGTGCCGAGCAGGAGACGGGCTGGTACGCGCGCGGGTCCGAGCAGGGCGGCCACGGCGACGACGCCGACGAGGATCCCGCCGGGCACCGGGGCGAGCACGAGTGCGGTCAGCACCAGCCCGGCGCTGAGCAGGGCCTTGTCGAGCACCGCGCGGCGCCGCCACGGGCTGCTCCAGGCCGCGTCGTCGAGGGCGCTCAGATGCACCGGCGACCCGCGCGTCCAGGGCGGCTCACGGCGCCGACACCGCCGAGCCGCTGCGCTCCGGGCGGCGGCGGGCCGACAAGCGGCCGAGCGCGAACCCGAGGAGCCCACCCCCGAGCGCTGCCTGGAGGGCGAACAGACCGGACTCGACCTCGCTGCTGCCGGGTTCGAAGATCGGTGTGAACCACGGCCGCGCCCCGTCCTCCTCCAGGATCTGGGTCACCCGCGCGTCGGTGCCGCCGAACGCCTCCGCGCCCTCCTCCGCCGGGTCGGGGGCCAGCGCCAAGGACGCGGCGATGATGAGCGCGACGCCGGCCAGGAGCAGCGAGGTGATCCACCACCCGCCGTGGCGCCTGCGCAACGACCCGTGCCCCGTTCGAGTCTGGTCCCCCGGGCGGGCCTGGTCCGCTGTTCGGGTCTGGTCCCCCGGGCGGGCCTGGTCCGCCGTTCGGGTCTGGTCCCGCCGGCGGGTCAGGTCCCCGGAGTGGAGCTGGTCCTCGCGTGGCTCAGACATGGCTCACCGCCGCGTCCGAGGCGTCCCGACGGGACCGCAGAACGCCGAGGCGTCGCAGCTCCGGGGTCGCGACCCGCGCGAGGAACCGGACCACCACCACCCCGAGCAGCCCCTCCGCGATCGCCAGCGGGATCTGCGTGGCCCCGAAGATGGCCAGGAACTTCTGGGCCGCCCCCACGAAACCGCTGGAAGGGTCGGGGTAGGCGAGCGCCAGCTGGAGGGATGTCACCACGTACGTCGTCACGTTCGCCATCGCCATCGCGAGGAACACACCGACGGCCAGCGGGGCACCGACGCGACGGGCGAGCAGGAAGCAGGCGTACCCGCACCACGGGCCCGCGATCGCCATGGCGAACGCGTTGGCCCCGAGCGTCGTGATCCCGCCGTGGGCCAGCAGCACCGCCTGGAAGATCAGCACGACCGTGCCCAGGAAGGCCATCACCGGCGGCCGGAAGAGGACCGCCCCGAGCCCCGTACCAGTCGGGTGCGAACTGCTCCCCGTGACCGACGGGAGCTTGATCGCGGACAGAACCAGCGTGAAAGCGCCTGCGGCGGCGAGCAGCAGGCGGTTCTCGGGGTGGGCGCGGGTCTGCCGGACGACGGCGCGGGCTCCGTGGACCACGAACGGCGCGGACGCGGCGAACCAGGCGGCGCAGTGCGCGGGGGGCAAGAACCCCTCGGCGATGTGCATGGGTCGACTCCTTCTCGAGATGACGCGTCTCGATCGAGCGGGTCCGCGGGCGCCGAGTCTCTGACTCCCCCGCGACCTGCTCGCGGGTCCACAGTGGCGCGACCGTGCCGGCGATGCCCGGCTTCCTCGTGCGCGCGCGGAAGGGTGGCCCCATCCTGGCACAGTCGGGGTTACCGTGGGCCGGGCGCGTGACCAGCCCGCCAGGAGCGCGAGGAGACATCATGAGCGGCGAGGATGGACGCGTACGACCCATGAGCCCGGCCACGAACGGCCTGGGCTGAGTCCGACGAGCGCGACCAGACAGCATGAGCGGCGAGGATGGACGCGTACGACCCATGAGCCCGGCCACGAACGGCCTGGGCTGAGTCCGACGAGCGCGAGGGAGAGCATGAGCGGCTACGACTACCGCCGGGACGGCCAGGAGATCTACGCGGAGTCCTTCCGGATCATCCGCGAGGAGGCAGATCTGTCCCGCTTTCCGGCGGAGGTGGAACGGGTCGTGGTCCGGATGTGTCACGCCGCCGGTGACCCCTCGATCGCCGACGACGTGCGGTACAGCCCGGAGGTGATCTCCAAGGCGCGGGCCGCGCTCGACGCCGGCGCGCCCGTGGTGTGTGACTCGCGGATGGTGGCGGCGGGGATCATCCGCTCGCGGCTACCGAAGGACAACCGGGTGGTCTGCCTCCTCGACGAGCCGGACATCGAAGAGCAGGCGCGGCGTCGCGGCACGACGAAGACCGCCGCGGCGGTCGAGATGTGGGCGTCGCGGGGCCTGGTGCACAACGCCGTGATCGCGATCGGGAACGCCCCGACCGCGCTGTTCAAGCTCCTGGAGATCCTGCCGTTGCTGGCGGCGCGACCGGCGGCGGTGTTCGGCATCCCGGTCGGGTTCGTCGGCGCCGCGGAGTCCAAGCAGGAGCTGGTGACCAGCGGGCTCGGCCTGGATTACCTGGTGGTCCGCGGTCGCCGCGGGGGCAGCGCGATCACGGCGGCCGCGGTGAACGCCGCCGCTTCCGACGCCGAGTAACGGGGGTCGAGGTGCCGACGCCGGAGGGTACGGGGGAGGGCTCTCCGGCGCCGCGCGCGGAACAGTCGCGGGACGGGTCGGAGCGGCCGTTCGGTCACGGGCCCGCGCCCGGCGGGAGGGCCGGGCAGCTGGCTTCGTCGGGCCTGCGGCCAGGGTGGACCACCGGCGCGTGCGCCACGGCTGCGGCGCGGGCCGCGTACGTCGCGCTCCTCACCGGCGTGCACCCCGATCCCGTGACCGTGCAGCTTCCGGGCGGGCAACGGCCCTCGTTTGCCCTGACCAGCGCGGACGCCGGCGACGACTGGGCGTCGGCCGCCGTCACGAAGGATGCTGGCGACGACCCCGACGTCACCCACGGCGCGGTCGTACGCGCGCGCGTACGCAGCGGCGCCCCCGGGGCCGGCATGACGTTCCGCGCGGGGCCCGGCGTCGGGGTGGTGACGCTGCCGGGCCTCCCGCTCGCCGTGGGCGAGGCGGCGATCAACCCCATGCCCCGCCGGATGATCGCGGACAACCTGGCGGCCGTGGCGCGCGGGTTCATCCTCGACGCGGGCCTCACCTTGTCGGACCTGGTCACCGAGAGACCCGGCGCGGGTACTGCGCGGTCCGGCGGCGCGGGACCCCCGAGATCCGGTGTGCCCGAGGCCCCGTGGGACGCGGGCTCACTCGCGTCGGTGCTCGACCTCGACATCGAGGTGTCCATCGACGACGGCGAGGAGCTGGCTCGCCACACGCTCAACCCCCGCCTGGGGATCGTCGGCGGGCTGTCGGTGCTCGGTACGACGGGGGTCGTGGTCCCGTACTCATGCTCGGCCTGGATCGACAGCATCCACCGCGGCATCGACGTCGCCCTGGCCGCGGGGTGCGACCACGTGGCGGCCTGCACCGGGTCGACCTCCGAGCGGGTGGCCCGCGAACGCCTCGGCCTGTCCGACCTCGCGCTGCTCGACATGGGCGACTTCGTGGGGGCGGTGCTGAAGTACCTGCGCCGCCACCCCGTCGGGCGGCTGACCCTGTGCGGCGGCGTGGCGAAGCTGTCCAAGCTAGCCGCCGGGCACCTCGACCTGCACTCCGGCCGGAGCAGCGTCGACACCGCGTTCCTGGCCACGCTGGCCCGCGGCGCGGGGGCCAGCGACGCTCTCGCCGAGGGCATCCTGACCAGCACGACCGTGCTGGGGGCGGTCCACCTGGCCCGGGC
>JBDIAS010000148.1:0-8359 GCA_039812465.1 Austwickia sp. | reverse complement strand
CGAGGTGCTCGCTGCTGCGCCCGTCGGCGTGGTTGATGACGAGGTGCCCGTTCGGCATCATCAGGATGCCGGTGGTGAGCAGCATGACCGCGAACGTCAGATACATCGCCCGCCGGGCGCCCCACCGATCGGACACCCAGCCGCCGAACGGCCGCAGCAACGACGCGGGGAAGATGAAGATCGCCGTCAGAAGGCCCGCGGTGGTGAGGCTGACCTCGAAATTGTCCATGTAGTACTTCGGCAGCCACGCCGAGAGCGCGACGTACGCCCCGAACACGGCCACGTAATAGAGGCTGAACCGCCACACCCGCAGGTGTCGCAGCGGCACGATCATCTCGGCGAGGGGCTTGCTCGCACCCGGCATCCGGTCGGCGCGCGGGGTGATCAGGAACGTGGCGAGCGCCAACGCCAGCAGCACCACCGAATAGATGACGGGAACGATCCGCCAGCCGCCCTGCACGATCCCGAAGTACGTGCTGCCGGCCGTCCCGAGGATCAGCGGCGGCCCGATGAACTTGGTGACCGACGCGCCGACGTTGCCCGCGCCGAACAGGCCGAGCGCGAAGCCCTGCCGCTCGCGCGGGGCCCAGGCGGCGTTCCAGGCGATCCCGATCGAGAAGAGGTTGCCCGCGAAGCCGACGAGGAACGCCAGGACCAGCAACATCGCGTACCCGCTGGCCTGGGACACGAAGAAGGTGGGGATCGCCGTCGTGGCCAACATGAAGATCGTGAGCTTGCGACCGCCGACCCGGTCGGTGAGCATCCCCGCGGGCAGGCGCCACATGGATCCGTTCAGGACGGCGACCGCGGTGATCCACGACAGCTCGACGTCGGAGAGCCCCAGCTCCTGTTGGATGGGCACGCCGAGGATGCCGAACATCAGCCAGACGGCGAACATCACCGTGAACGACAGGGTGGACATCGTGAGCACCGCGGTGGCGCCTCGCGGCGCCCGTGCGGTGGGCTCCGCGGTGGGGACGCCAGCAGCGCCCTCCGGATCGGTGGGGGTGGGATCCCCCGCCTCGGGTCGGCTGCTCATCGTGCTCCTGCCGGACGGATGGCGCGCCGGGCGGCCCTCGCCGGGTGGCCCGCGCGGCAAAGTAAGACCGAAACCACGCTAACAGCGGCTCACCGACGCATCGTTCACCCCCCGCTGAGCGCCTCGTCACGTAGGAGATGCGGCGCCGCGCGTGCGTGATTGAATGGGCAACAGTCTTCCCCATCATGCGCGGCGTGGTACCGCAGCGGAATCCTGAAGCGGCGGGCCGCCCCCGAATCTCCAGGAGCAGCCATGGGTTCCAGCGCCCCGACGCGAGACGCGGCAGACCTCAACGGTCCGCTGACCCGGGCGCTGATCGGCACCCGCCGGTTCTTCACCGACTGGCAGATCGACGACCAGGCCCGCACGGAGCTGCGGGTCGGCGGCCGCTCCGGGGACAGCTTCTATCGCGACCGCTGGAGCCACGACAAGGTCGTCCGCTCCACCCACGGCGTCAACTGCACCGGGTCGTGCTCGTGGAAGGTGTACGTCAAGGACGGCATCATCACGTGGGAGGCCCAGCAGACGGACTACCCGTCCACCGGCGCGGACCGCCCCGAGTACGAGCCCCGCGGGTGCCCCCGCGGCGCCGCGTTCTCCTGGTACACGTACTCACCCACGCGGGTGCGCTATCCGTACGTGCGGGCCGTCCTGCTGGACATGTATCGGAGGGCCAAGGAGCAGTACGGGGACCCGGTGCTCGCCTGGGCGTCGATCGTGCAGGATCCGGAGCAGCGTCACCGCTACACGAGCGCGCGCGGCAAGGGCGGCCTGGTCCGCTCCACGTGGGCCGAAGCCACCGAGATGGTCGCGGCGGCGCAGGTCTACACGATCAAGCGCTGGGGGCCGGACCGGATCGCCGGGTTCTCCCCGATCCCGGCGATGTCGATGGTCAGCTACGCCTCGGGCGCCCGGTTCACCGAGCTCATCGGCGGGGCGATGCTGTCGTTCTACGACTGGTACGCCGACCTGCCGGTCGCGAGCCCGCAGATGTTCGGCGACCAGACCGATGTGCCCGAGGCGGGCGACTGGTGGGACGCCGGCTACCTGATCATGTGGGGCAGCAACGTGCCGCTGACCCGCACCCCGGACGCGCACTGGATGACCGAGGCGCGCTACCGCGGCCAGAAGGTCGTCGTGATGGCGCCGGATTACGCGGAGAACGTGAAGTTCGCGGACGAGTGGCTGCCAGTCGCGCCCGGCACTGACGCCGCGCTCGCGATGGCGATGGGCCACGTGATCCTGCGCGAGTTCTTCGTCGAGCAGACCACCCCGTTCTTCGCCGACTACTGCCGCACGTTCACCGACCTGCCGTTCCTGGTCGAGCTGACCCCCGCCGACGGCGACGGTGACAGGAACAGCGGCGGCGGTGGAGGCCCAGGCGATGGCGGCGCAGGGGAAGGCGGCGCGGGCGATGGCGGCGCGTCGGCCTACCGGCCCGGCAAGTTCGTGGTCGCGGGCGATCTCGGCGACGTCCTGCCGGAGGCGGCGGCCAGCGAGAACGCAATGTGGAAGCCGGCCCTGATCGACGAGGTCACCGACGAGATCACCATCCCTCACGGCACGCTCGGGCACCGCTACGGGGACGAGGGCGTCGGCCAGTGGAACCTCGACCTCGGCGACCTGCGCCCGCGCCTGTCGCTCTACGACACACCCGACGCCGAGCGGGTGCAGGTGCTGCTCCCGCGGTTCGATGCCCTGGACGGCAAAGTCGCCGAACTGCCCCGCGGTGTGCCGGCCCGGCGGGTCGGGTCGCGCCTGGTCACCACCGTGTTCGACCTGATGCTCGCGCAGTACGGGGTGGCGCGGGACGGTCTGCCCGGGTCCTGGCCGAGCGGCTACGAGGACACGCAGGCCCCGTACACCCCCGCCTGGCAGGAGGACATCACCGGCGTCCCGGCGGCGGCCGTGGCGCGCATCGCGCGCGAGTTCGCGCAGAACTCCGTGGACTCGACCGGCCGCTCGATGATCCTGATGGGCGCGGGCACCAACCACTGGTACCACTCGGATCTGATCTACCGGGCGATGCTCGTCCTCACCACGATCACGGGTTGCCAGGGCCGCAACGGTGGCGGCTGGGCGCACTACGTGGGCCAGGAGAAGATCCGGCCGCTGTCCGGCTTCCAGCACACGGCGTTCGCGCTGGACTGGCACCGCCCGCCGCGGCACGCCGCCCAGACCATGTACTGGTACCTGCACACGAGCCAGTGGCGCTACGACACGTACGCGGCGGCCGACGTCTCGGCGGGGCTGCACGACTTCGACGGCCGTACGGTCGCCGACCTGGTCGCGCAGGCCGCCCGCGCGGGGTGGATGCCCAGCTACCCGACCCTGAACCGCAACCCGCTGCAGCTGTGCGACGAGGCGGAGGCCGCGGGCATGGAGCCCAAGGACTACGTGGTCGAGGCGCTGAAGTCCGGCGAGGTGCGGTTCGCGGCCGAGGACCCGGACGCCGAAGAGAACTGGCCCCGGGTGCTCACGATGTGGCGCGCCAACCTGTTCGGCTCCTCCGCCAAGGGCGACGAGTACTTCCTGCGGCACCTTCTGGGCACCGATCACGGCGTCAACGCCGCCGAGGCCGCCCCCGAGCAGCGCCCGAAGGACCTGGTCTGGCGCGAGGAGGCCCCCGAGGGCAAGCTCGACCTGCTCATGACCATCGACTTCCGGATGACCAGCTCCACGATGCTGTCCGACGTCGTGCTCCCGGCCGCCACCTGGTACGAGAAGCACGACATCAACACCACGGACATGCACCCGTTCATCCATTCGTTCAACCCGGCGATCGCACCGCCGTGGCAATCCAAGTCGGACTGGGACGCGTTCGTGGAGGTCTCGAAGGTCTTCTCCGAGCTGGCGGCGACGCACCTCGGGACGCGGCGCGACCTGGTCGCCAAGCCGCTGTGGCACGACACCCCCGAGGCGATGGCCAACCCGCACGGGGTGGTGCGCGACTGGAAGCGCGGCGAGTGCGAGCCCGTACCGGGCAAGACCATGCCGGTGCTGGCGGTCGTGGAACGGGACTACCCGGCCACGTACGAGAAGATGGTCGCGATCGGCCCGCTCTTCGAGAAGCTGGGCAACACCACCAAGGGCATCACGTACGACGTGACGCGTGAGGTCGATTACCTGCGCAAGCGCAACGGGACGGTCCGCGGCGGGGTCGCCGACGGCCAGCCGCGCCTCGACACCGCCATCCAGGTGGCCGAGACGATCATGGCCCTGTCGGGCACCACCAACGGGCACTTCGCGACCCAGGGCTTCAAGACCCAGGAGAAGCGCTGCGGCAACCTCATGCACGACCTGGCCGCTGAGCATGAGGGGAAGCTGATCACCTTCCCCGACACGGTCGCGGCGCCGGTGCCGGTCATCACCTCGCCGGAGTGGTCCGGCTCGGAGACCGGCGGGCGGCGGTACAGCCCGTTCACGATCAACATCGAGCGGGGCAAGCCGTTCCACACGCTCACGGGGCGCCAGCACTTCTATCTCGACCACGACTGGTTGCAGGCGATGGGCGAGGCGCTGCCGACGTTCCGCCCGCCGCTCAACATGACCGCCCTGTTCGGGGAGCGGGCGATCGGCGAGCTGGCGCAGGACGAGCGCGGCGTCGCGGTCTCGGTGCGCTACCTGACCCCGCACAACAAGTGGTCGATCCACTCCGAATACCAGGACAACCTGTTCATGCTGAGCCTCGGCCGCGGCGGGCAGTCGATCTGGATGAGCGTCGCGGACGCCGACAAGATCGGGGTCAAGGACAACGATTGGGTCGAGGCGGTCAACCGCAACGGGGTCGTGGCCGCGCGGGCGATCGTCACCTACCGGATGCCCGAGGGCACGATCTACATGCCGCACGCCCAGGACCGCCTCATCGACACGCCGCTGACCGAGCACAACGGCCGGCGCGGCGGGATCCACAACTCGATGACCCGGATCATGGTCAAGCCGACGCACATCATCGGCGGGTACGCCCAACTCGCGTACTTCTTCAACTACATCGGCCCCACCGGCAACAACCGGGACGAGGTCACGATGATCCGCCGCCGCGCCCAGGAGGTCGAGTACTGATGCGCGGCCATCCCGAGTACGCGACACGCGAGACCGACCAGCGCCGGGCGCGAGGAAGGGCTGCGCAGCCGTGGCGGGTCTGGCGGGAGCACGTGCGCCGCGAGCCTGCGAGCCGCGCCCGTGCGGATGGTAGGCAAGCAGCCCTTCCTCGCGGCCGGCGCGCCCCGTCCGTACCGCTGAGCCGTCCGCACTGCCCGATCGCCCCTGTCTGGAAGGACCGCTGACATGCGCATCATGGCCCAGATGGCGATGGTGATGAACCTCGACAAGTGCATCGGGTGTCACACGTGTTCGGTCACCTGCAAGCAGGCGTGGACGAACCGCACCGGCACGGAGTACGTGTGGTTCAACAACGTCGAGACGCGTCCCGGTCTGGGATACCCGCGCCGGTATGAGGATCAGGACGAGTGGAAGGGCGGCTGGGAGCTCAAGCGCAACGGGAGGTTGGTCCTCAAGGCCGGCGGCCGCTACAAGAAGCTGCTGCAGATCTTCTCGAACCCGAAGATGCCCTCCATCGAGGACTACTACGAGCCGTGGACCTACGACTACGAGACGCTCCTCAACGCTCCCGCGCAGAAGAACTTCCCGGTGGCGCGCCCGTACTCGCTGATCTCCGGCAAACCGATGAACATCTCCTGGTCGGCGAACTGGGACGACGACCTCGGCGGCGCGCAGGAGACCGCGCCGGCGGACCCGATGCTGGCCGGGATCGCGGACAAGGTGCGCTTCGAGTTCGAGAAGACGTTCATGTTCTACCTGCCCCGGATCTGCGAACACTGCCTCAACCCGAGCTGCGCGGCCAGCTGCCCGAGCGGCGCGATCTACAAGCGCACCGAGGACGGGATCGTCCTGGTCGACCAGGACAAGTGCCGCGGCTGGCGGATGTGCATCACCGGCTGCCCGTACAAGAAGGTGTACTTCAACCACAAGACCGGCAAGGCCGAGAAGTGCACGTTCTGCTTCCCGCGGATCGAGGTCGGCATCCCGACCGTGTGCGCGGAGACGTGCGTGGGGCGGCTGCGCTACATCGGGCTGGTGCTCTATGACGCCGACGCCGTGCTGGGCGCGGCGAGCGCGCCGGACGATGAGCTGCTGGCCGCCCAGCGGGAGGTGCTCCTCGACCCGCGCGACCCGGCGATCGCCGACGAGGCCGAGCGGGCCGGGATCCCCGCGGACTGGATCGCGGCGGCGCAGCGCTCACCGATCTACCGGCTGATCAGGGACTACGAGGTCGCGCTGCCGCTGCACCCGGAGTACCGGACGGTCCCCATGGTCTGGTACATCCCGCCGCTGTCCCCCGTGGTGGACGTGCTGCGCGACACCGGGCACGACGCGGAGGACCCCAGCAATCTCTTCGCCGCGATCGAGGCGTTGCGCATCCCCGTGGAGTACCTGGCGAACCTCTTCACCGCCGGCGACGTCCCCGCGGTGGAGGCGGTCCTGCGCCGGCTCGCCGCGATGCGCGCGTACATGCGCGACATCAACCTCGGCCGCGACCCCAACGAGGCGATCCCCGCCTCCGTGGGGATGGGCGAGGAGGAGATGTACGAGATGTTCCGGCTGCTCGCCCTCGCGAAGTACGACGAGCGGTACGTCATCCCGCAGGCGCACGCCGAGCAAGCGCACGGCCTCGAGGAGCTGGGCACCACCTGCGACGTCGCAGAATACGAGCCGGGCGCGCGCGGCCTGCTCGGCGAGGGCTCCGGCGGTCTGCAACCGATCGCGGTGGAGAACTTCCGGATGCTGCAGGCCCGGCAGACCGCCGACGATCTCGGCCGCACCGGCGAGAGCCGGGTGAACCTGCTGAGCTGGGACGGCAAGGGGATGCCGGCGGATCTGTTCCGGGGCGAGAGCGAGCGGCAATGAGGCTCGCGCTGCGCCGCCGGGGGCGAGGGCTGGGGCTGCCGATCGGGCTGGCGATGAGCGAGGACGACGTGCGCGCCACCTGGCAGTGCGCGTCCCTGCTGATCTGCTATCCGGACGACGAGCTGCTGGCGCGCCTGCCGCTGCTCACCGACGTCGCCCGCCGGCTTCCCCCCGCGTGCGGGGAGCCGCTGGAGCGACTCGCGAGCGCGCTGGCGGCCGGCGACGTGGAGGAACTGCGCCGGGATTACGTCGCCACCTTCGATTACACGCGGCGCTGCGCGCCGTACCTGACCTACGTCGGGTACGGGGACACCCGGGAGCGCGGCGCCGCCCTCGTGCGGATCAAGCAGGCCTACCGCCGCCACGGCGTGCGGCTGCTCGACGACGACGCGGAGCTGCCCGACCACCTGGCCGTCGTGCTGGAGTTCGGCGCGACCGCGGACCTGGCCGCGGGCGCCAAGCTGCTGCTGGACCACCGGGCGGCCGTGGAGGTCTTGCGGCTCGCCCTGCTGGACGCCGGGTCGCGGTGGGCGGACGCGGTCGTCGCCGTGTGCGCCACGCTGCCGCCGCTGGCCGGCGACGAGATGGACGCGGTGGCCCGCCTCGTCCAGGACGGGCCGCCGCGCGAAGACGTGGGCCTGGCGCCGTACGCGATCGATCCCCGCCTGAACCCCCACCCGGCCGACGACGCCACCTGGCGCCAAGCCTCCGCCTCGCCTGACTTCCGTGAAGGAGCGCGACCGTGAACACCTTGCTGTGGGTCGTCTTCCCGTACATCTGCTTGACGTCGTTCCTCGTGGGGCACGTCTGGCGCTGGCGGTACGACCAGTTCGGGTGGACGACGCGGAGCACCCAGCTCTACGAGGACCGGCTGCTGCGGTGGGGAAGCCCGATGTTCCACTTCGGCATCCTCTTCGTGCTCATCGGCCACGTGATGGGGCTCCTCGTGCCCAAGGCGTGGACTGACGCGATCGGGATCAGCCAGGAGGCGTACCACTTCATGGCGATCACCGTCGGCCTGGTCGCGGGTATCTGCACGGTCGTGGGGATGACGATCCTGATCTATCGCCGCCGGACCACCGGCCCGGTGTTCAGCGCGACGACCCCGATGGACAAGGTCATGTACGTGTTGCTCGGCGCGGTAGTCCTCTTCGGGATCCTCAACACGTTCGGCTGGCATGCCTCCGGCATCAACAACCCGAGCCCGCTGGTCGACCACTACAACTACCGCGAGGGCGTCTCGGTCTGGTATCGGCAGTTCCTCACGTTCCGGCCCGACGCCGACCTCATGGCCGCCGCCCCGCTTGGGTTCCAGCTGCACACGTTGGCGGCGTGCCTGCTGTTCGCGGCGTGGCCGTTCACCCGGCTCGTGCACGTGTTCAGCGCGCCGCT
>JBDIAS010000147.1:0-8360 GCA_039812465.1 Austwickia sp. | reverse complement strand
GGGGGGCAAGCGCTTGCGCTGCCCCCCATTCGTCGTGACCACGGCAGAAGCAACAGGCGCCCGGAACGAAGTGAGCGCGCCGACGGGGGCGCAGAACGAAGTGAGGGCGCCGACGGGGGCACCGCGGTCGGCCCCGAGGGTCCCCCGGGGCCGACCTGGTCAGCGTCGGGCCGAGGGTCCGGACCAGCGCTGCAGCGCGTACGTCTCCCCCGTGCGAGTCGCCGCCCAGGTCACGCCCGACCGGGGCTCCACGGCAAGGGCGATTGCCTCGTCGCCGGGATCTCCCGGGATCACGCTCTCGACCCCGGCGCGGTCGCGCGTCGCGAAACGCCCGGGCACCGGGATCGGCTCGTAGTTCGGGCCGTCGACGCTGGCGTGCCCGCCCAGGATCAGCGTCCCGTCGGCGCGCTCGGCCCCGGCCGAGACGGACCCCTCCGTCAGGCAGGAAGACGTCGCGCCGCCCGGCTTCCACGTGTGGCACGTGCCGCCCACGACCCCGGGCGGAGCGTTCAGGAAGCCGAGGACCGTCACCTTCGGACCCCGCTCCAGGAGCCAGGCCCGCGGCTCCTCGCTCACGTGCGGCCCGCGGGAGCCGAGCCCGTCCGCGAGCTTCGTCCAGGACCGGTCGTAGCGGTGCAGCTCCAGGAACGCGCGCCCGTCGAAGCGCTCGAACAGGACGTACGGGTGGCCGTCACGCACCTTCATGAAGCGCGGCCAGTACGAGGCACCGGGCCGGCCCGGACGTGTCGGCTGGTCAGAAGCGGGTGGCGTCGGCGATCCGAGGGCGGCCCAGCGCCGACCGTCGTACCGGAAGACGCCGTGGTCGAACGTGGCGACGTACGCGCCCGCGCCGGGCACGTCGGCGACCACGCGGGCCTCCAACGTGGCACCCGCCGGGACACGCGGCGACGGCACCGGCTTCCACCGGCGGCCGTCGTAGCGGTAGATCTTCTCCCCCGCGGCGAGCCAGATGTCGTCGGGCCCAGAGCCGTCGATCACCTGGCGCGTGCCGTCGTACGGGAGCTGGCCTGGCAGACGCGTCGTGGTCCAACGCCCGCCCCGCAGGTGTTCCAGGACGATCTCGTCCTGGCCGCCGCGCCCCACGACCCACAGCTCCCCCGCCCGCGGCGCGTACAGGGCGACCGGCTCGGCGGCCAGCGCGCGGACCACCGCAAACCCGGCCTCGCTCGACGCCTGGCGGCGTATCGCCGCGTCGCTCGCCGCGGGCGTCCCGGCGCGGCTGCCGACGCTGGTGGGCGACGCGACGCTGGTGGGCGACGCGACGCTCGCGCTCACTTCCGGGGCGCCCTGCGCGGCCGAGGCCGTCCCCCACACCATCGCCCCGGCCGCCAGTGCGGCGTATATCCGCGTGGTCGACTTCATGACAAGACCCCCTGTCTGCCGGGTTCGCGCCGCCCACGGGCAGCCCCCGTTGCCGGCGCCCATTCGGCCCCCCGCAACGCTCCCCGTCGACGCGTCCGGTGGGCCGTCCGCCAGCGTCCCGGCGCTGGCGGCGCCCTCCCGGTGTCCGCGTGTCCCCCGACATTGAAACCCAGTGATACAGAACGGGCCTCATGGTAGTCACGGGATCAGGCGCTCAGCGGCCCCGTCCGAGCGGCGGACCGGGACGCCCGTCTGCACCGCCCGTCCGGAGCGCCCGTCTCGACCGCCGGCAGACCACCCGTCCCGACCGCCGGCAGGCCCCCACTGCACGTCTCGCCCGGGCGCGGACCCGCCCGTCACCGCTGGGTCGAGTCCGTGACCTCGCCGACCAGTTCCTCCAGCACGTCCTCCAGGAAGACCACGCCCGAGGCATGTCCGTCGGCGTCCACCACGCAGGCCAGGTGCGCGCCGGTGTGCTGCATCCGGGACAGTACGTCCTCCACCTCGTCCTGCGGGTGCACCGTGGCCAAGCGCCGGATCCGCCCCGTCGACAGCGGCCGGTCCCGCGCCTCGTCGCTCACGTCGAGGACGTCCTTGAGGTGTACGTACCCGCTGACGACGTGTCCGTGCCCGCTGACCGGACCCGACGCGTCCACGACCGGCACGCGGCTGAACCCGTGCTTGGCCACCACGCGCTCGACGTCGGCGGGGGTGCACCCGTACGGGAGCGTGACGAGCTCGCCCAACGGGACGGCGACGTCGGCCGCGACCCGATCGCTGAACTCCAGCACGCGGCGGGCCAGGTGCTGCTCGTGCTCCTCCAGCAGGCCCTCGCGGGCGCTCTCGGCGACGAGGGCGTCGAACTCCCGGGCCGTGAACGCGGTCGCCAGGGTGTCCTTCGGCTCCACGCCGCATCGGCGGACCAGGAACTTCGCCACTCCGACGAGGACGCGGATGAGGGGCCAGAACGCGCGCGTCAACAGCAGCAGCGGCGGCGCGAGCGCCAATGCGGCGCGCTCCGGCCCGGCGATCGCGAGGTTCTTGGGCACCATCTCGCCGATCACGACGTGGAAGTACCCGACGATGAGCAACGCCGCCGCCAACCCGACCCCGTGCGAGGCCGCCGACGGTACGCCGGTGCGCTCGACCAGCGGGGACACCAGGTGGTGGATCGCGTCCTCGGCGAGCGCGCCGAGGAGCACCGAGCAGACCGTGATGCCGAGCTGGGCGCACGCGAGGAGCGAGGCCACCCGATCCAACGACTCCAGCGCCCACCGGGCGGTTCGCCGACCGGCGGCGGCGAGCGGCTCCAGGCGGCTCCGGCGCGCGGCCATGACGGCGAACTCCGCCCCGACGAAGAACGCGTTGCCCGCCAGCAACAGGATGGACAGGGTCAGCGCGAGGGCCGGGCTCACCGGGGCACCTCCCGAGAGAGAAGCGGGTTCACCGGGGCACCTCCCGAGACGGAAGCGGGCTCACTGCGCCGTCTCCCCGCCAGGGAGGTCGTCGGCCAGGTCGCTCAGCTGGGTGTCCTTCGGGATCACCAGGACCCGCTCCACGCGCCGCCCGTCCATCGCCACGACCCGCAGCACCCACCCCGGGATCGCAATCTCGTCGCCGACCTGGGGCAACCGGCCCAGCACGGCCATCAGAAACCCGCCGAGGGTCTCGTACGCCGACCGGTCCGGCACCCGCACGCCCACCCGCGACCGCACCTCGTCGGGCCGCCACAGGCCGGGCACGACCCAGCGGCCCCGGCTGTCCCGCCTGGCGCCGGCGGAGGCCCGGTCGTGCTCGTCGGCCACCTCCCCGACGAGTTCCTCGACGACGTCCTCCAGCGTGACGACGCCCGACGTGCCGCCGTACTCGTCGACGACCACCGCGATCTGCTGCCCGGCGCGACGAAGGAGGACCAGCAGCGGGTGCAGGCCGATGGTCTCCGGGACGAAGGTGGGCGCGACCATCAGGGCGGAGACGGGGACCAGGCCGCGGCGCTCGCGCGGCACGGCCACGGCCGTCTTGACAGAGACGAGCCCGTCGACGTCGTCCCAGTCCTCGCCCAACACGGGGAACCGGGAGTGCCCGGTCCGCCGCGCCACGGCGAGCACCTCGTCGGCGGTGGCGGTCCGCTCCACGGCCTCGCACCGGACGCGGGGGGTCATCACGTCGGCGGCGATCCGATCGCCGAAGTGCAGGGAGCGCGTCATCCGCTCGGCGACGTCCTGCTCCAGGACGCCGGCGTCGGCGCTGCGCCGCGCGACGGACACCAGCTCCTGGGGGGTCCGAGCGGCGGACAGCTCCTCCGTCGGCTCGATGCCCATCCGCCGCAACAGGGCGTTGGCCGAGCCGTTGAGCAGCGCGATCAGTGGGCGGAACAGCGCCGAAAAGACTCGTACGGGGACCGCCACCACCTTCGCGACCTGCAGCGGCGCGGAGATCCCCAGGAACTGCGGTACGAGCTCGCCCACCAGCATCGAGAACAGGCTGGCGATGACCAGCGCGACCACGGAGGCCGTGGCGACGACGCCCTCGTGCGGGAAACCGAGCGAGGTCAGCGGCCCGGACATCGGACCGGTCAGGAGGGCGCCGACCGACGGGGTCGCGAGGTAGCCGAGCGCGAGGGTCGTCAGGGTGATGCCGACCTGGGCGGCCGACAGCTGGGTCGCGAGACGGCTCAGGGAGGGGAGCACGGCGCGGGCCCCCAGGTCGCCCGACTCGGCAGCGCTGCGGACCCGTGAGCGGTCGAGCGCAACCAACGAGAACTCGGCGGCGACGAACAAGGCGGTGCCGAGGGTGAGCAGGACGCCGACGCCGATCAGTAACCACTCGGACATAGCGCGGCTCATCCTACGGGGATTCGCGCACGCCTGACGGGTTCACCTCAGGTGAGGAAGGGTAGCCTAGCTAGGGACGTCCCTGGCCTTGACGAACGGCTGACGACAGATTTGTCCCGACTGCGTGTCACGGACATGGCGCGTTATGCCCGACTCTCCCCTTCGGCCGCGGGCCGTCCCCCGCACCATCCGCGCCCGGCCCCACCGGAGCGACGACGTCAGGAAAGAGGCGAAGCCGTCGTGCCCGACCTGCCCCCGCCCAACGACACCCCGACCGGGTTCGGCCCCAACCAGTGGCTTGTCGACGAGCTGTACGAGCAATACCTGACGGACAAGAACTCCGTCGACCAGGCCTGGTGGAACTACTTCGCCGGATACCGACCGGGCGAGGCGAGCGCCCGCTCGCAGGGCGGATCGACCACCGCCACCGCCTCGCCGCCGTCGACCGCCACCTCTTCCGCGCCGGCCGCGGCGCCGGGTGCTTCGTCCGTGACGGCGGCTTCGTCCGGATCGGCGGCCTCGTCCGGATCGGCGCCGGGGACGCGCCGCGAGCCGGCCCCGGCGCCCCCGCTACGGGCCTCGGGCGACGGGGCGTCAGCTGCCTCCCCGTCGGTGAGCCTGCCCGCCCAGGCCCAGAGCAGCTCGGGAGCGCAGGTGAAGGGATCCCAGAGCACGTCCGCCACCCCGGCCGGCGGACAGCCCGGCCGGACGGCGACCTCCGCCTCGCCCGTAACGCACGACCAGCCCTCCGACGCGGCCAAGGCGCCCGCCGAGGGCAGCGCCACCACCTCCCCGAGCGGGTCCACGAAGTCCCTCACCCCGCGCGACGCCCCGCCGGTGAATCAGCCGGAGAAGGACGCCGACGAGGTCGTCACCACGCTGCGCGGCCCGGCCGCGCGCATCGTCACCAACATGGACGCGAGCCTTGCCGTCCCGACGGCGACCAGCTTCCGCAGCGTGCCGGCCAAAGTGATGATCGACAACCGCATCCAGATCAACGAGCACCTGCGGCGCACGCGTGGCGGCAAGGTCAGCTTCACGCACATCATCGGGTACGCGGTCGTGCGGGCCCTCGCCGTCCTGCCGGAGATGAACCACAGCTTCGCCACCGACGACGCCGGCAAACCCGCCCTCGTCCAGCCGGCGCACGTGAACTTCGGGATCGCGATCGACCTGCCGCGGCCGGACGGCACGCGCAGCCTGGTCGTCCCCAGCATCAAGACCGCCGAGAAGATGGATTTCTACCACTTCTGGCACGCGTACGAGGACCTGATCCGCAAGGCCCGCACCAACAAGCTGTCGGTCGACGACTTCGCCGGCACCACCATCTCGCTGACCAACCCCGGGGGCATCGGGACGGTCCAGTCGGTGCCCCGTCTCATGAAGGGGCAGGGCTGCATCGTCGGCGTCGGTGCGATGGAGTACCCCGCGGAGTGGCAGGGCGCCTCGCTGGAGTCGATCGCCCGCGCCGGCATCAGCAAGATCCTCACGCTCACGAGCACGTATGACCATCGGATCATCCAGGGCGCGACCTCGGGGGAGTTCCTGCGCAAGATCCACCAGCTCCTGCTGGGCGAGGACGGTTTCTACGAGGAGATCTTCACGTCGCTGCGGATCCCGTACGAGCCGATCACCTGGCAGCGGGACCTCGACGCGACCCATGAGGACGACCTGTCCAAGGCCGCGCGCGTCCAGAAGCTGATCCACGCCTACCGGGTGCGGGGACACCTGGTGGCCGACATCGACCCGCTCGAGTACCGGATGCGCGGCCACGAGGACGTGGAGCTCACGACGTACGGCCTCACGCTGTGGGACCTCGACCGCGAGGTCGCCACCGGCGGCTTCGGCGGCAAGGACCGCGCCACGCTGCGCGAGATCCTCGACATCCTGCGGGACAGCTACTGCCGCACCATCGGCGTGGAATACATGCACATCCAGGACCCCGAGCAGCGCGCGTGGATGCAGCGCAAGATCGAGGTCAAGGGCGCGAAGATCCCCCGCGACGAGCAGATGCGGATCATGCGTCGGCTCAACGCGGCTGAGGCGTTCGAGACGTTCCTGCAGACCAAGTACGTGGGCCAGAAGCGGTTCAGCCTGGAGGGCGGGGAGTCGGTCATCGCGCTCCTCGACCGCATCCTCGTCTCCTCTGCGGAGGACGGCTTGGACGAGGTGTGCATGGGCATGCCGCACCGCGGCCGGCTGAACGTGCTCGCCAACATCGCGGGCAAGAGCTACGCGCAGATCTTCCGCGAGTTCGAGGGCACCCCGGACCCGCGGACCGTGCAGGGGTCCGGCGACGTGAAGTACCACCTCGGCACCGAGGGCGTCTTCACCTCCGAGGACGGCAAGACCACGCGGGTCTACCTCGCGGCCAACCCCAGCCACCTGGAGGCCGTCAACCCGGTCCTCGAGGGGATCGTGCGGGCCAAGCAGGACCGGCTCAACCTGCACGGGGAGGCGTTCACCGTGCTGCCGATCCTGATGCACGGCGACGCCGCGTTCGCCGGGCAGGGCGTCGTGCTGGAGACCCTGCAGCTGTCCCAGCTGCGCGGCTACCGCACGGGCGGCACGATCCACGTGGTCGTCAACAACCAGGTCGGGTTCACCACCGCCCCGACGTCCTCGCGCAGCTCGGTCTACTGCACCGACGTGGCGCGCGGCATCCAGGCGCCGATCTTCCACGTGAACGGCGACGACCCCGAGGCGTGCGTACGGGTCGCGGAGCTGGCGTACGAATACCGCCAGGAGTTCCACCGCGACGTGGTGATCGACATGATCTGCTACCGGCGCCGGGGTCACAACGAGGGGGACGACCCGTCGATGACCCAGCCGCTGATGTACAAGCTGATCGAGGCGAAGCGCAGCGTCCGCAAGCTCTACACGGAAGCGCTGGTCGGCCGCGGCGACATCTCGCTGGAGGACGCGCAGGCGGCCCTGCAGGACTACCAGGGCCGCCTGGAGCAGGTCTTCGTCGAGACCAAGGAAGCGCAGCGGATGACCGCGAGCACCCTCGACAACAACGCGATCATCGACGGCCTGGAGCGCCCGGAGGCGCAGGTCGCCGACGAGACGCGGGTGCACCGCAGCCATCCCACCGCGATCGACACCGAGCTGATGGAGCGCCTCGGCGACCTGTGGACCAAGTACCCCGAGGGGTTCACCGTCCACAAGAAGCTCAAGCCGATGCTGGAGAAGCGCACCGAGATGACCCGCAGCGGCGGCATCGACTGGGGCATGGGCGAGCTGCTCGCGTTCGGGTCGCTGCTGGCGGAGGGGACCCCGGTCCGCCTCGCCGGCCAGGACTCGCGGCGCGGGACGTTCGTGCAGCGGCACGCCGTACTGATCGACAAGGTGACCGCCGAGGAGTGGACCCCGTTGCTCTACCTCGGCCGCGGGCAGGCCCGGTTCTGGGTCTACGACTCCCTGCTGAGCGAGTACGCGGCGATAGGCTTCGAATACGGTTACTCCGTCGAGCGGCCCGACGCCCTGGTCTGCTGGGAGGCGCAGTTCGGGGACTTCGCCAACGGCGCGCAGACGATCATCGACGAGTTCGTCAGCTCCAGCCAGCAGAAGTGGAACCAGCACAGCTCGGTCGTGCTGCTGCTGCCACACGGCTACGAGGGCCAAGGACCGGACCACTCCTCGGCCCGCATCGAGCGCTTCCTGCAGCTGTGCGCCCAGGACAACATGACCGTCGCCTACCCGTCGACGCCGGCGAGCCACTTCCACCTGCTGCGCCGGCAGGCGTACGCGCGGCCGCGCAAGCCGCTCATCGTCTTCACCCCGAAGCAGTTGCTGCGCCTCAAGGCGGCGCAGAGCTCAGTGGAGGACTTCACGCGCGGGACCTTCCAGCCCGTGCTGGCCGACAAGGCGCACCTGCCCGCCACGCAGGTGGACCGGGTGCTGCTGGCGTCGGCGCGGGTCGTCTACGACCTGGAGGCCGAGCGCGCGAACCGCAACGACACCTCGACGGCGATCGTGCGGGTCGAGCAGCTCTACCCGGTGCCCGCCCGCGAGATCGCCCAGGCCGTGAAGGACCACCCCCACGCGGAGTTGGTGTGGGTGCAGGACGAGCCGGAGAACCAGGGCGCGTGGCCGTTCATGTGGCTGAACCTGCCGGGGCTGCTCGCCGAGCACGGCGAG
>JBDIAS010000146.1:0-8470 GCA_039812465.1 Austwickia sp. | reverse complement strand
GAGCTCGCTCACCGTCATGACCAACGACCCGAGCAAGAACGCGGGGACGGCGAGGAGCGCGTACCAGCCCTTCCACGGCGTGAGGTGTCTGGCCAGCTGCTCGTCATGGATCCAGGCCTTCCCGGTGTCGGGTCGCCCGCGGCGAGTGCGACCGTGTCTCCCCAGTTGACAGAATGGCCGCGATCCTCGGTGAGGGCATGCCGTCATCGGCGAACCGGTCCCCGAGGTCCCGCGACCTGACAACCTCGCTTACCCTGACGCGGTGAGGGGTTCGTGTCGATGGTCGATGGGACCGCTGAGCAGCGCGTGGCGTCATCGGGGCACAGGTGAACGAGGGGACGCCATGATCCGCACCACCACCGCCCACGATCACGCGGCGTTGTCGATCCTCTATTCGTCGGCGTTCCCGGGCGAGGACCTGCTCCCGCTGTTGGAGTCGTTGCTCTCCCTGCCGGAGGTGCTGTCGCTCGCCGCGTACGAGCAGGATTCGCTCGTCGGCCACGTGCTGATCACCGCGTGCGGCATCACCACCGAAGACCCCTCGGACGGGCCCCGGCCGGGATGGGCGGGCGCGCTGCTCGGCCCGTTGGCCGTGCGCCCGCAGGCTCAGGGGCGCGGCGTGGGCTCTGGGCTGGTACGGGCGGGGACGGAGCGCCTGGCGTCGACCCCTGGATCGGGCGGGCCCGGGATGTCGCAGCTTTTCGTGCTGGGCGATCCCGGGTACTACGGGCGGTTCGGCTTTGCCCCCGAACGACGCGTCGCACCCCCGTACCCCCTGCCGCGCGCGTGGGTCGACGCCTGGCAGTCGCTCGCCCTCGCTCCCGGCGGCGCCCCGCCGGCCTCGCCGCCGCACGGGATGCTGACCCTGCCCGCGCCGTGGAACGACGCCGCGTTGTGGGGCGCCTGAGCGGTCGACCTGGCCACTCGACCCCGGCCGCTCGACGCTGACCCAAGGGACCCCGGCCCGGTCCTCCCTGGTCCGATCGACCTGGCCAGGGGGACCGCGAGCGGGCAGGATGGTGAGCATGTCGTCGTCGGAGGGGCAGGACCAGGTGCGGTCGCGTGCGGCCCTGGCGGGGCCGGACGTCGCTCGCCCGCAGCGAGCCGTCCGGGCGCCTGGCTGTCGGCGGGCACCTGGCCGTCTGCCGATGGGTCACGCATGAGGCCTGACGAAGCGCGGGATCTCGCGCGGCTCGGGGGGCGTGCGGCCTGCGGCATCGAGGGGCTCGTCGAGGCGACGCACCACGCCGTCACGGATCAGGCGTACGAGGCAGTCGGTGCGCTCGTCGGCGACGCGGTCCGCCCGATCCGTACCACCCACGACCTCCTGGCCCGGCACACCTTCTTCTGGGTGCGCAACGGTCTGCGAGCGGCGAGCTGGGCGGCCGGCGTCGCCGCGCACGAGGCGGCTCGCGCGGGCCAGCGAGGCGGGATGGATGCCAAGGGGACGGACGGCAGCGGGATGGACGGCGCCGGTCCGATAACGGAGGGTCCGGTCGGCGGGCCGATGACCGAAGGCTCGGGCAGCGGGCTGGACGGCGTCCGCGCGCAGCTCGCCCTCGGCATCGTGAACGGGGTCACCGGCGATCGGCTCTCCGACGACGCGTCCAGCTTGGCGTGGGGGATGACCGTGCGCGAGGGCGGCCGCGACGTGCCGGTGACGGGGGAGGGGCTGCAGGTCGCGTACGGGGCCGGGCGGCAGCGAATCGTCGTGTTCCTGCACGGTCTGGTCGAGACGGAGCACGCCTGGCGCTACCGGTCGCAGCACCGGTGGGGTCGGCCCGGCACAAGCTACGCGACCCTGCTGGTCGACGAGAGCGATTGGCAGCCGGTGCTGGTGCGCTACAACACCGGCCGAAGCGTCGGTGACAACGCCGCCGCCCTCGACGCGCTGCTCGCCCGGCTGGTCTGCGCCTGGCCGGGGCCGCTCACCGAGATCTCCCTCGTCGGCCACTCGATGGGTGGTCTCGTCGGCCTCGGCGCGCTCGCGGCGGGCGATCCGTCCTGGACACGCCTGGTGCGCACCGTCGTGACGCTCGGGAGCCCCATCGACGGCGCGCCGCTGGAGCGGTTCGCGGAGGCCGTCGTGCAGGGCGCCGCTCGCCGTAGCGCGTGGCGCTGGCTGGGCGGGCTGATCGGCATCCGCAGCGTCGGGATCCGGGACCTGCACGACGCCCTGGACCACGCCCCGCTGCCCCCCGGGGTGCGGCACGACGTGGTCCTGGCCTCGATCACGCCGGACACGTGGCCGCCGTCCGCCCCGCGCGTCGGCGACGGCCTCGTACCGATCCCGAAGGACCCGAGGGCGCCCACGATCGTCCTCGGCGGCATGCACCACCTGGATCTGCTGAACCATCCCCGCGTGTACTCGCACCTCCGCGTGTGCCTGGATCGCTCGCCGGTGCCGCTCGGCCGGTGAATCGGCGCGGAGAGCGGCCGCGGGGAGTGCGTACATTTCCCGCCCACGGGCGGCAGATGGCGCGGGCCACCCGCAGGTTCGCGGACATTTCCCGCCCACGGGCGGCCTTCGCAGATGCGGACACGCGCATGTCGACGAAGACGCTGCTACAGCAGAGTCCACGCCGAGGAAGGCGCGTCCCCATCCACGACGAGCATCCCCGCCGAACAAGCGAGTCCTCGGCCAGCCCACCCCCGTGCATTTCCCGCCCACGGGCGGCAGATGGCGCGGGCCACCTGCGGGTTCGCGGACATTTCCCGCCCACGGGCGGCAACGGCGCGTCGGCACCAGGGCATTCGCGGACATTTCCCGCCCACGGGCGGCAACGGCGCGTCGGCACCAGGGCATTCGCGGACGTTTCCCGCCCACGGGCGGAAAGTGATCCGAACGGGGTCTCAGGGCTGTGACGCCCGGAGCCGCTCTTGGACCCGCCGATCCGGGCGAGTACGGCTACGCCGTGAGCCGCACTGTGCAAGACTTGCGACATGCAACCCCGGCCGGATCCCGAGCTGGTGGACGCGCTCCAGCTGATCACGCGCGACCTGGTGACCCTCGCTCTGGAAAGCGTCCACGTCAGCGGCGCGCTCGGGCTCGCGCGCACCCGTCTGCTGTTCGCGGTCCACGATCGTCCGAACAGTTCCTGCGTCGAGCTGGCCGGCACCCTGGGCACGTCGGCCTCCTCGGTCACCCGCCAGGCAGACCGCCTGGTGCGGTCGGGACACCTGCTGCGGGAGCAGAACCCCGCCAACCGCAGCATGGTCATGCTCCGGCTGACGGATCAGGGACGCCGGGTCGTCGAGGAGGTCCTGGGCTGGCGGGCCGACGTCTTCCACCGCGTGTGCCGCGACGCGGACCTGCCCGCTGGCGTGGAGTTCACGGCCTCCCTGCGCGCTCTGCACGTCGCTCTGGCGGACGAGATCTCCACGGGCGGTGAGCAGATCTGACGGCCGTCTCCACGGGCGGTGAAGACCTGACGGCCGACTCCGCGGGCGGTGAGCAGATCTCATGGCGGATGCTGATCTTGCTCCGGGCCGGGTTCGACGCCGCAAGCGGATGCCCCACGCGACGCAGTGGGCTCGAGGCTCCGGGTCGGGTCCGAGCCCACGAGGCCGCAAGCGACGGCGTGTGCTCGTGATCCGGGTCCTCACGTCTTCGCGGAGCCGCTCACCTTTTTCAGGGCCGAGCCCTTGTGGGCGGCGACGTGGTCGGTCTTGTCGCTGGCGATCTCGTACTGGGGCTCATCGTCGCTGGCGTGACGGGCATGCCCCTTGTACTGGAAGTCGGCGGTATGGACCTTCACGATCCGACCGGTGACCCGGCCGGCCTCGGAGTTCCAGCTCACGTGATCGCCGACCCGGAATCGTGTGCTCATGCGTCGCCTCCTGCGTCGTCGGGATAGGTGACCACGCCGCGGGCGTCGACGCGAGGCGTGGCTCCCCACTGGCCTAGCGCGTGGCGGCGTGGTGTCGCGTTGGTCATCAGGTGCCAGACGGTCCAGCCGCGCGCGGTGAGCGTGTTCGCGATGAGCAACCGATGGCATCGCCACGGCACCGGCTCGCCGCACATGATGGCGACGCGCCGCTCTAACGCCAGCGCGGTCAGGCGGTCCAGTCCCTCCTCGTAGCCAGGCGTCAGGGTGTAGTCCGCGTAGTGCTTGAAGCTCGGGTTCCGCCACCCCGCGTTCACCTGCGGGTCCACGTCGCGCTGGGCTTTGCGTCTGCCCCCGAGATCCGGCAGGTGCAGGTAGTCAACGCCGGCCTCACCCAACCACTGCGGCATCCCCTCGCGGGAGAACTGCGGACTCCGGCGGGACCCGGGCAGCGAGCGGACATCCACGAGCAGTTCGACGTCGCCGCCGCTCAGGGTGTGCAGGAACGTGGCTTCCGGGCATGTCCAGTGGCCGATGGTCCACAGCTCGCCCACGGTCGATTCGCCAGCCGCTGCCGTGTCGTCGAGCGCCGGGTCGACGGGCGCTGCGTCGCCAGCCACCGTGTCGCCAGCCGCCGTGTTCTCGGGTGCCGTGTCGTCGCTCGCTGTGCCGTCGGGCGCCGGGTCCTCAGCCATGGGGGACCTGCTGGCTCGTGCGGAGCCTCATGGCGAATCCTCCTCGCGACCGGGTGCGATCCTCACGTCCGCCCCAGAGGGCAACGGTCAAGAATCCCTCTCCTCGAAGCCCAGGCCTACCATCATGTGTTGCACCATGCAATACTTGCACTATGCGAGACCTTCGACCTCTCGGGCCCTCGCATTGCTTCCAAGGAGCCGTCATGTCCCTCAACCCACAGGAGAAGCGCCGGATTCGCCAGATCGAGGAGCAGCTGCAGGCGAGCGACCCTGAGCTGGCACGACGGATGCGCGGCAAGGAACCAGACCTTCAGATCCAACGCGTCGCGGCGTGGTGCCTGTTCATCGTGGGGTTGGCGCTGACCACCGTGCCGTTCGCGGAGGGCGTTGCAGCGCCTCTCTTCGCGATCGTGACCCTGGTGGCCGCCACGTGGTTGTTCGTACGAGTGTGGCGCGTCGGCTCGCGCTCGGCGCCGCACCGCGACCGGCCCCACCACCGCAGGAACGGCTCGCCGACCCGGTGAGGGCGAGCGAGCGCACCGAGAGGAGTACGGAATGCCCGAGCCCATGTATCAGCCTACGTCCCCGCAGGTGGCCGCGCGCCGCAAGGAGTTGGCGCCGTCGACCCACGAGGCCTTCGAGGCGTTCAGCAAAAGCGTGTTCGCGCCAGGGGCGCTGGACGAGCAGACGAAGCAGCTGATCGCAGTCGCGGTCGCGCACACCACGCAGTGCCCGTACTGCATTGAGGGCCACACGCGCCTCGCCAGCCGGAGGGGTGCGACCGACGAGCAGATCATGGAAGCCATCTGGGTGGCGGCCGAGATGCGCGCGGGCGGCGCCTACGCGCACTCCACCCTGGCGCTGAACACCCTCGCCCACCTGCACGATCGGTGAAGGCCGCACGATCGATGAGGGACAGCGCGAAGGCACCAGCCCGGTGCCCCCAATGGGGGGCACCTTCTCCAATTCCGCTGGTGGAGTGGTTACTTCGTGGTGTCCGGAGGGGGACTTGAACCCCCACGCCCGTTAAAGGGCACTAGCACCTCAAGCTAGCGCGTCTGCCATTCCGCCACCCGGACTCAGGTGGTCGCGGCCCAGGTAGGGCGTTCGCGACAGCACGAAACCCTAGCACGCGCGGCGGGTGGCCCGAAAACCGTACGACCTTCGGCCCGGGGCTACCGCCCCGCGCTCGCTCACGTAATCGACGCGCACACGATCAGGCTCACCGCCAGCATCGCCGCGGGCGGCGACCGGCCCCCAGAGCAGCGGCATCATCATCACCGGTCACCTCGCGTTGCGGCCGTCTCGTCGGTCGCGTCCTTCTCGCCGGCGGGGAAGCGCGCCCGGTCCTGCGCGCCGGAGCGTTCTCCACCCAGCGTCAGCATCTCGCGCCGCCGCTCGCGTACCAGTACGTCCTGCTCACCCTCCGCGGGCACCGCGTCCTGCACGTCCCCCGCCCCCTCGGCGCGCAGCGCGTCTTGGACCGGCGCGCCCGCGTCGGCGAGCCAGGCCTGCTGCACCGCCTCGCTCGGCCGCTCCGCGTCCAGCACGTGCGGCACGAACCGGGCGAGGTAGTCGGTCACCCACCCGTCGCTTTCCCGGATGCCGACGCCGGCTGCGAGGCCGTCCACCACCCAGGACCCGACGACGGCCTTGTTGCCGTCGTACTCCGGCAGCGGGGCCCACTGCTGGTAGCACCAGCCCTCGGATCCGTACGGCCCGTCGTGGGTCTCGCGCACGTCGTCCGCGCGGATCCGCACGTTGTCACCCTCGCGGCCGTGCAGCGGCTTGGCCACCCACTCCCGCAGCGACCCGGGGTCGTCGAGGTAGGCGGGCAGGAGCAACTCGTCGTCGGGAAACAGGTGCCACAGCGCCGCGAGCAGCGCCTTGTTGGACGGCAGCACCTTCCACACCGGCTCCAACCACGTAGTCGCCAGCTCGGAGCGGGGGACGGCCTCCACGTACCGGCCGAACTCCTCGGCCAGCATCTGCTCCCACGGGTAGAGCTTGAAGCACGTACGGATGGGCGCGTACTCCTCGTCGACGAACGCCAACAGCGAGGTGTCCCAGCCGATGCGCCCGATCGTGATCGCGTCCGTCGCGAGCCCGGCCTGGTCCGCGGTGTCCCGCAGGTACGTGACCGTCATCAGCTCTTCGCCGGTCGGCTCGTCCTCGTGGTGGGCGAAGAACACGGGGCCGGGCGCCAGGCGCGGGGCGATCTTCTCCCAGGCGAGCACCAGGCGCTCGTGCAGGGAGTTCCACTGGTCTCGGTCGGGGTGCAGGTCCTCCAGCCAATACCACTGGGCGATCGCCGATTCGACCAGCCCGGTGGGAGTGTCTGCGTTGTACTCCAGCAGCTGGGGCGGCCCCTGTCCGTCCCAGCGCAGGTCGAACCGGCCGATCAGGCTCGGCTGATCGCTCGCCAGCGACTCGCCGGCGCGGCGCAACGTCCCGGGCGGTAGGCCGAGGTTGCCCATCGCGCCCGTGGCGAGGAACCGCGCCGCCTCGACGCACATCCCGTGGAGCCGCTCGGTCGCCGCCTCCAGGACGTCCACCTCGTCGGCCGTGAGCACGTAGCAGGCCCGCTCGTCCCAGTAAGGGACCTCCCGGCCGTCGGACAGTTGCGTCATCGGGAAGACCAGCCCCTGCGCGCTCACCCGCTCCCGCCAGTCCGCCCGAGGGGTGCTGACCTGGCGCTCCATCAGCTGCCGGCCTTCCCGCCGGAGTTCCCGAACCCCCCGCGCGACGTCGTGACCTTGCCGCCCTTCACCGAAGAGGAGGACGCCGTGCCGCCCGCGGAGGCCATGCCGCCCCGCGCGTACGTCGTCCCGGCTGGCGGCGCGTAGCTGCCCGCGCTCGCGCGAGATCCGATCGGCGGCGCCCACATCCCGAACGGGATAAAAAACCACCCGACCGAGCTGCGGTGCGCCGGCGCGGTCGTCTCCGTGGGTGCCGGGGATGCGGTGTCGCCGGCGGCCCCGGGCGTCGACTCGGTCCACACGGTCGATTCGGGCGTCGGCGTGGCGTCCACCGGCGGTGCGGCTGTGAAGTCGGCCTCTGCGGGGATAGGCGCGTCCGCGCACACCGCGTCGTCGAGCCGCACCCCCGTACCCTTGTCTACGCAGACCCCGACGTACTGCGGTTCCGCGCTCGTGGTTCCGCCCGACGGGGCGCCGCACCCGGTCGCCGCCGCGGCCAGCACCCCGGTCACCCCCAGACACACCACCCGGGACCGCCGCCGCCCCATGGATCCGCCCCCTCGTGTCGTCCCCGTCCACGCTACGTTGCGCGCGCCGCTTCCACACTCACCCGGGGGACACGGATGACCCGGCGGCGCAACCACGCCCGGCGCGCCCCGCCCATGTACGTCAGCGAGCGCGCGAGCTCCCAGCGGCCCAGCTCGGACTGCTCGACGAGGACACGCCGCGCCTCCTCGCGGCTCACCCGCCGGTCGAAGGTCAACACCCGGTATTCGTACTCGCCCATCCTGGCCATTCTCCGCACCCTCGCCACCCGCCACAACCGCGCCAGGGAAGTGCGCGGCAACACAGGTGCCCCGACAGGCCGGACACGATAGCGTCAGGGCCATGAGCGCAGACCCGCGTGCAGCCCTGGCCACATTCGTCTCCGCCCTCGAACGGCACCTCGAGGCAGCGTCCTCCCGGCACGGCGACAACGACCCCGCGGTGGTCGCGGCGTACCAGGATCTGGCCGACGCGTTCGACGCGTACGACGACGCGCTCATGGAGGCATTCGGCGAGGTGACGCCGCTGGAGATTTACAGCGGCGACGAGGACGACGAGGACTTCGACGACGACGGCACCTACATGGGCTTGGACGACGACGAGTTCGACGACGACGACCTCGACTCGGACGATGACGACTCGGACGACGATGACGACTCCGACGACGACGATGACGATGACGATGATGACGACGACTCAGATG
>JBDIAS010000145.1:0-8483 GCA_039812465.1 Austwickia sp. | reverse complement strand
GCCGTCCTCGATGACGAAGTAGCGGGGGTTGTTGCGCCGCGGGTCGTGGATGGACAGGTTGAGGACGCGGACGCGGCTGCCGTCCGGAGCCTGGAACTCGATGCGCACGCTTCCTCCTGTCCTGGGTCGTCCCGACGGATCGGGGCCCGAGCTTCGCGGCGGATCGGGGCCCGCGTCGCGGCGGTCTGGCTGGTCGCGCGACGCAGCGCCCGAAGAGAATCTCGGGGTGTTGCGATCGCGTTGCCCACCCATCGACCCGCGCCGTCGAGATCTGAGGCCAAACCTGCCCCAACTCGCGCGAATCTTTCGTCGCAAGTAAACGATTCACGTCGCTGACCCGACTGTCGAGTCCCCCGTGCGGGGGGGATGCCGGGACCGGGGCTCGTCGTAACTGGTGTTCACCGTGTCGGTGCCGTGCGCTTCGGGACACCATCGGCGAGTTCTACCATCGACTCATGGTCGGTCACGAGGCACGGTTCGAAGGGCCCCCGCTCGAGCGGAAGGTGCTCCGCGATACCGTGCGCGACCAGCTTTTCCGGATGTTGGTCGACGGGAGCCTCGGGCCGGGGATGAACCTCTCGATCGACGGGCTCGCCAGGGATCTGTGCGTCTCTCCCACGCCGGTGCGCGAGGCGCTGGTCCACCTCGAGCACACCGGGTTGGTGCGTCGCGCGGCGCTGCGCGGCTACACCGTCGCCGAACCGCTCTCGACGAAGGAGCTTCACGACCTGGTCGCGGCCCGCCGGCTGATCGAGGGTGAGGCGTTGCGCGTCGCCCTGGACCATCTCGACCCGACGGAGGCCGAAGGCGTCGAAGGCGCCGGGCGCGCCGGGGGCTCGCCCCTCGTCGAGCACCTCTCGGGGGCACTGGACGAGCAGCGCCGCGCCTTTGACGAGGTCACGCGCCACGGCGCGCTGTGCCCGCCCGCTCATCTGTACGCCTACCTGGTGAGCGAATGGGAGTTCCACCGCGTGTTGGTCGCGCAGAGCGGCAACCCGTACCTGGAGCGCATGCTCGACTTCCTGGAGGCCGAGGTGCACCGCGTCCGCCGCGCGAGGGACGGCCGGCCGCTCGGCGCGGCCGCGTCGATCGCTGAGCACGCCGAGATCGTGACAGCTATCGGCAGCGGCCGGCACAAGGCCGCCGCGCAGGCTCTGATGGACCATCTGGACGGCCTCCTACGCCGTCCGGCGGTCCGGTCGCCTGGCGAAATCATTTGATCTTCACAGGAATTCATAGACCTTTCACGAGTGGCGCAGCCAGGGTTCACCCAGGTGTGGGGCGTATCGTGGTCGGTCGGGGAATCCGAGAACACGGGCTGCCGGGAGGCTGCCCTTCTTCGCGCGGGGGACGACGGCAGGAGACCACGTGAGCGCATCCGAGGGTGGGCGCGGCCCGGTGCAGCCCGCGAGCGGCGCCACCCCCGCCCGGCGTCGTCGCAGCCCGCTGCGAAGGGCCTTCACGTGGGGCATCGGGATCGCGATGGCGCTGGTCGTGGCCCTGCTGGGCTACGTGGCCTTCGAGTACGTGAGCCTTGATCGCGGCCTGCGTCGCTCCGGGGTGCTCGGCGACCGCGGCGGGTCCGGCGGCTCTGACAGCAACATGCTGCTCATGGGCCTCGACAGCCGTCTGGACCTCCGTGGAAAGCCGCTGCCGGAAGACATGTACAAGGCCATGCACACCGGCAACTCCACGATCGGCGGGATGAACGCCAACGTCCTGATGTTCGTGCACATCCCGTCCGACGGCAGCTCGGCGACGGTGATCCAGATCCCCCGGGACAACTTCGTGTCCTTCCCCGGCTGCCCGGGTGGCCGTTGCGACGGCAAGATCAAGGAAGCGTACGACAAGGCGTTCGAGGCCGAGCAGGCGCGTTTGGCGCCCGATTCCACGCGCTCGGAGGAGGAGAAGCACACCCTCGCCCGGGAGGCGGGCCGCGCGGAGCAGATCGAGACGGTCGAGGCGTTCCTCGGCAACGGCATCCGGATCAACCACTTCGTCGAGGTCACGATGGTGGCCTTCTACCAGCTCGCCCAGGTCGTGCAGCCGATCACCGTCTGCCTCAAGAACGACACGAGAGACCGCTTCTCCGGCGCCGACTTCGCGGCGGGCCGCCAAGAGATCAGCGCCGAGCAGGCGGTGGCCTTCGTCCGGCAACGGCGAGACGAGCTCGTCGCGAGCCCCGACTTCACCGACCTCGACCGGGAGCGACGCCAGCAGGCCTTCATCGCTTCCCTCGCGCACCAGCTGCGCCAGAAGGGCACCTTCGCCAACCCGCGGACGCTCAACGACCTGGTCGGTGTCGCCAAGGAGAACATCGCGGTCGACGCCGATCTCGACCTGCTCACGCTCGCCCAGCAAGCGTCATCGCTGAGCAACGGCAACGTCACCTTCTACACGCTGCCGATCAAGGGCTACTTCACGGACAAGTACGGGGGCGCCTCCAACGAGGTCGACTTGCCGGTCCTGCAGGCCACGGTGCGCGAACTGCTCTCCCAGCCGGGGGAGCCGAGCCCGACGACGAGCGCCGCGCCGAAGCCGGCCGCCTTCGTCGTCAACGGCTCCGGCGTGGACGGCGCCGCGAACCTGCTGTTGAACGGGCTGTCCGCCGCCGGGTATCCGCGCGGCGAGGCGACGACGGCCCCGGCGCTGCGTCCCCGCACCGTCGTCGCCTACCCGCCGGGCCAGGAGGGGCCGGGCGCCGAGCTCGCGGCGATGCTGGGTCCCGGCGTGACCTCGGTGGAGGATCCGGCGGTGCCCGCCGGTACCCTGCAGGTGACGCTCGGGCAGGGCTACCAGATTCCCGCCTCGCTCGGTGGGGCGCCCGCCCCGGCGGACACCCCCGGAGGCACGGCGACGGCCACCGTGCCAGCGGCGCCGCTCACCCCCACCAAGGTCGGCCAGGGGGGCTCGGACGAGGACACCTCGTCGTCCACCCTGACGGCCCTCTCCGGTGGCGGCATCCCCTGCGTCAAGTGAGCCACCCGCCACCACGTACGAGGACCGACGAATGACCCGCATTGCCTACCAGGGCGAGCCCGGCTGCAACGGACACCTGGCCTGCCGCGAGATGTACCCGACCTGGGAGGCCGTGCCCTGCGCGAGCTTCGAGGACGCCTTCGCCGAGGTGAGCTCGGGCCACGCGGCTCGCGCCATGATCCCGATCGATAACTCCCTCGCCGGGCGGGTCGCCGATATCCACACGCTGCTGCCCACTGCCGGGCTGCACATCGTCGGCGAGCACTTCCTGCGGATCCGCTTCGAGCTGCTCGGCATCCCCGGGGCCACGATCGAGGGCGCCCGCACCGTCCACAGCCACATCCACGCCCTCGGGCAGTGCCGCACCCTGATCCGCGCGCACGGGCTGACGCCGGTCATCGCCGGTGACACGGCCGGGTCCGCGCGCGAGGTGCGTGACTGGGCTGACCCGACGCGGCTCTCGATCGCGCCGCGGGGGGCGGCGGAGCTGTACGGATTGCAGGTCCTCGCCTCCGACGTGGAGGACGATCCCACCAACACGACCCGGTTCATCGTGCTGGCGCCGCAGGGCCCGCTGCCGACACGGGAGGAAATGCCCGGGCCGGTGATGACGAGCTTCGTCTTCCGGGTCCGCAACATCCCCTCGGCGCTCTACAAGGCGCTCGGGGGGTTCGCCACCAACGGGGTCAACATGACGCGTCTGGAGAGCTACATGGTGGGCGAGGAGTTCGCCTCGACCATGTTCATGTCGGACGTCGAGGGGCACCCGCAGGACCGGCCGCTGGCGCTGGCGCTGGAGGAGCTGGACTTCTTCACGACCGAGTTCCGGATGCTCGGCGTCTATCCGGCGCATGCCCACCGGCGGCGCCCGAACGCCCTCGACAACGATCCCGACGCGCCCCCGGCGCGCGGCCGCCGGACCTCAGGGGACCAGGGGGTGGACACGCATCAGGGTCCGCCAGCTCGATCGGGCGGGCCGCTTCGCGCTGGTTGACCGGCGTCGAGCGGGCATCGTGGGTGGCCACATCGGAGGGAAGACCCCGGCTGCCGGGACGGCACCGGCGGGGGGCCGGCGCCCGTCGCTGATCGGGGATTCCTTTTGTCCGCGCGCAGGGCTCCCCGCGCAGGGGTCCGGCCACTAGAGTCCTGGTCATGAGCGCAGACAAGATCGTCATTCTGGATGGTGCCCGCACCCCCGTCGGCTCCTTCGGCGGAATCTTCAAGGATGTCCCCGGTTTCGAGCTGGGGGCCATCGCGGCGAAGGAGGCCCTGAGCCGTTCCGGCGTGGCCGCCGAGGACATCGGCGAGGTCATCATGGGCTGCATCGGCCAGGTCGGCCCCGACGCCTACAACGCCCGTCGCGTGTCCCTCACCGCGGGCATCCCCGAGTCTGTCCCTGCCCTGACCGTGAACCGGCTGTGCGGCTCGGGCCTGCAGGCCATCTGGTCCGCGGCCCAGGAGCTGCAGTGGGGCGGCATCGACTTCGCCCTCGCCGGGGGCGACGAAAACATGACGCGCATGCCGTTCCTGGCCTTCGAGGCCCGCGGCGGCTACAAGCTCGGCGACCGCAAGCTCGTCGACGGCACCGTTGGCATGCTGACCGACCCGTTCAGCGGCGCCCACATGGGTGTCACGGCGGAGAACGTCGCGAAGAAGTACGGCGTGAGCCGCGAGGACCAGGACGCGTTCGCCCTGTCCAGCCAGCAGAAGGCCGCCACCCCCGAGGCGAAGGCCGCCTTCGCCGAGGAGATCGTGCCGGTCGAGGTCGGCGGTCGGAAGCCGTTCACCGCGGACACCGACGAGCACCCCAAGCCGAACACGACGCTGGAGACCCTCGGCAAGCTGCGCCCGGCCTTCGCCAAGGACGGCTCCGTGACGGCGGGCAACGCCTCCGGCATCAACGATGGCGCCGCGGCCCTCGTGCTGTGCCGCGAGTCCACCGCCAAGGAGCGGGGCCTGAAGCCGCTGGCCTACCTCGAGGCCGTCGTGTGTGCCGGCAACGACCCGCAGCTGATGGGGTACGCGCCCAAGTTCGCCCTCGACAAGCTGTGGGCGACGACCGGCCTGTCCCCGGAGTCCGTGGACACGATCGAGCTCAACGAGGCGTTCGCCGCGCAGGCCGTCGCGGTCTTGCGGGACGCCAAGCTCGACGAGTCCAAGGTGAACCCGTATGGCAGCGCCATCGCGCTGGGCCACCCGGTGGGCGCCTCGGCGGCCATCCTCTCCCTGCGCGCGATCAAGGACCTGGCGCGTCGCGACCTCGAGACCGCCGTGGTCACCATGTGCATCGGTGGCGGCCAGGCCCTCGCGGCCCTGTTCCGTCGCGCCTGATCCCATGACGGAGACCGACGCGCGGGCGCACGGCGTGCGCCTGCGCGTCGGCTACAAGGCGTCGGCGGAGCAGTTCGGCCCGGCCGAGCTGGCCTCGTACGCCGAGGTGGCGGAGGGGCTGGGTTTCGACTCGGTCTGGCTCTCCGACCACGTTCAGCCCTGGCGGCACCGAGGCGGGCACGCGCCCGCGTCGGTGCCGCTGTTGGGTTACCTGGCCGCGCGCACCTCGCGGGTGCTGCTCGGGACCTCGGTGCTGACGCCGACGTTCCGCTACCACCCCGGCGTGCTGGCTCAAGAGTTCGCCACGCTGGCCGGGCTCGCCCCGGGCCGGATCGCGTTGGGTGTGGGCACGGGCGAAGCGCTGAACGAGCAGGCCATGGGTGTCCTCCCGCACGCCCATGAGGAGCCGGGAGGTCGGTGGCCGCCGTTCAGCCAGCGCATGGCGCGCCTCGCTGAGGCGGTCACGTTGATGCGTCGGCTGTGGGCGGGGGAACGGGTCACCGCCGCCGAGAGCGACGGCGAGACGCCGTACTGGCCTGTGACCGACCTGCAACTGTACGACCTCCCGCCGCAGCCGATCCCGATCTACGTCGCCGGGACGGGGCCCAAGATCGCGCGGTTCGCCGGGGCGGTGGGCGACGGCTTCATCGCGACGTCCGGGAAGGGCCGCGAGCTCTACGCCGACAAACTCCTGCCCGCCGTCGCGGAGGGCCGGGCGGAGGCACGGGCCATGGCGCGCCAGGTGCCGGGGCGCGATGACGCAGACGTGACGCCCGCCGCGCACCGGTACGACCGGATGCTCGAACTGAAGGTGTCCTACGACCCGGACCCGGCGCGCGCGCTGGAGAACGTCCGGTTCTGGGCGCCGCTGTCGCTGCCCGCGCAGGACAAGCACACCCTGTCCGACCCGGCGGCGATGGAGGCCGCGGCGGACGCGCTGCCGATCGAGCAGGTCGCGGCCCGGTGGGTGGTGGCCTCCCGCCCGGACGATGTCGTGGAGGCGGCGCGCGCGTACGTGGATCTCGGGTTCACGCACCTCGTGCTGCACGGTCCCGGCGCGGACCAGGACCGGTTCCTGCGCGCGGTGGCCGCCGACGTGCTGGCCGGACTGCGCGCACTTGGCTGACGGCGAGGATTGCCAGCGCGGCCTGCGCGCACTCGGCTGACCGAGAGGGTCGACAGCGCGGCCTGAGCGCGCCCGGCTGGCGTCGATCATCGCGGCTGTGACTCTTGGCCTGGCCAGCCGTCTGTACAGTGCGAGCGTGGAGAGCGCGCGGCACGACCCCGATGACCAGGGCACACCCCGGACCGCCCCGGAGGCGTGGTCTCCACCGGAGTCCTCGGGCGAGGTGGAGCCGTGGCCGGAGGGCGTCGGTGTCACGTTCGATGACTTCATCCGGCAGCAGGAGGAGGCGGCGTACGGGGAGGGCGGCTTCCGCTCGTACGGCCCGTCGTGGGCGACGAAGCCGCACCGGTACGGCGGCGCGGAGTACAAACGCCTGGTCCGGGTGCTGCGCAAGACCCGCGACGCGATCGCGGAGGCCCGGCTGGACGAGAGCCAGTGCGCGATGCTCGCCGACGAGTGCGAGCGGGTGATCGAGTACGCGCGGTCGCTGCGCGCGGACGACCCGTTCCAGACGGTGTGGGCGAACCGGTTCGACCTGACCGGTCGCGGGTCGGCGCTGGTGCCGCCGCTGGAGGAGATCCTGGTCGACGTGGCCGGCGGTCGCGCGCGGGCGGACGTGACGTTTGGTACGTCATACGTCGGGGCCGGGAACGCGGCGCACGGCGGGGCGATCGCGCTGCTGTTCGACGAGTTCCTGGGGCTGACGGCGAACGCGGGTCGGCCGGTGGTGCGGACGGCGTACCTGCACGTGAACTACCGCAACGTGACCCCGATGCGCACGAAGCTGAGCGTCCACGCGCACATCGACCGGATCGAGGGCCGCAAGCGCTTCGTGGTGGGGGAGCTGCGGCACGGCGACACCCTGCTGGCGGATGCGGAGTCGCTGTTCGTGGAGCTGCAGCCCTGGCACAGCTGAGGCCCCAGCGTCGGGTCCTGCGTGGTGCGGACGCTGCCATACACCGAGGTGATGAGCCCCCGCGGCGATGCGCGGAGGGCGGCTGCCACGGGCACGTGGGTGGGCCGCACGGCACGTGCCGTGCGGCCCACCCCGACCCGGGCCTCGCTCAATCGCCGGCACCCACCATCGGGTGGCCGGTCTCGAGCAGGGTCTTGAGGCTCGCCAGGACCCACGGCCAGCCGCCGCCGCCCTGCTCGGCGTCCCCCGTCCCCTCGACGTCGCGGGCGGTGTTCTGCGCGCCGGTGCAGTCGTGCGTGAGGGTCAGGGAGGTCAGGCCGCCGGGGTACTCCTTGAGATCCCAGGTCAGGGTCGTCTCCTCGTTGTGCCAGGCGGCAACCCAGGTGTGGACGAGGCGACGCGGCGGGTCGGATTCGATGACGCGCCCGGTCACGGCGACGTCACCCATGCCCATCTCGCGCATGGCCTCCGTGGTGAGGGACCGGTACGCACCGTCGGGGCGAAGGTCGTACTCCACCGCGCCGCCGTACCCGTACTTCGTGGAGAACTCGGGTGACGTGATCGCGGCCCACACCTTGTCCGCGGGGGACTCGATGTAGACGCGGAACACCTGGATCTGCGGGGCCTGCCGCTCCGCGTCAGCGGCCATGGAACGCTCGGGGGTGCTCGTCGAGCTCTGGTGGTCGGTCATGGTGATTCCTCCAGCTGTCGTTTCAGGTCGGTGAGTGCCACGACGTGGGTCTCGGTGAACTTGTCGATCCAGCGGTCGTGGATCAAGCGGATGGGGACCGGGTTGAGGTAGTGCAGCTTCTCCCGGCCGCGCTTCTCGGTGACGACGAGCCCGGCCTGCTCGAGCAGGCGCAGGTGCTTGGACACGCCGAACCGGGTCATCTCGGTTCGCTCGGCGACGACGGCTTCGAGGTCGCCGAGGGTGCGCCCATCCCTCTCGAAGAGCGCATCCAGGAGCTGCCGCCTGGTGGGGTCGGCCAGCGCCCGGAACACGAGATCGTCTTGCACACCCACGACAATAGGTGACTAAAAAGTCACGTGTCAACGGTGCTGCGCGCCGAGTTTCCTGCGGGACCGTCGCGAGCCTGCGATGTGCAGGTCTACGTGCCGGATCCGGGTCAA
>JBDIAS010000144.1:0-8506 GCA_039812465.1 Austwickia sp. | reverse complement strand
TCTCGCCGGCCGCCTACCTCATGAAGTCCCCGCCGGAGCAGCGCCCCGACGACTTCGGCCGTGAGCAGGTCGAGGCGTTCATCAAGGGCGACGTGCTGGTCTGACCAGGCCGGCTCCACGCGCACCGGAAGGGCGGTCCCCCCGCGGGGGACCGCCCTTCCGGTGCGCCTGGCCTCTCGCGGTGTCGTCGGCGAGCAGGCGACCCCGCGTCGGAGGGTGGCAGGCCACCCCTGTGGATTGCGGGCGCACCGGTGCGCGGGACCGCGAGTCTGGACGGCATGACCTGGTCGGCGCGCAGCGCGAGGAGGCACGATGGTGGGTATGACCCGGGCGAGCACCAAGCGCTGGACGCGCGCCGAGCTCGACAGCCTGCCCGATGACGGCAACCGGTACGAGATCCTCGACGGTGAGCTGTTCGTGAGCCCCGCACCGCGGATCCGCCACCAGGTCGTCCTCGGCAGTCTCTATGTGCTCCTGGCCCCGCTGGTTCCCCGCTCGTGGCGAATCCTGATGGCGCCGGTCGACGTGGCGCTGGAGGACGACACGGTGATCCAACCCGACATCGTCGTGGCCCCCCGCGCCGACTACACCGAACGCGACCTGCCCGTGGCACCCCTGCTCGCCGTCGAGATCCTCTCGCCCTCCACTCGCCTGCTCGATCTCAACGTCAAGAAGGACCGCCTGGAACGCGCCGGCACCCGCCACTACTGGGTCGTCGACCCCGACGAACCCTCCATCACCACCTGGACCCTCACCGACGGCGCATACCGACCCACCGGGCACGCCACCGGCCACGAGACCCTGCACCTCAGCGAGCCCTTCGTCATCGACCTCACCCCCGCCGACCTCATCGCCTGACGCGCTCTCGGCGAGCGTCAGGGGGTGATGTCGCGACGCCGGAAGCCGGCCAGGCCGAGCGCGATGACGGCCGCCGACAGCGCGGTCACGACCAGCACCGGGGTCCACGCCATCTCCTGGACCGGGAGCTGCGGGAGGTGGCCGAACGGAGTCAGCTTGACCAACCGCTCGGGCAGGTCGAGCAAGGTGGCGAACCAGCTCATGAACAGCGACCACGCGACCACGGCCCACGGCAGGGCGCTCCAGTGCGGCAGCCAGCCGAGCACCGCCGTCGCGATCCCGACGATCAGCCACACACCGGGAGCGAGGGCGAGCGCCGCGCCGGCGATCTGCACGACCACATGCGGCGAGCCGTCCGACACCGCCTGAGGCAGCGCCACCGCCGCGCCGGTCAGCACCAGCAGCGCGGTCGAGCCGACCACAGCCGGCACGAGGTGGGCGAGCGCCAGCTGGACGCGCGACGTCGCGGTCGAGAGCAAGAGTTCGGCGTGGCCCGCCTCCTCCTCCTTGCGGAGCCGCAGCATGAGCTGGACGCCGTACGCCGCGATCACCACGACGACGATGCCCAACATCGCCACGAAGAACGCCTCCCGCAGCTGCTGGCCCCCGCCGCCCATCCGCCGGAACAGGTCCGCCATCTGCGGGTTGTCCACGAGCATCTGGTCGACGGTGCCCGCGAGCGAACCGATCGCGACCCCGAAAAGGACCATGCCGATCGCCCAACCGACCAGGCTGCCGCGGTCGAGCCGCAGTGCGAGCGCCGCTGCGGAGTTCAGCGATGGCGCGCCCCGGGCGAGCCCGGGCGGGCTGGCCCGCAGACCGGCCCCGTAGTCGCGGCGGCTCTCGAGGGCGAACGCCGCGACGATCAGGAGGACGGCGAGGGCCACGGGCAGGAGGAGCACCCACCAGCGTTCCTGGGCGTACGGGCGTGCGAGCGCCGCCCATTCGACCGGCGAGAACCAGCGCAGCGACGCGAGGGCGGACGTCTCCGGCACCCCGTCGGCGACGGCGCGCAGCACATAGGCGGCCCCGAGGATACCGAGCGCCATCCCTCGGGCGGCGCGAGCCGAGGCGGTGACCTGGGCCGTCACCGCGGCCACACCGACCCAGACGGCCCCGACGAGGCCGATCCCCAACCCCGAGGCGAAGGCCCCGGCGACCGGGGGCGCGACGGCCGCCATCGACACCGTGATCAGCAGGGCGAGCGCCGCGCAGGCCCCCAGACCCACCACGACCGCACCCGCGAGGGGCGCGTGCCTCCCGACCACGCATGACCGCAGCAGCTCCGTGCGCCCCTCTTCCTCCTCGGCGCGTGTCGCCCGGATGACCCCGAGCGCCGCCATCATCGCGGCGGCCGCCGCGACGAAGGTCCCCACCCGCCACATGACGAAACCGCCGGCGTTCATCAAGTCGTAGGGAGGCCCGAGCATCGCCCGCATCGTCGGGTTGGACGCCAGGGCCGCCATGGTGGCCTGGCTTTCGGCGGGGTCGGTGACGAGTCGATGGTAGGTGGTGGTCGTGGTCGGCATGATCGCCCAAAGCGTCAGGATCCAGACGAGCCAGAACCAGCGCGACCTCCGGAGCGCCAGCCTGGCCGCCGTACCGGTGCCGACGAACGTGCCCCGGGAGGCGGGGGCGTGGTCTGCGACGCCGTTGGTCGGTCCGTCGGGAAGCCCGGCGACCTCGGCCGTGGCCACAGCGGTCATCGGGGATCACCCTCCGGTCCGTCGGTGGAGGCCGGGGCGGTGCACTCGTCGTAGTGCCGCAGGAACAGCTCCTCCAGCGTCGGCGGGGTGGCGACCAGCGAGCGGATGCCGGTAGCGGACAGCTGGGCGAGGAGGGGCGTGAGCGCCGCGTCGTCCGCCTGGCAGGTGAGGCGGTGAACGCCTCCGTGGTCCTCGATCAGGACGTCGTGGACCCCCGACATCGAGGACAGGGCGGCCGGGGCCGGGCCGACGAGATCGGCGGCCACCTGGGTCCGGGTGAGGTGCCGCAACTGTGTCAGGGTCCCGCTCTCGACGATGCGCCCGGCGCGGATGATGCTGACGTGGTCGCAGAGGGCCTCCACCTCGGAAAGGATGTGGCTGCTGAGGAGGACCGTGCGGCCGCTGTCCCGCTCGGCGCGCAGGTAGTCGGTGAAAACCCGCTCCATCAGAGGGTCCAGACCCGAGGTCGGCTCGTCGAGGAGCAACAGCTCGACGTCGGAGGCGAGCGCCGCGACGAGGGCCACCTTCTGCCGGTTGCCCTTGGAATAGGAACGACCCTTCTTGCGTGGGTCGAGGTCGAACCGTTCGATCAGGTCGTCGCGGCGTCGGCGGTCGAACCCGCCGCGCGCCCGGCCGAGGAGGTCGATGGCCTCCCCGCCGGTGAGGTTCGGCCACAGGCTCACGTCGCCCGGGACGTACGCGAGCCGGCCGTGCAGCTCCGGAGCGTTCGCCCAGGGGTCGCCTCCGAGCAGCCGCACCCGGCCCGCATCGACGCGCAGGAGCCCGAGGAGCACGCGGATGGTGGTGGACTTGCCGGAGCCGTTGGGGCCCAGGAAGCCGTGGATCTGCCCGGGGGGCACGGACATGCTGAGCCCGTCGAGCGCCAGTGTGGTGCCGAACCGCTTGACGAGGCCCTCGATCTCGATCACGGCGTCCGCGGCGGAGGTACGTTCGCCCGGAGCGGTGGTGGCGGTGCTGGTCATGATGTCTCCGATTCGGCGGAATGTGTGGCGCGCAGCTGGTTCACCTGTTCGTCGGCGAGGTCGGCCAGGGCGCCGGAGAGGATGCCGTGGGCGTAGAGCTCGTAGGTGACCGCCGCGTACCGCTCGATCACCGCGTCGTCGAGCACTTGGTCACCGCCGAGATGGCGCGCCACGTGCGGGCCGAGCAGCAGCATGGCGACGCCGATCGCGGAGTGGACGACGGCCCGCGCCTCCTCGTCGACGCTCGGTCGGACCGTGCCGGCCGACTCGCCGGCCGCCAGGTAGCCACGCACGTCGGCCACCATCCGGTCGAACATGGCCTCGGCCGTCGGCCCGCCCTCGGCGAGCACCCTGGCCATGTAATCGAAAAGCGGTCGAGCCTCGGGGTGTTCGTGCAGGTATGTCTTCACGGCGGGCGCGGCACCGGTCGTGAAGGCCTTGGTCTTCTCGTCGCGGAGGAAGTTGAGCAGATACGTGTCGCAGGCGGCGCGCAGACCGTCCTTGCTGCCGTAGTGGTGCAGGATCAGCGCTGCGGACACCCCCGCGCGCTCGGCGATCGCTCGCACCGTCGTGTGCGCGAAGCCGCGGGCCGCGAAGAGTTCGATCGCGACCAGCCGGATCCGCGCGAGCGCGGTGAGATCCGCATCGGGGACTCGGCGCGAGCGAGCAGGGACTGAACCCACGTTCAATACACTAAACCTGTGTTTAGTCAGGCGTCAACCTCACTCGACCCCGGTTGCCGACACCGCCCCCCGACGGCCGGCCCCGGTGCCGCCGGCGCCGGCCAGGAGGTGCTCGCCGACCGATCTCAGGACGTCGCGCAGTTCCGGGGGATCGACGACCTCGAGATCCACCCCGAGATCGGCGGCCAGCCACCCGAAGTGCCACGCCAGGGATTCCAGCCGGTCGGCGCCGGAGACCACCTCGCAGCGCCCGTCACCCAGCTCCCGGACCTCGCCGGCCGCATCCGGGATGCGCTGGCGAAGGTCGGTCGCGTCGGCCGTCATTCGCACCCGGGCGACATAGCGGTATCCCGCGTGGGAGACCGCTTCCTGCACGTACGAGGCGGCATCGGGCGCGGGTCGCGGCCGGAAGGTGAACGTCGTGGCCCGGACCTCCGCCATCCGGTCGAGCCGGAAGGTCCGCCACTCCTGTCGGTCCAGATCGAACGCGAGGAGATACCACCGCCGTCCCGTGGCGACCAGGCGATACGGCTCGAAATCGCGGGACGATCGACGCCCGTCGCGGGCGCGATACTCGCAGCGCACGCGGACGCACCGCCGCACGGCCTGCGCCAGCGTCACCAGCACGTCGGCGTCCACCGGGGCCGCGCGGGAGGGGAGCGCAACGGTCGCCTCGCCGAGAGCCCCGACCTGCTCCCTGAGTCGCCCGGGCAGCACCTGGTCGAGCTTGGCGAGGGTGCGAAGGGCGGCCTCGCCGATGCCCGCGACGCTCCCGCCCGCCGCCAGCCGAAGGCAGACCACGACCGCCACCGCCTCGTCGTCGTCGAGCAGCAAGGGCGGCAGACGGCCGCCCGCTCCCAACTGATAGCCACCGCCGACTCCCTGGGCCGCCCGGACCGGGTATCCGAGTTCGCGGAGCCGCTCGACGTCGCGCCGGACGGTCCGGGTGGTCACCGCGAGGCGGTCGGCGAGTTCCTCGCCGCGCCAGACCGGCCGGGACTGCAACAGGGTCAGCAGGCGCAGCGCGCGCCGGGTCGTATCGGCCACGTCCTCAGCGTGGCACCGATAGAGGACAGAAACTGTCCTGATCGGGGTGGAGAGTCGCCCCATGAACACATCACCGGAGAACACCTCGACCACCCACATCCCCGGCGCGACCCCGACGACGTCGGCCGACGAAGGGGTTCGACTCGACTGGATCACCCTGCTGGTCGACCAGATCGACTGGCACTGGCGCGGGCAGGTGAGGCCCCGCCTGGACGGGCTCACCGACGAGGAATACCTCTGGGAGCCCGCGCCGGGCGCCTGGAACGTGCGGCCCCGCGAGGAGGAACCACCGCCGTCCGTCACCATGCGCGGAGGCCGCGGTGCCTTCACCATCGACTTCGCCTACCCCGAGCCGTCTCCGGCGCCGGTCACCACCATCGCCTGGCGGCTCGGCCACGTCATCGTCGGAGTCCTGGGCGCGCGGGTCGCGGGGCACTTCGGCGGGGCGGAGGCGGACTACATGACGTGGGACTACGCCGGCACTGCCGCGGGCGCGCTGACGCAGCTCGACGAGTTGTATGAGGCCTGGCTGGCGGGCGTCCGCTCGCTGGATGAGGCCGCCCTCGCGGCGCCCTGCGGACCCTCCGAGGGCCCGTGGGCCGAGCACCCGATGGCGGAGCTCGTGCTGCACATCCACCGCGAGCTCATCCACCACGGCGCGGAGCTCGCGCTCCTGCGGGACCTCTACGCCGCGCGAGGTTAGGCCGCCGCGCCCTACCCGTCCTGCGAAACAGTCGTCGTGGCGGATGGGGCGACCCTGGATCGGCAGCCGGTGGGGCGTCGGGGTCGGACCCCCGATGTCCCGCGCGCAAGGGTGCCCGCGCACAAGGGTGCCCGCGCACAAGGGTGCCCGCGCGCCAAGGTGCAGGCTCGCCGCCTCGCTGGGAGGCTGGCGAGGTCGCGCGCTGTGCCGCCACCATGCCCTCGCGCCCCAGCTACCTGGGCGCACCCACCGCAGCTCACCTCCCGAACACCAGGAGACACCCACATGTTTCACCCAGGAGTGCACTCGGAGAACGAGACCCTCATCGGCTACATCGACGCCCAGCTGGTCGCCCTGCGCACCGCGGCGCACGGCCTCACGGAAGAGCAGGCTCGTCAACGACCCTGCCGCAGCGCCCTGTCCATCGGCGGCCTGATCAAGCACGCGACGCACGTGATCGCGGGACACGTCCCCGCGCTGTCGCCGCGCGTCGAGGGTAAACCGTCCAGGGAGCAATGGGCCGCGATGGCCGCCAAGTTTCAGGACAGCTTCGCCCTTCGCGAGGACGAATCGTTGGAGGGCGCCCTGCGCGAGTTCGACCTCACCCGGAAGGCCTTGATGGAGCATCTCGAGACGCTGGATCCCGGCCACGACGTGATGGCGCCGCCCGCGCCGTGGTACGGGCGGGACGAGTCCGTGCCTGCGAAGGCGCGCTGGGAGCTCACCCACCTCATCGAGGAGCTGGCCCGCCACGCCGGGCATGCCGACATCCTTCGGGAGGAGATCGACGGAGCCCAGGCGGGACCGCTCTACCTGGCGGTGGCCGGACTCCGAGGCAACCAGTTCATGCAGGCGTGGCGTCCGCCCCAGGACGGGTGAGCGCGCGAACGCTCGGGTGAATCCTCAGGTGGATTCGGGCTGCTCGGCCCACCACGCCAGCAGCGCTTCGCGCGCCGCCTCCTTGCCGATCGGTCCGCCGTCGAGTCGCAGGGACAGGAGGAACTGGTAGGCGCGGCCGAGCACCGGTCCAGGAGGAATCCCGAGCGCCTCGCCGATCTCGTGGCCGTCGAGCTCCGGGCGCACCTTGCCCAGTTCCTCGGCCGCGGACAGCTCGGCGATCCGCGCCTCCAGCTCGTCGTAGGTCCTCTGCAGCCGCTGGGCCTTGCGCGGGTTGCGCGTGGTGCAGTCCGCTCGGGTGAGCCGGTGCAGACGGGAGAGCAGCGGGCCGGCGTCCGTGACGTAGCGCCGCACCGCGGAGTCGGTCCATTCGCCGCGGCCGTATCCGTGGAACCGCAGGTGCAGCTCGACGAGCCGCGCGACGTCACGGATCGTCTCCTTGTCGAAGCGCAACGCGCGCAGCCGCTTCTTGGTCATCGTCGCCCCCACCAGCTCGTGGTGATGGAAGCTGACCCCGCCGTCGGGCGTGAACCGCCGGGTCGGCGGCTTCCCGACGTCGTGCAGGAGCGCGGAGAGCCGCAGGACGAGGTCCGGAGCAGGGACTGCCCCGGCCTCCGGGTCCGCGCCGGGCGGCGATTCGAGAACGATCGCCTGCTGCAGGACGGTGAGCGAGTGCTCATACACGTCCTTGTGCCGACGATGCTCATCGGTGGCCAGCCGCATCCCGGGCAGCTCGGGCAGGACGTGCTCGGCCAGCCCCGTGTCGACGAACACCCGCAGGCCCGCGATCGGGTCCTCCGCGAGCATCAGCTTCACGAACTCGTCGCGGACGCGTTCCGCGGAGACGATGTCGAGCGTGGACGCGAGCGCGGTCATGGCCTCCAGGACCGGGGCTGTCGGCGCGAGACCGAGCTGGGCCACGAACCGGGCGGCTCGCATCATCCGGAGCGGGTCGTCGGCGAGCGAGACACCGGCCGGTCCCGGGGTGTCCAAGCGGCGGGCGGCGAGGTCGTCCAGGCCCCCGTAGGGATCCACGAACTCCAGCGACGGCAGCCGCAGGGCCATGGCGTTCACCGTGAAATCGCGCCGCCGTAGGTCCTCGATCAGGTTGTCGCCGAACGACACCGTCGGTTTCCGGGTCTGACGGTCGTAGCTGTCGGCGCGATACGTGGTGATCTCGATGTGCTCGACGCCCTTGCGCAGTCCGATCGTGCCGAAGGCACGGCCGATGTCCCACTGGGTATCTGCCCATTCACCCGTGATGCGCTCGATCTCCTCGGGGCGCGCCGACGTGGTCAGGTCGAGATCAAGGGAGCCACGGCCGAGGAAGGCGTCCCGCACCGGCCCGCCGACCAGCGCCAGCTCGTGCCCGGCGTCGTCGAAGAGGTCACCCAGCTCACGCAGCAGCGGGAGCGTTGGGGCCAAGTGACGGACAGCCTGCTCCAGCAGGCCGTCCGGGGCAGCGGAGCGGGCGGTGAACACGACGCACAGCCTAGGGGAGGGAGCACGACGGCCTATCCGTGGGCACGGAAGGCAGGGGAGGCGCGCCCCGGCGCTCCCGGCGACCCCGCGACCGCTTGGCTACAGTGACAGAATGACTGTGCCACCGCGTCCGAGCAGGCCATTGCG
>JBDIAS010000143.1:0-8536 GCA_039812465.1 Austwickia sp. | reverse complement strand
GCGCACGCCGAACACCCGCGTTATCTGATCCGCCGGAAGGAAGGCTGACCCGCCATGGGCTCGTTCTGCGTCTCGATTTCCCACGCCAAGGACAACGTTGACAAGGCGACGGTGGGCTTCGTCGTCGCCAACGCCGCCGTCGGTTCCGACCAGGACACAGTGGTCTTCGTCTCCAGCGAGGGCGCGCGCCTGGCCGTCACGGGTTATGCGGATGACATGCATGAGGAAGGCTTCGCCCCGCTCAAGGAGCTGATGGACAATTACGTCGCGGCCGGTGGGGCGATCTGGGTCTGCTCCCCGTGTTTCAAGAAGCGCGGCTACGACGAGGCCGAGCTGATCGAGGGCACGACCCTCGTCGGCGGCGCCAAGCTCGTCGAGCTCCTGGCGAGCGGCACGCCGCACGTCACGTACTGATCTCCCCGAGCACCCGGCAGCCGGATCGAGCGAAGGACACGACGAGGCCGACATGAGCGAGACCACCGACGCCGCCCCTGCTCCCGCGGGCGTGGGCGCGCACCCCTACCCACCCGACGCGAGCTTCGACGGCGGCGATCTCGACTGCGGCAACGGGCTGCTGCTCCTGATCCGCAAGCACATCGACCCGCTCGATCCGGGCCGGCTGCTCGAGATCTGCTCGGTCGATTCGACGGTCGAGGTGGATCTGCCCGCGTGGTGCCGTCTCACGGGTAACGAGCTAGTCAACGTCCAGCACGCGCGGTTCCGCGATGGGGACCGGGAGGTGCCCCAGTGGCGCTTCCTGGTCAGCAAGGGGCCGTTCGCGCCGCCCGCGGCTTCCGCCGGGACAGCCCCGACCCCGGCGGCGGCGGGCGCGCCCGGCTCCGGTGTCTCGGACGCGGCCGTCACGACCAGCCCTACCCCGGCGCCCAAGGCAGCGTCGGCGGCCGGTAAGAAGCAGCGCAAGAAGCCTCAGATGGCGATCGTTCAGGAGGTCGTGCAGCCGGTCATCCCGACGCACCTGCCCGACCCCGCCCCAGCGCCGACCATCGAGCCGCTGTCCGTCGTCAACCTCGGCAGCTGGCCGCGTCCGCCGTGGCTGCTGCAGGCGCTGCACCAACACCTGGAAGGCCGCCTGAGCGACGCGGACTTCCAGGCGACCGCCGACGACGCGGTCCGGCTGGCGGTCGCCGCGCAGGTGCGCGCGGGCACCGACGTCGTCTCGGACGGGGAGATGCGCCGGGACAACTACTCGAGCTTCGTCGGCGGGCTGCTGGACAACTGTCAGCTCATCCCGATCACCGACCTGCTCCCCTACGTCGATGACCCGATCGAGTTCGAGCGCGAGCTGCGCTCCCTCGACGTGCCCGCCGGGGAGATCCGGCACCCCGCCGTCTTCGGACCGCTCGGCCGTTCGACGCCGCTCGCCGAGCACGAGGCGCGGTTCGCGATGACCCTGACGGACCGGGCGGTGAAGGTGGACCTGCCCGGCCCGTACCTGCTGACCCGCACGATGTGGATGGAATGCGTCTCCGACCGGGCCTACGACACGCGCGAAGATCTCGCCCGCGACGTCGTACGCATCCTCCGCGAGGAGATCCACCACCTGCTCGCGGCCGGTGTCGCCCTCGTGCAGCTCGACGAGCCGGTGCTGACGGAAGTGCTGTACGGGGAGGTCGGCGCGGGCGGGCGCACCTTCATGTGCGGCGCGCTCGGGGAACGACGCGGTACGGAGGAGGAGCTGGCGTTCGCCCAGGACCTGCTGCAAGAGGTGACCGCAGGACTGCCCGCCGACCGGCTGGCCGTGCACGTATGCCGCGGCAACTGGACCCCCGACGAGAGCAAGGCGCTGTCCGGGGACTACCGTCCCCTGACGCCGCTGCTCGCCTCGCTCAACGTCCACACGCTGATGCTGGAGCTGTGCACCCCTCGGGCCGGCGAGCTGGACGCGCTGGCCGGGGTGCGCGACGACCAGCGGCTCGGCGTCGGCGTCTTCAACCAGAAGAACCCGTCGTCCGAGACCTTCGAGGCGGTGCTAGCCCGCGCGGAGCGGGCGATCTCCACGTTCGGACGGGAGCGGGTGCTGATCAACACGGACTGTGGGTTCGCGACGTTCGCGGACAACCCGATCCTGGCCGCCCAGGCGGCCGAGGACGCCCTGGCCATGCTGGCCCGGGTCCGCGACCACTTGCGGTCCTGAGGGTCCCTGCGCCGCGGGCGGACCGGCCCTGCGGGGGTGGCCCTTCAGCCGCTTCTGGTGCGCGCGGCCTCCTCGAGGGCGCGCTCGACGGCCGCGTACACCGCCCCGTCCGGGTCAGGCATCATGCGCGTGAAGCCGGACAAGACCTCGGGAGAACAACCCGGGTGGACCCTCACGGCGACGCCGGGACCACGTTCGTACGTCACGTAGAGCACGTACGCCGGCTTCATCGGTCCCGGACAGGCCACCCCGTCAGTCACGTCTTCGACCGGACGCGACCGCAGCGCGTCGAGCACCCCCCTCGCGGCGTTCGCGTCGAGTCGCGCGCGCGGATACTCGCCACTCGCTCCCTCCCCGCAGATGGTGACCTCGCGCGCTCCGGACGGCACGAGGACGTCGTCTCCGGCCCGTCCGGGGAACCAACCCGGCACGCGGCAGGCGTAGGGAGACGTCGGCTCGTCAGGCGCGGCCCACGCGCCCGTATCCAGCGCCGTCTTCGCCCGCTCCGCCACGGAGATGAACGTCGCGAACGACCCATTGGTCGTCGCATCCATGCAGATGTGGTCACTCGTCGCGACCCACTCCCCCGCGCCGTCGGCGTACTCCAGCCGTATCAGGTAGGTGGTGACCGGCGCGGCCATCGCCGGGCAGGTCTGCGGGCCCGGCGCCCGCGGCAGAAGGGACAGGTCCGCTGCCAAGCGATCGTGACCCGACCTCAGGAGGCCCTGACTGTGCAGCGCGTCCGTATCCCAGCGCCGCGGAGCCGGATCGGGTGGTCGGACGGTGGCGATGGCCTCCGGGGGGACGTCGGTGGCATCCGCGCCTTCGTCGGTTCCGTACCGGCAGATGAGGACGGCCGCCGGGGCCTCGGCGGGAGCGAGTCGCTCCGAGACCTCGAGCACCGTCGGCCCCTCCGGAACCCACAGCCGGCCCACCGGCCTTGGGCCAAGACGCTCCGGGCAGGCGGCCGGACCCGGCGCAGAGCTCTGAGTATCCAGACCCGGGGCCGGGGTACCCGAGACCACCGGGACGCGGTCCCCGGTCAGCGCGAGACCGCCGCCAAGAGTGGCCACGACGCCGAGCGTGCCCAGGACGGCGACGATGCCCTGGCGTCGCCGTCGCCTGCGACCCACGGCGTCCCGTACGCCCCCGAGGACCCCGTGCGGGTCCGCCGCGGGTCCGACCGCGCTCCCCAGCCGCCCGACCACCGGGTCTGATCGCACCCGTCCTTCCTCGCCGCTCATGGCCGACCTCCTGTCGCGACCGGCTGCCCCAGAGCCGCCCGTAGCCGGGACAACCCCTTGCTGGCTTGGCTCTTCACTGTCCCTGCGCTGCACCCGAGCAGGTCGGCCACCTGGTCGACCGACAGGTCCTCCGCGTAGCGCAGCACCACCACCTGACGCTGCGCGACCGGCAGCGCGAGCAGCGCCCGCGACAGCTCACGGTCCAGCCCACCCACCGGCACGCCGTCGGGTCCGATCGCGGCACTGGCGCCGACCCGCTCGTGAGAAGTCTCGGGGAGGCGCGACGTGGGCACCTCACCGCGCCAACGTCTCCGCAGCGCGGAGCCTTGCAGCCGCACCATCGTCGTGCGCGCGTACGCCTCGCCGGCGCCCGACGCAATGCCCGCCCACTTCGGCCACACCCGCACGAGGGTCTCCTGCAGCAGGTCGTGAGCGAGCGCCTCGTCGCCGGTCAGCAAGTACGCGGTCCGCAGTAGCGCCGACGAGCGCGCGAGCACGAACTCCGCGAAACCGGGTGGATCGGCCGACATGGCACCTCCTCACCCTTAAAGAGGGCCTGGCCCCCCTCTCAGGTTGCCAGCTCCTGACATCGTCAGTCCCTGACAGCGCGAGGTCCCCCGTTCCCTGCCGATTGCTTCCCGGCTGACCCCTGCTGAGCACGTCCCGGCTCACCCGCCGACGAGCACGTCCCGGCTCACCCACTGCGAGTCACGCCTCGCCATCGCGTGCGCGCTAGCGGGTGTCGTGCGCGTCCTCGGCCGCGACCCCGTCGCCCGGGGCACCCGCCGACTCCCCCCGCGGGGCGTCGCCGGCCGGTGTGTCCGACGGGCTCCCCGACTCCTGGGCGGCCCGCTCGGCGTCCAGCGCCTCCCCGTACGTGCGGTACTGCGGAGCCGCGGCCTGCGACGGCGCCTCGGGCCCGGTCGGCGGCGCAGACCAGCCCTGCGTTCCGGGCGCCGACTGCGCAGGACCTTGCGGCGGGCCCCAGGACGGCTGCCCGTGCGGCGCCCCTGGCGCGGACATGCTGACCGGGACGCCTTGCCCTTCCCGACGCATGTCCTCCAGCAGCCGCCGAGCGTTCCCGCCCAGGTGCGCCTCGACCAGCAGTTCGTACCGCGTTGCCACCACCTGCGTCACCGACGTGAAGTCCCGCGAGCCTCCCGCCATCCGGTAGAACAGCCACGCCCAGACCAACCCGAACACCGCGCCCGCCAGCACCGCGGACAAGAACATCGCCACCCCGATGCCTTGCACGAACAACCACATCAGCGAGCCGAAGAACAGCCCCATCCAGGCGCCCGACGCCGCCCCCGACGCGATCACGCGGCCGCTCGTCAACCGCCCCGTGACCCGCTCCACCTGACGCAGGTCCGTGCCGACGATCATCACGTTCTGCACCGGGAACTCGTGATCGGACAGGTAGTCGACCGCCTTCTGCGCGTGCTCGTACTCGTCAAACACCGCCAGGCTCATCGGTTGCTTCAACTGCAGCTTGCTGGTCGGAATCAGGGCACCCGGTGCCTGGGTCATGAAGCCTCCTGACACATGCGCGCGGACAGGCCACGCGCGTGAGAACTCTCAGACCAGCAACGTCTCACACCCTCCGCCCGTTCCGCCTGCCGAGACGGTGTCTTCTGCTCAGGTCCTCACGCTCCGCCGCGGGCTGGCCCAGGCTCCGCTGGGCCTGCCCGCCGCCACTCCTCAACCGCGCAGCTTGTAGTCCTTCAGCAGCGACCGGCCGATGATCATCTTCTGGATCTCGGCGGTCCCCTCGCCGATCAGCAGCATGGGGGCCTCGCGGTAGAGACGCTCGATCTCGTACTCCTTGGAGTAGCCGTAGCCGCCGTGGATCCGGAAGCTTTGCTCCACGACGTCGGCGCAGTACTCCGCGGCCAGGTACTTGGCCATCCCCGCCTCGACGTCGTTGCGCTTGCCGGAGTCCTTCAGCTTCGCGGCCATCACCATCATCGCGTGCGCCGCCTCCACCTTGGACGCCATGTCGCCGATCCGGAACAGGATCGCTTGGTGATCGATCAGCTTCTTGCCGAACGTCTCCCGCTGCTGCGCGTACGCGATGCCCAGCTCGAACGCCCGACGCGCCACGCCGCACGCCCGCGCGGCCACGTTGACGCGGCCGACCTCGACGCCGTCCATCATCTGGTAGAAGCCCTTGCCGGGCTCGCCGCCCAGGATCTGCGCGGACGTGGTCTGGTAGTTCTCCAGGATGAGCTCGGTGGTGTCGACGCCCTTGTAGCCCATCTTTTCGATCTTGCCCGGTACGGTCACGCCCGGCGCGGTGTTGCCGAAGCCCGGCTCCTTCTCCACCAGGAACGTCGACATGTTCTTGTAGACGCTGTCCGCGCCGGTGTCGGTCTTGACCAGCACCGCGGTCAGGTTCGAGCTGCCACCGTTGGTCAACCACATCTTCTGGGCGTTGACCGTCCAGGCGTCGCCACCCGTGTTGACCGCCTTGGACTTGATGCCCGCCACGTCGGAGCCGCAGCCCGGCTCGGACATCGAGAACGAGCCGCGGACCTCGCCGGTCGCCATCTTCGGCAGGTACCGCTGCTTCTGGTCCTCGGTCCCGTGCTGCAGCAACATGTACGCCACGATGAAGTGCGTGTTGATGATGCCGGACACGCTCATCCAGCCGCGGGCGATCTCCTCAACCGTCAGCGCGTAGGTCAGCAGCGACTCGCCGAGACCCCCGTACTCCTCGGGGATCATCAGCCCGAAGATCCCCATCTCCTTCATCTGGTCGACGATGGCCTGCGGGTATTCGTCCTTGTGCTCCAACTCGTTGGCCACGGGGATGATCTGGTCCTCGACGAACTCGCGGACCAACGCGATCAGCTCGGCCTGCTCTTCCGTGAGTCCTTCGGTGCGCTGCAGTCGGGACATGTCCACCTCCGTTGGCGGCCGGGTCATCTCCCGGCGTGGTGCGTTCGCGTCGAGCGGCTCGCGGCGTGTGCGGCGGCGCCGCTCCACCTCGTACGTTAGGCGCTGCGCCCGCAATCCGTACGGTGAGTCGCGGGCACTCCGGCGTCAGGCCGCGCGCTCGACCTGGCGCGAGGATAGCCCGCCCGCGCCCCGCCACCTCGGGCGAAACCGGGTGACGCCCGCCACGTCCCGCCGCCCACGCCGAAGACGCCCGCCGGGTCACCGTACGATGGGGGCGCTCCCGCCCCTCCGACCCGACCGATCCTCGGCCGGTGGAGCTGGCGCGCACCCCGTCCACACCACCGCAGGGGGAGGGCCCGTGCTCACCGTGATCGTCGCCTGCCTGTGGGTGACCACGGGCGTCGGCGTGGTCCTGCTGATCGCCGCGGCGATCGGGCGGCTCCCGCGGAAGGCGTCGCTGGCCCTGGTGGGCATCGCCCAGGCGGCGAGCATGGTGAGCGTCGTCGCAGGCGTCGCGGGACTGATCAGCGGGTGGGAGTCCCCCGAGCTGGCCACCCACATCGGTTACCTGCTGACCGTGCCGCTCATCACGCCGGCGGGGTTCGCGCTCACGTACAAGAAGATCGACCGCGCAGGGCTGGCCATCCTGGGGGTCGCGGTCCTGATCACCGCCGTGATGATCGTCCGTCAGGTCCAGACCCTCGGCCTCGACTTCGGGCACCTCAATGTCTGAGCTGTCGCGTGGCATGGTGAAGGCGCCGGGGCCCGGCACGCTGTTCACGTTCCTCTACGGGGTGTTCGCGGTCGGCGCGACGTCCCGCAGCGTGGTGCAGTGGATCACGAAGGCCGAGCACGCGCCGTTCGCGTACGCGCTCTCCTCGCTCGCCGCCTGCGTCTACCTCATCGGCTTCGCGCTGCTGCTGCGCTGGGGGCACCCCGGCTCCCGTCCGGCGATGCGCGTGCTGTGCCTGATCGAGCTGGCGGGGGTCCTCCTGGTGGGCACCCTGAGCCTGGCGCGCCCCGACCTGTTCCCCGACTCGACGGTGTGGTCCTATTACGGCGTCGGTTACCTGCTGCTCCCCGCGATCCTGCCGATCATGGTGCTGCGCTGGCTGCGCCGCACCGACCACGCGTCAGCCTGACCGGCCGTTCCCCGCCCACGGGCGGAAAACGACCCCACCCACCAGGGCGGACGCGTACCGTTCCCGCCACGCCGGGTCGGGGGCTCACAGGCGTGAAGCGACCTCACGGATGTAGGTGCCGTAGCCCTCCAGCACGAGAGGAACTGACTCAGCGACGATCTCCAGGTCCACGCGGACGTACTCGTGCACCAACACATTGCGCAGTCCCGTCGACCCTTGGAGTTGTCGTGCCAGGTCATCGGTCAGCCAACCAGCGGTCGCCATCGTCTCGAAGCCCTCGCGCAGGCCAGCGGGAGCTCGACCGAGCACGCGCGCCGTCACATGCATGTTGATCTCCGTGGCGAGCGTGATCACCTGCGAAAGGACCCGCTCCACCTGGAGTCGGAGACCAAAATCCGTCCCCAGTCGGCCCGCTGTCACGGTGCCGAGGGAGGCGAGGTGATCAAGCAGTTCACGCATGGCCAACAGGCGTGCTCGCACGCTGTCGGCATCGACCTCGCTCACGTCGACCTCACCGACCCGTCCGCAGCATCTCGGTCTGCATCTCGCGCAGGCGGCGAGTGTCCTCGTAGGCCATGTACGCCCTGATCTCCCGTTCCGTCGCTGCGGAGGGGTGCGCCGCGTACAGCACCCGCGACCCGAGCATCGCGGCCTTCTGCGCCACTGGACCGGCCCGGTCCAGGTCCATGACGTCCACGTGGTCGCCTGGCACCAGCGCGCCGAGCGCGTTGACGACCCCCAAGAAGTCCCGCTGAACCCCCGGGGCGAACCCCACGGCAAGGTCAATGTCTCGGGGCTCGATGCCCTTCGGCCCGGTGGCCGCGCTTCCAAAGAGGGTCACGATCTCCACGTCGAAGTCGCGACACGTTTCGGCCAGTTCCCCACGTGCGACGGCGTCTTCCAGCCGCAGGAGAGCGTCACGGACGCGCATCATGAGACAGCACCCCCCTCCTCGCGGTGGCCGATCCGGTACGAGCGTACGCGAGCCTGCCGGTCGACGAGCGAGCGCGACATCGCGGAGCGTGGATGGGTCTGGCGGGAGCGGGGAGCGAAGCGACCCCCGGATGGTTGCCACGTGCGGCACGGCCGCGATC
>JBDIAS010000142.1:0-8588 GCA_039812465.1 Austwickia sp. | reverse complement strand
CCCCGCAACACCGACGACGACATACCCACCATGCTGCCCTCCGCGCCTCTCAACCGCCAGACTCGCCATCACCCCACCCTGGCAGCACCCACCGACACGCCGACCGTCGTCCACAGGTTCACGGCGCCATCACGAGTCCGCGCGGCGCGATCACGAGACCGCGGTCCTGGGACCGACGGACGTTGCCGCCGGGACGAGCTCAGAGTTCGCGCAGGTAGCAGAGCATCCGGGAGTCCTCGCCCGGGGTGATGTTGGTGAATCCGTGCCGTTCGTAGAAGCGGCGCGCGTCGGCGTCGACCTCGTCCACGTTGATGTGCAGCTCCTGCGCGCCCCGTCGACGCACGCCTTCCACGGTTTGGAGCAGCAGAGCGGTGCCGATCCCGTGATCGCGGCGCCCCGGCGCGACGTACAACTCCTCCAACTGCGCGAGGGGACCGTCCCAGTACGGGGTGGGGCGCAGCGTCGCGAACGCGAAGCCTACGGCCGACCTGGTCCCGGCCGCCTCGCGCGCGAGCAGCACGAGCACGTCCGCTCGGCGAAGCAGAGCCCCAAACCGGGCCGCGAGCTCACCCACCCCCGGTGACGGGGAGTCGAACTCGGCGTTGAAGTCGGCCAACAGGCGCCCCACCGTCTCGGCGTCACCTGGTCGGGCCCGGGCGACCTGCCAACGACCCTGCACGAGCGGCGGCTCAGGACTTCGCGGCAGCGAACCCGCGCTCGAGGTCAGCGATGATGTCGTCGATGTGCTCGATGCCCGCGGCGAGTCGCACCAGGCCAGGTGTGACGCCCGCCGCGAGTCGGTCCTCGTCGCTGCCCTGGCTGTGGGTAGTTGACGCCGGGTGGATCACCAGGGAGCGCACGTCGCCGATGTTGGCCACGAGGGAGTGCAGCTCCAGCCCGTCGACGAACTTCTTGCCCGCCTCCAGGCCGCCGTCGATCTCGAAGGAGATCACCGCGCCCGAGCCCATCGGCGTGTACTTGTCGGCCAGCTCTCGGTTGCGCCCAGTGCTCATGGACGCGAAGAACAGCTCCTTCACCTGGGGGTGCCCGTCGAGGTACTCCGCCACCTTCCACGCGTTCTGCATGTGCCGCTCCATCCTCAGCGACAGGGTTTCGATCCCCAGCTGGATGAGGAAGGCGTTGAACGGCGAGATCGCCGACCCCATGTCGCGCAGCAACTCCACGCGCGCCTTGAGGATGAACGACAGGTTGGCCCCAAACGCGCTGCCCACGCCGAGGTCGCGCGCGAACACGAGGCCGTGGTAGCTCTCCGACGGGGTGTTGAACTGCGGGAACCGCTCCGGGTCCTGCGCATAGTCGAAGGTGCCAGCATCCACGATGACGCCGCCGATAGACGTGCCGTGGCCGCCGAGGTACTTGGTCGCTGAGTGCAACACGACGTCCGCGCCGTGCTCGATCGGGCGCAGCAAGTACGGAGTCGCCACGGTGTTGTCGACGAACAGCGGCACGCCGTTCTCATGGGCGATCGCCGCGACACCCTCGATGTCGAGGATCTGCTGGTCCGGGTTCGAGATGGTCTCGCCGAAGAGGAGCTTGGTGTTGGGCCGGATCGCGTCCCGCCACGCATCGAGGTCACCCGGCGCGACGAACGTCGTCTCGATCCCGAGCCTGGCCAAGGTGTGCTTCAGCAGGTTGAACGTGCCGCCGTAGAGCGCCGCCGACGACACGAGGTGGTCCCCCGCCTCGCAGACGTTGAGGATCGCGTACGTCGTGGCCGCCTGCCCGGACGACAGCAGCAGCCCCCCGACCCCGCCTTCCAGGGCCGCGACCCGCGCACCCACGGCCTCCTCGGTGGGGTTGCCCAGGCGGGTGTAGATCGGCGCGAGCTCAGCCAGACCGAAGCGCGCCGCGGCGGCGTCCGTGTCGGGGAAGACGAACGACGTGGTCTGGTAGATCGGCAGGGCCCGCGCCCCGGTCTGGCTGTCCACGGGCTGCCCCGCATGGACCTGCTTCGTCTCGAACGCCCACTCGCTGCTCATCACGCGCTCCTTACGCTGCTGGTCAGGGCGGTACGCCGACGCTCTTGACCTGCGGTGAGGATAGCCGCGCCGCCTCGCGCGCGGGCACGCCCGTCTCAGGATGTGGTGGCCGGCGCGGCGATGTCGGTCACGCTCACGGGAGCCCGGAGGTCGGCCCCGCCTCGAGTTCGGATGGACCGGAACCAATCTCAGAACCTCGTACGGAATGCGCCGGCGAGCGTCTATCCACAGGTCGCCGCTTTGCCCTCCTCCAACCCGAAACGACCCCCTACGCTGCCCGGCATGACCCCTCGGACCCACCGTCCCCGGGCCGTCATCACGCTCGGGGTCCTCATGCTTCTTCCCGCGCTGGCCGCCTGCGGCGGCGACCCCACGCCGGGGCCGACGAGCGCGCCGGACCACGCGGCGGTCACCGCCGACGTGCCCACCGCCACGTGGACACCCAGCCCCGTGGACGTCCTGGCCCAGCTGCCCCCGGCCGCCAAGGAACGAACTGCGCAGGGGGCCGAAGCTGTCGTCCGCTATTACTTCGACGTCATGAACGCTCTCGCACAAAACCCGCAGCCGAACGGGTTATCCGAGCTGTGCCTGCCCGACGTAGAGGCCTGCACGGCAATCCAAAGCCACATCGACGAGAACATGACGAATGGGCTGAGGTTCTCGGGCCCGGTGAGCCAAGTGCGAGGTATCCGAGCTGTGCTGGTTGATCCCGAGTCACCGACAACCGCAGCTGTTTCATGCATCACTTCGGGTCTCCCCAGGAGTTTGATCAAGAGCGATCGGTCGACTCGAACGAGTTTTCCCTCAGACGCCCCCATCTACGCGGTCTTCGACGTGGTGTGGCACTCGGACCGTTGGATGATCCGCAGCGTCGAGCAGTATCTAGCGTCCACGCCCACCTGACTGCCATGCACGGAATCGGTCTTGTTGCCGCTCTACTCGGTGGGACGCTCTCAACACTCGGCACTGCGCACCCCGACCCAACGCCTCCTGCGTCGAGGCAGGGCTTTCAGGGCTACGTTTCAGAGAAGGGCGCAGACATGAAGACCGTCCGAAAGTCACCGACGTCGCGGCCGCCAGTCGCGGAAGGCGCCCCGGCTGTCGACGCTGCGAATCCGTCCCCGTTCGAATACCGCCAAGCCAACTTGTGCGGCCTCAACAGCGTGGACCGGGACTTCGACGAGAACTGTCGGGCCGCGAACGTGCCCTGCTCCGGTAACGGGCAATCAGGGGTCCTGGTGCGCGTGTTCCGCCGGGACGCGTCGCCCGGGGCCACCGAAACCTGGGAGGAAATCGGAGACACCTGCCGCACCGCGACCTCCCCCGGACCCGGCCAGGAGGATCTGCTCGCCGCCATCGAGAGGGAGTTCTCCCGCACGCCGCTGGCCACCCCGCGCGCGACAAGCCAACCCCCCGGCGGTGCCACGCTGGTCGACCTGCCGACCTACTTCCAGCTCACGTTCCCCGAGGCCACCGACAGCTACGGCCCCGGCCAGACCCGGAGCCTCACCCTGCTCGGCACCCCGGTCCAGCTGCGGATCCGCGCCAGCCACACCTACGACTTCGGCGACGGCACCCGCCACGGCCCCACCACCAGCCCCGGCGGCCCGTACCCGACTGGCGACGTCACGCACACGTACCGCACAGCGGGACAGGTCACCCCGTCGGCAACCACCACCTACGCCGCCGACTATCGCGTCGCAGACGGCCCCTGGACGCCCTTGACCGGCAGCACCACCCGCTCCGCGAGCTTCGGGCCCCTCGACGTCCTCACCGTGCGCCCCGTCCTGGTCGAGAACGGCTGAAGTCGAGCAGCTGAAGTCGAGAGCAGCTGAAGTCGAGAACCGCTGGGGTCGTCACCCGTTGAGGCGAGAACCGCTGAGTGCACGCGGCAGGTCTAGGGGTGGATCAACGCCGCGGCCCGGGCGAAGGCGCACCACGCGTTGACCTGGCGCACCTGCTCGGCGGTGGACGCCGGTGCGTCCAGCAGCGCCGGGCTGCCCACCCAGATCGCCAGCGCCCGCGCCCGGGAGACCGCCACGTTGAGCCGGTGCACGTCGTAGAGGAACCCGAGCCCGCGGGGCGCGTCGGCCGCGCTGGACGACGCGGTCGTGTAGATCACGACCGGCGCCTCCTGGCCCTGGAACTTGTCCACCGTCCCGACACGGAGGCCCGCCGGGACGGCCGCCCGCACCCGCGCGACGTGCGCGTTGAACGGGGCGACCACGAGGATGTCCGCCGCCGACAACGGTCGCTTCGCGCCTGCCGCGTCCATCCACGTCCCCGCCAGCAGCCGCGCGATGACCTCGGCCACCACCGCGGCCTCGAGGGGGTTGTCCTGAGACATCCCCTCGTGGGCGACCGGCACCCAGGCCAGCCCGCTCGACGGCCACGTCGGTCCCCCGACCTCGCCGGCCGGCACCGCCACCCGCTGTCGCTCCATGTCGGGCGCGCTGGCCAGCCGCCCGTCATAGCTGATCCGCGACACGAACGCCGTGACGTCCGGGTGCATCCTGTACGTCACGTCCAGGAACAGCCCGCGATCCGCGGCGATGACGTCGGTGTCCCCAATGAGGTGTCCCAGCGCCGACTCGCCCGCCCCGTCCGGGTGCTGGGCCTTCGTCGGCTGGGTGAGCTGCTGCGGGTCCCCGAGCAGGACGAGGGATCGCGCCGCCCCCGCGACCGCCATCGCGTTGGCCAGCGAATACTGCCCCGCCTCGTCCACGACCAGCACGTCGACGCTGTCCGCCAGCGCCTCCCGGGCCCACAGCCACGCGGTCCCGCCGACGAGGCGCGCCGATCCGTCAAGGAGGGCGGCCTCCACGACCTGCGGGGAGGTCTCCTCCCGCACTCCCGCGGGTGGGTCCCCCGTCACCGAAGGCTCCGACGACGAGGGTACGGGCGCAGGGGCCACCGACGACGCAGGCGGTGACGAGAGCACCGACACCTTGTGCAGGGCCGGGCGATCCACCGCGTCGAGGAGGTTGCGGATCACCGCGTGCGACTGGGCCGCCACCCCGACGGAGCGCCCCGCATCGAGGAGGGCGCGGATCAGGTGAGAGGCCGCGTACGTCTTGCCGGCCCCCGGCGGCCCCTGCACCGCCAGCACCTGCCCGTCCAGCGCCAGACCTACCCGGACCACCGCGTCCGTTGCGGACTCCCCCGGCCGGCGGGGCAGATCCGCCGGGACGACCCGATCCATGAGCGCGATCCCGAGCGGCCGCCCTCCACCCAGATGCGCACGGGCCTGCCGCGCGATGGACTCCCGGACGATCTGGGTGTTGATCGGGCCCTCGGGGCCCAACCCGCGAGGCGTGGCCGGCTCGGTCCGCGCGGCCCGCGACAGCACGACCCACCCGACGCCCCGGACCGCGTCGTCGCCCCCGTCGCCGCCGAGAACCTCGCCCTCGACAGCGTCGCCGCCCAGAACGTCCTCCTCGAAAGCCCCGCTTTCGAAAAGCCCGCCCTCGAGAAGCTCGCCGAACTCCTCGACGCCCAGCCCGTTGTCGTACTCGACCACCGTCCCGCAGCGCTCGCGCTCATCGACGCAGTGGAGGGGCTTGCCCACCTCGACCTTGCACGCCTGCGCGGGGAACTCGTACCGCCAGAACCGCGACGTGGGCTTCCCCGGTGAGCCCTTGACGCCCGCGGCGGTCGGCGGCCCGAGGCGGCCGATCGCCGTCACGTCGTCGACCAGCTCGTCGTCCGACATCTCCGCCCTGCGGAAGTAGTCCCACCACTCGGGGCGGTCCTCGCGCCGGTGCCAGCCCACCAGACCTGCGGCCAGCGGCAGGTCCGCGCGCTGCAGTTCCTCGGCGAGCAGCCGCTCCTCGGCGGCACCCTCCGGCTCGGCGGCCTCGGGCTCCGCCACGTCGCCCGGCCGCTCCACGCCGGGCCCGCCCGCGGCCCGCGTCGCGGCGTCCAGATCGTCGCGTCGCTCCTCCAGCCAGTCGTGCAGCGCCAGGGTGGACCGTACGTCGTCGCGGTTGTAGTCGGCGATCCGCTGCAGGATCGCGGGGTCGGCGTCGAGGAGGTACCGCTCGTACTCCACCACCGAGCTCAGCGCGTCGCCGACCTGATCACCCTCCGCGAACCGCACGTGCCCCCAGTAGAAGTCCTCCATCTGCTTGAGCGAGTACGAGCCCTTGCCGATCACCAACCCCTGGCGCACCACCTGATACAGGTCGACGAACCGCCCGCCCCGCAACAGCGCGTCGAGGTCGGACTCCCCCACCCCGTAGAGGCCGGTGAGGCGCTTGAGGGCGTTCACCTCGTAGGCCGCGTAGTGGTAGACGTGCATCCCCGGGTGCTCCCGCCACCGCGCGACCAAGCGCGCGAGCAGGTCGGCGACCATCGCCGCCTCCTGGGGGTCGTCGTGCGCCCACAGGGGAGTGAACGTCCCGGCACGGTCGAGGAGCCCGGCCAGGTATTCCCTGCCGCGCCCGTCGCCCGCGAACGGATCCCCCTCGAAGTCCAGGTAGAGGTCTCCCGGATCCGGTGCGGGCAGCCGGGCCAGCCCCTGTCCGGGGCACTGCTCCAGCAGTTCGTACCGGGCGCCGCCCCCCTCGCGCTCGGCCACCTGGAGCCGGGCCTGCTGCCGCAGCCGCGTGAGAGTCGACGCGCCGATCCCGGCAACGGTGGCATCGTCCGCCCGCGCGAGGGCAGAGACGGTACGGATGCCGCTGCCCTGCAATACCGCTCGCTGACCATTCGACAGGCCGGCCACCAGCGACAGGTCGTCGGCGCGCAGCCAGTGCGCGTCGCACTCGGGGCGCCACCGGCAGCCGGTGCAGTGCGCCACGGGGATCGCCTCCGGCGGGTCACCGCCCGGCACCGCGAACGGCAGCACCGGCGCGTCACCTCCGGGCCCGGCCGTCTCGAACCCGTTGTCCGCCAGGAACTCCCGGAGGCGATCCGCGGCCCGCTCCGCGTACGCCTCGACGTCCTCAAGACGCCAGGGGCGCTCCTGCCCGTCGCCGGTCACCACGGCGATCCGCGGCGCCGCCCCCTGCACCGCGGCCAGGCGCCGCGCGTACGTCGCGAGCTGCAGCAGCGCCGCCGCCGACGCGTGCCGCGCCAGCTTGGTGTCGACCAGGTCGTACGCGTAGTCCCCGAACGCGCTGTGCACCCCGTCCCGGCGGATCAGGAAGTCGGCGAACCCGAGCCAGGTCCCGTCGAAGAATGCCCCCTGATAGACCACGTCCACGCCTGCGCGCATGGCCGCGAGCGTCGCCGCTTCCAGGGCCGCGGGGTCGTCGGGGTCGGGGCCGCCGCGGGTCCCCGTGATCTGCGCGATCGTGCGGCCCTGCGCGGCGAGGCTCTCCCGGTACGCGCGCTCGTGCGCCATGCCCCGCGCCGCGATCAGCGCGAGCTGCTCGTCCATGCCGGACTCGGGGCGCGCCCGCACCCCCTGGGCCACCTGCGCGTCGAGGGCGGTGGCCCGCGGGCAGGCCAGGAAGGTGTTCAGGTCCGTGGGACTGAGCACCAGTGAGCCGTCGCGGGATTGCATCACCCCATTGTGGCCACTGCCCCCGACAACGCCCGTGCCACCCCCGTACGCTGCCCGACCATTTCCCGCCCACGGGCGGCAACCGCGCAAGAAACCGCAGGACACCGCGTGCATTTCCCGCCCACGGGCGGCAACCGCGCAAGAAACCGCAGGACACCGCGTGCATTTCCCGCCCACGGGCGCGAAACGTACGCCACACCCCCACGCTGCCCGACCATTTCCCGCCCACGGGCGGGAGATGTTCCCGCCGCTCAGCGGCCCGGGTGCTCCTCCTCGCGCGCCGCCGCCAGGTCGGCCGCGCTCACCCCGGCCAGCGCCCGCTCGATCGTGGGAATGCTCGCCACGAGCCGCCGGGTGTACGGCTCCTTCGGAGCCCCGTACACCTCCTCGACCGGCCCGGCCTCCACCACCTCGCCCGCCTTCATCACCACCACCCGCTCGCACACGTGCCGCACCACCGACAGGTCGTGCGAGACGAAGAGCAGCGTCAACCCCAGGTCGTCCACGAGGTCGGCGATGAGGTTCAGCACCTGGGCCCGGACCGACACGTCCAGCGCGCTCACCGGTTCGTCGGCCAGAAGGATGTCCGGGTCCGGCCCGACGGATCGGGCGATGCTGATCCGCTGCCGCTGGCCGCCGGAGAACTGGTGCGGGTACCGCCCGGCGCTGGCCGGGTCGATCCCGACCGCGGCCAGCAGCTCGGCCACCCGCTCGCGGTGGGCCCGCTGACCGGTCGCCAGCAGGGGTTCGAGCACCGACGCGTAGATCCGCATCCGGGGGTCGAGCGAGCCCATCGGGTCCTGGAACACCATCTGCAGACGCTCGCGCAGGAAACGCAGCCGCCGCTCGGGCAGCCCGGACACCTGGCGACCGGCCACGTGGACCGTGCCGTCGGTCGGTTGCTCCAGACCGGCGATGAGGCGCAGCAGGGTCGATTTGCCGCAGCCGGATTCGCCGACGATCCCGACCCGCTCGCCCGGCTGCACGACGAGATCGACCCCGCGCAGCGCCCGGACGACGGGCGCTGGGGAGAACAGCGAGGTACGTGGCCGCACGTACTCCTTGGTGACCCCGACGAT
>JBDIAS010000141.1:0-8742 GCA_039812465.1 Austwickia sp. | reverse complement strand
CGACTCCAGGGCGGCGCGGGCGTCCTCGGTGTGGCCTTCACCCAGGGCGGAGGCCGCCAGCTCGGAGGACAGCGCGAGGGGCACCAGCAGGTATTGCCGCTCCCCCGCCGGGCCGACCGCCAGCAACGCGGCCACCGTTCCGAGGGCGATGCCCGCCCGGGTGCCGGCCCCGGCCGGCGGCAGGCCGCCCGGGTCGCGTTCGAGCATGGCGCGGCCGAGCACGAGCGCGCAGAACGTCGCGGCGGAGCCCCGGACCAGCCACGCGGCCACCACCTCCGGCCAGGCTGCGGCGCCCGGCCCCGTCGTCGCGGCGCCCGTCGCCATGAGCTCCCCCGCGAGCTCGTACCCCTGCACCGCGCTCGCGGCGACGGCTCCGACCAGGCAGGCGAGCCCGACGCGGAAGAGCCCCGCGACGCTGCCCGCCGCGCCGGCGGGCCGCGCCCACGCCCGGGCGCACCACGCGGTGACGACGCCCTGGACGGCGAGCCCGACGCCCGCCGCCAGGGCGAGCAGCAGGTCCATCGGTTCCGGACGGCTTCCGAGGCGCAGAGCGGCACCGGTCTCGGCCAGCGCCAGCGCCACCGGCCCGCCGACCACGACACCCGCCGCGACCCGTGCCCGCGGCTCGAGCCACCAGCGCGGTCGCTCGATCAGGGCGGCGCACCACCACGCGGCCACCCCGGCAGCGGGGAGCACCAGTTCGAAGGCGACACCCTGGCCCGCCGAGCGCCTCCCGATCACCAAGGCGAGGACGTAGAGCGCCGCGAAGACCAGGGTCGACGCCGTGAGCCGTCCGAGGGCTGCGGGAGGTCGGCCGACCGCTGGGCCCGGCGTCGCCGTCCGCACGTCCGCGACCACGTCCGCCCCGTCCGCCCCGTTCGTGCCTGCGCCCGCGCGCCATCCGCCGCGACGCTCGGCGTGCGCGCGGGGACCCCGCCAGGGGGCGCTCGAGACAGCGGGTGGCAGGGAAGGCGTCAGGCTCATCGTCATGCGGCGTCCTCGTCCGAAGGGGGTTCGCCACCCCCATCGGCTCGAATCACACCGGTGTGAGTCCGACGCGCCAGCGAATCACACGCGTGTCACTCGCGTGGCCGCGAGCGGTTGCGTGGCCGCCTCAGCGGTCGTCGTCCTCCCCGCCGCCGTAGACGCCGTAGCCGCCCGTGCCCGACAGGTCGTGCAGGTTCTCGGGGCGCACCGCGCGACCCCGCGGCAGGCGATCGCGGGGGTCCTGGTCGCGTTTCGGCGCGACCCCGACCACGTCGCCGTCCTCCCAGGTCTCCGGCATGTCGTCCCAGTCGATGGCCTCGTCGGCGCCGTCGCGCACCGCCACGATCTCCTCGCTGTTCGAGTCGATGAGCAGCCGCTCGGCCGCGCGGCGGGCGTTGTCCAAGATCTCCGGGGTGACCGGGCCGGCCACGCTCAAGGTGAACCGCTTGCCCTTGCGCACGTCGATGAACGCGGCGAAGCCGGCGTCGGCGAACTGGCGCGCCAGGACGGCACCTTGGCTATCGGGGATCTCCGGTTTCAGCATGACGTTGACGACGACGGTTCCCATGCGGCGGCTCCTGTCACGGATCGTGGCGGCCCGCTCAGCCTAGCGGCCGGAATCGGCGAACCGGCGCCCCGTGAGCGCCTCGTACGCAGCGACGTAGCGCTCTCGGGTCCGCTCGACGACCTCCGGCGGCAGTGGCGGCGGCGGGGCGTGGCCGGCGCGGTCCCACCCGCTGGCGGGGGATGTCAGCCAATCCCGGACGAACTGCTTGTCGTAGCTGCGCTGGGGCCGCCCCGGCTGCCACTGCGCGGCCGGCCAGAACCGCGAGGAGTCCGGGGTCAACACCTCGTCCGCGAGGATCAGCGGCGCGTCGGCATCCGTACCCGCGGCGGGGTCGACCCCGAACTCCACTTTCGTGTCCGCGATCAGGATCCCCCGCGGCGCGGCGATCTGCTCGGCCCGCTCCAGGATCGCGGTGGTCAGCCGCGCGGCCTGCGCCGCCCGCGCCTGCCCCACCCGCTCCCCGGCCTCCGCGAGGGTGATCGGCTCGTCGTGCGCCCCTAGGTCGGCCTTGGTCGTGGGGGTGAAGATCGGTGCGGGCAGCCGCGAGCCCTCGGTGAGCCCAGGCGGCAGGTCCACCCCGCAGATCGCGCCGGAGCGCTGGTAGTCGGTCAGGCCGCTGCCCGTGAGGTAGGCGCGGGCGATGCACTCGACCGGCAGCATCTCCAGCCGCCGCACCAGCACGGCCCGGCCGGCGACCGCGGCCGGCACGTCGGTGGAGACGACGTGGTGCGGGACGAGGTCGGCGAGCTGCTCGAACCACCACAGCGACAGCTGGGTGAGCACCCGGCCCTTGCCGGGGATCGGGGAGGCCAGGACGTGGTCGTAGGCCGAGACGCGGTCGCTGGCGACGAGGAGCAGTACGTCGTCTCGGGGCGCCCCGGTGCCTTCGTCGAGCGGCGCGTAGAGGTCGCGCACCTTGCCCGCCGCCACGTGGACGTAGCCCGGCAGCTCCAGCGGTCCCTCGCCGCCCGCATGGACTGACGCGGCGTCCGCCGGGACCGCTGCGGCGTCCGCCCGGAATGACCCGACGTCCGCGTCTCCTCCGCTCTCCGCAGGGTGTCTTGGCGAGTCGGTCACGACGCGGCGCCCGGGTAGGTCGGGGGGAGGGCGACCCGTCCCTGGGCCGCCGCGAGGGCGATGTCGCGACGGTGATGGCTGCCGCGCAGCCGGATTCGCCCCACCGCCGCGTAGACGCGTTCGCGCGCCCGGTCCAGGTCGGCGCCGGTCGCGACCACCGAGAGGACCCGTCCGCCCGCGCTGACCAGCCGGCCGCCGCTGCGGGCCGTCCCCGCGTGCAGCACGTCGGCGTCCGTGACGTCCTCGCAGCCCTCGACGGGGTCACCCGCTCTCGGCCGGGCCGGGTAGCCCTCCGCCGCGATGACGACCGTCACCGCCGCGTCGGAGCTCCAGGTCAACGGCCCGACGTGCTCCAGCCGCTCGGTCGCCGCGGCGCGCAGCAGGGAACCCAGCGGCGTGCGCAGCCGGGCCAGCACCACCTGCGTCTCCGGGTCGCCGAACCGGGCGTTGAACTCCACGACCCGCAGCCCCCGGGAGGTCAGCGCGAGGCCCACGTAGAGCACGCCCGCGAACGGCGTGCCGCGGCGCCGCATCTCGTCGATCGTCGGTTGGGCGACCCGCTCCACCACCTCCTCGACGAGGTGCGGCGGGGCCCAGGCGAGGGGGCTGTAGGCGCCCATCCCGCCGGTGTTTGGCCCCTGGTCGTCGTCGAGCGCGCGCTTGAAGTCCTGGGCGGGCGCGAGGGGCACCACGGTCCGGCCGTCGGTGATGCAGAACACGGACACCTCCGGGCCGTCGAGATACTCCTCGACGACCACGGCGTGCGGCGCCGCCCCCGGCGCGTCGGCGCGGGCGAGGCATTGGGCCGCGTGCGCGAGCGCCGCGTCCCGATCGTCGGTGACGACGACTCCCTTGCCGGCGGCCAGCCCGTCGTCCTTCACCACATAGGGCGCGCCGAACGCGTCGAGCGCCGCGGCGACCTCCGCCGTGGTGGTGCACACGTGCGCGAGCGCCGTGGGGACTTCGGCGGCCGCCATGATCTCCTTGGCGAAGGCCTTGCTGCCCTCGAGCCGGGCCGCCGGGCCGGAGGGGCCGAAGCAGGCGATCCCCCGGTCGCGCACGGCGTCCGCGACGCCCGCCACCAGCGGCGCCTCGGGGCCGATGATCACCAGATCGGCGGCGACCGACGTCGCGAGGTCACCCACCGCGCGGCCATCCAACGGGTCGAGGTCGAAGCACTCGGCCACCCCGGCCATCCCGGGGTTGCCCGGCGCCGCGTAGATCGCCGTGACCTCGGGGTCGCGGCAGAGCGCGGTGACGAGTGCGTGTTCACGGGCGCCGGATCCGAGCACGAGGACCTTCACGGGCCCACCCTAGCGGGCACCACGGACCCAGCCTGGCGGGCACCACGGACCGTTCCCACCGCGCCGCGAGCGCCCTCGAGGAACAGGGGGGTGCCTCCCCGAGGACGCCCGCAGCCCCGGTCCGCCTGGGGGTGGTTCGGACCGGCGCACGCCGCCCGCGCACGGGCGACGGCACCTCCCAGCCTCGCAAAGATGACGGCCTTCGTAAAGTGCAGACGGCGAATCGCACACCTCGGACCTTGCCTCCAAGTCCCCTGCACGCCAGACTTCTTCGCTGACCGGGGACGACTGACGCCGGCGGTCGCGGCGTCGCCGCGCCGACGGGCCGCAGAAACGACCGTCGGCTGATACGACGAGACGCCACGACAAGGGGAGACATGCCGGAGCTGGGCACGGCGATGGACCCGCCGCACGCCGCGGAGGCCCGCCCGCGGGTGCTCTCGCGTCTCGGTCTCCCGCGTCTCGGCATGGACGGCGGCGACGAGCTCGATCGCCTCCTGCGCGCGCACGAGGTACTCGACAGCATCGCCGACGTGGAGGAGGCCATCCGTGGCCTCGTGGCCCGCGCGCGCCACGACGTAGTCGTCATGCGGGACCCCTCCCCCCGCAACGCGCACTACTTCGCCCTCGACGTGGAATCCCACCGGGCCGAGGCCCGCGCGGTCACCGGTCGCGGTGTGCGGCTGCGGGCCGCGTACGACACCCGCGTCCTGGACTTCCCGCAGGCGTACGCGGTGATCGAGGCGCGCCGGGAGGCGGGCGAGGAGGCCCGGTTCGTCCGGGGCGCCGCCGCCTCCGTCCTGATCGTGGACGACCTCGGAGCGGTCCTCGACTTCACGAGCATCGACAGCTCCGGGGCTGGCTCTCTGGTCATCTCCGAGCCGCGCAGCCTGGCCGCGCTCGCCCGGCTGGCCGAGACGCAGTGGGAGACCGGGACCGAGGTGGCCGACACCGCCGACGCGCTGGACCTGCAGAGCCAGCACATCCTCACCCTGCTCGCCGCGGGCGCCGGCGACGCCATGATCGCCGCGCAGACCGGCCTGTCCCGGCGGACGGTCGAGCGGCGGATCCAGTCCCTGCTGCGCACCTGCGGCGCGACCACCCGGTTCCAGGCGGGCGTGATCGCCGCCCACCGGGGCTGGGTCTGACCCGGCCGCCGTCGATCCACCCGACCGCCTGCACCGCCGACTCCGGCTCGCTGCCCTCTCGTCCCGGATCCCGCTCGCTCTCCCCGGCCCGGATCCCGCTCGCTCTCCCCGTCGTGGATCCCGCTCGATCTCCCCCGGCCCGGATTCGGCCGAGGCGCGCCCCCGGTAAACTGGGGTACTTGTGCCTCCCTGACCTGCGCGGCTGACCTGCGTGGCGGGGGCACCAGGAGCGGGTACGAGCAACAGGACGGAGACGAGCGTCGGTGGAGCGCAGCGGCCGGGGAACGGTGGAACGCCAGGGTGCGACGCCCGGCACCCAAGAGCTGCTGCGTCGTGAGCTCGCCGCCGAGCAGGTGCATGTGGACCGGGTCTACGAGGCGCTGGACGCCGCCGCGCGGCGCGCCGAGCTGGTCGCGGCGGACGGCCTGGCGCGCGGTCGCACCGACCGCACCGGGGACGTCCGCGACGAGGAGCTGACGGGCCTGTTCGAGCGGGACGCGCTGGTCTACCGGGCCGCGCGGCGGCGGGCGGCCCTGGACCGGGAACACGAGGGGTTGGTGTTCGGCCGGCTCGACCTGGCCGAGCCCCCCCGCGGCGGCAACGGCGACCGCGAGGTCCGCTACATCGGCCGGCTGGGCGTGCGCGACGAGGATTACGAGCCGCTGGTGATCGACTGGCGGGCCCCGGCGGCGGCGGCCTTCTATCAGGCCACGCCCGTGCAGCCCCACGGCGTCGTGCGCCGGCGGGTGCTGCGCTGCCGCGGCCAGCAGGTGATCGGCGCCGAGGACGACCTGATGGTCGCGGAGGCGCCCCAGGATCTGGTCGTGCTCGGCGAGGGCGCGCTGCTCGCCGCCCTCGGCCGGAGCCGCTCGGGGCGGATGCGCGACATCGTCGCGACCATCCAGGCCCACCAGGACGAGGCGATCCGGGCCGACGCGCGGGGGGTCGTGGAACTCACCGGCGGCCCGGGGACCGGCAAGACCGTGGTGGCGCTCCACCGCGCCGCCTTCCTCCTCTATTCCGACCGGCGCCGCTTCGAGCGGGGCGGGGTCCTGGTCGTCGGCCCGTCCGCGGCGTACACCGCCTACATCGAGCGGGTCTTGCCCTCCCTCGGCGAGGAGGCCGTCACGCTGCGCTCGATCGGTGACGTCGTCGACGTCATCACGGCGACTCGCATGGACCCGCCCCCGGTCGCGGCCGTCAAGGGCTCCCTGTCGATGCGGACCGTCCTGTCCCGCGCCGCGCGCGACGCCATCCCCGGGTCCCCGGACGCGCTGCGCATCATGGTCGCCGGCCGGCCGCTCCACCTGACGCGCCGCGACCTGGACCGGTGCCGCCGCGCGGTCCTGCGCTCCCGGCGCCGCAACGACTCGGCCGCCGCCATGCGTGCCGAGCTGACCTCGGCCGCGTGGTCACGCCTCTGCGACGCCGCCAGCGCGCCGCTCGGGGAGGGAGAGCGCGAGGAGTTCCTGGCGGCCTTCGCCGACCACCTCGAGGTGGACCGCTTCTGCGACGAGTGGTGGCGCCCGGTCGACCCGCGCGAAGTCCTCCTGTGGCTCGCGGACCCCGAGCGGACCCACCGATACGGCCAGGGCCTCATCACGCCCGAGCAGGCCGATGCCCTGGCAGCCTCGTACGCCACCGCCCTGGCGCAGGGCACCTGGTCGGTCGCCGACGTGGCTCTGGTCGACGAACTGTCGGTCCGGCTGGGCATCGTCCCCGAGGCCGAGCAAGAGCGCGGCTTCTATGAGATCGAGCTGCTGGAGGACGCCGAGGCCGAGGCCGTGGCCGCCGGTCAGCTCCGCGCCGGGCGTCCGCCCGAGCCCGGGCTGGCCCCCGTGACGGCCGGTCACGAGGCCCGGGAGATGCTCCTGCGCGGGCGGTTGGACCGACCGGGCGAGTTCGCGCACATCCTCGTCGACGAGGCGCAGGACGTCTCCCCGATGCAGTGGCGGATGCTGGGCCGACGCGGCCGGCGGGCCTCGTGGACCGTCGTGGGTGACGCCGCGCAGGCGTCCTGGCCGGATGCCCACGAGGCGGGATCGGCCCGCGACGAGGCCTTCGGGTCCAAGCCGCGACAACCGTTCCACCTGGCCACGAACTACCGCAACGCCCGGGAGATCTTCGAGTACGCCGCGCGGGTGGTGGCCGAGCAGGTGCCCGACGCCGACCTGCCCGAGGCCGTGCGCGAGACCGGCGTCGAGCCCCTCGAGGTCACCGCGCCGGCCGACGCCGCCGCCGTGGCCGCCGCGGTGGACACCGCCGTCGCGACGCTGGCCGCGGAAGTGGACGGCGCCATCGGGGTGATCACCCCGGCGCGCTGGGCGGACGCCCTGGCGCACGTGTCCGGCGCGCGGGTCGCGCTGGTGGACCCGCTCAGCGTCAAGGGTTTGGAGTACGACGCCTGCGTGGTGGTGGACCCTGACGAGATCGCGGCCGAGTCCCCCGGGGGCGTCCGGGTGCTCTACGTGGCCCTGACCCGGGCGGCACACCGCATGCACGTCCTGCGGGTCGGCCCACCGGCCGGCGCCTGAAGATCGCGGACGCTCTCCGCGCCAGGTCCCGCGCCGAGCGTGCCGGCAGAGGGGCGTCAGGCGTCAGTGGCCCAGGTCAGTGGCCTAGCAGCGCCCTGACCCGATCGGGGCCCGCGCAGAGCAGCAGCGTGGGGATCCGCGGGCCGGTGTCGGAGCCCAACAGCAGGCGGTAGAGGAGCGCGAAGAACGCCCGCTGGTCGGCCTTCACCTCCGGCGGGAGCTTCTTCTCGGCGACGTCGAAACCGGCCTGCCGCTTCGGGATCCCGTACACGAGGGCGGTCAGCCCGTCCAGGCTCCAGTCCTGCTCCAGCTCCCCGGCCAGCATCGCCAACCCTTCGCGCTGGTGGGCTTCCAACGAGCTGAGCAGCGCGGCGTCGGCGGCCTGGAGCAGCGCCGTCCGGTCCTCCGGGTCCGCCTGGGTGGCCAGCCAACGGGCGGCCTTGTCCAGCCGCGGGCGCGCGTCGTCCAGTGAGAACACCGCGCCGTCCATCGACGCCAAGATCCGCAGCTGTTGGGCGTCGCGCGCCGCGGTCGCCGCGGGGTCCTCGCCAGCGACGTCCTCGACCCCGCCGGTCAGGTCCACGACGGAGCACAACGCGCGGTAGGGCACCGGCACCGGCGTACGCGGCAGTTCGATCGCCGCCGTGCGGACCGAGCGCGCCACCATCAGATCGTCGCCGGGCTGGCCCGCACCGGAGCGCACCTTGCGCACGAGGGCGTCCCACTCGTCGTAGAGCCGGTGGATGTCGTGGTTGAACGCCACCGTGAACGATTGCTGGGGCCGCCGCCGCGCGTACAACCACCGCAGCACCTGCGGCTCCATGATCTCCAGCGCGTCCGCTGGGGTCGGCACGCCGCCCACCGACGAGCTCATCTTGGCCATCCCGGCGATGCCGACGAAGGCGTACATCGGCCCGATCGGCTGCCAGCCTCCGAAGACCGGGCCCACGATCTGCCCGCCGACGACGTAGCTGGACCCCGGGCTGGAGTGGTCGACGCCGCTGGGCTCGAAGTCGACGCCCTCGTAGGCCCAGCGCATCGGCCAGTCGACCTTCCACACGAGCTTGCCCCGGTTTTCCCGTGAGAGGTCCAGGGTTCCCTCATGCCCGCACTCGCAGACGTAC
>JBDIAS010000140.1:0-8781 GCA_039812465.1 Austwickia sp. | reverse complement strand
AAGTGGCATCCGCCCCGGAGCTCGAAGCGGGCGGCGGCCTCCTGACGGGCGCCGTCGGTCGAGAACTCGGTGTGCGCAGGGGCGAAGGGGAACGGCCCCGACGGGAAGTCTCCGGCGTCGAACGCTCGCCCGATCACCGGGCGCAGCTCGGCGGGCTCGAACTGCCCCGAGAATCGCGTGAGCATGCCGACTCCGACGGCCCAGGCTCGCTCGTGCGAGTCGAGGCGTTCCGCCGTCGCCGCGAATTCGGCCTCGAGAGTCTGATCCGACATCGTCGTGGTCCGCTCCTCCCGAGGTGACTCTCGTGCCGATCCGTGCACGTGGACGCGGGCGGCGAACGCGCGCAGTCCGTGCGACCGAGGGTACTCGGAAGGGGCGCGGCGCGAGGGGGGAAGGGCGGCTCAGGCGGCGGAAACTGCGCCTGCGGCCAGCAGCGCGGCGGCCAATCCCTTGTCCGTGCCGAGGATGTGGTCTGCCAGCCAGTTCCGCAGGAAGTCCAGCAGCTCGCCGGAGACGTCCGCGTCGCCCAGGATGAAGTCCCGCTGGAACGTCTCCACCTCGGAGCGCAACCGGTCGTGCTCGACCCGGTGCTCCGCCGAGTGCACGTGATCCGCCAGCCCGTGGCGGGTCATCAGCTTCTCCTCGTAGGCGAAGTGCAACGTCGTGTAGCGGACCAACTCGGCCAGCACGGTGCCGAGCACGTCGCGGTCTCGACCGGCGCGCATCGCGTCATCGAGGGTGTTGACGAGGCCGACGAGGCGACGGTGTTGCGCGTCGATATCGCCGAACCCGACCTGCAGCGCAGGACCCCAATGCAGGAGCGTCATCACGCTCACCTCCTTCACGCGTCGACACGATGAACTGTCCTTGCGTCCCATCGTCCGTCACCACGAGGCCCTGAGGTGAACGCGTCGTGCGCGGGCTTCGACGGCGGGGCGGCGTCCTCTTCAGTTGTACCATCGTCCCTGGTCACCGTGGGTGTGGTCTGCTCTATCCCACGGGGTAGGTGATGGGGAGCTGGCCCGTCGTACCATGCCGGAATGGCGGGGCGCATGTGGGCACGACTCGGCGTCAACTCCCGGCCCGGTGCGCTCGTCGGACTGCTGTTCTATTGGGGTTCGTTGACGCCCTCGCTGTTGCCGCGCCCGTGGTACCTACAGGGGCTGATCGCCGCCATCTGCGCGATCCTGGGCTACGCGATCGGCGTCGTGCTGGGCTGGGTCGGCGGCGGGGTGCAGCGCCACCTAGAGCTGCAGATCGTCATGAGGCCGCGCGCCGAGCGGCTGCTCACGGCCGCGTGGTGGGTGCTTCTCGTGGCGGGGCTCGTGGCGATGCCGTGGGCGTCGCTGCGCAGCCAGCAGGCGACGTCGCGGTACGCCGAGGTGGTGCCGCCGGGCCCCGAGTGGGTGGCGCTGTCCACGCTGGTGGCGCTGGGGTTGGCCTGGGTTTTCCTGCTGATATGGCGGGCGATCGCTGCGCTGTTCGACTGGCTCACGCTCCGGTTGGAGCGCCGTCGCTTCCTGCGGGCCTCGATCAGCCGCGTGCTGGCGAGCCTCCTCACCGTCGCGATCGTGTCGCTGTTCATGGACCAGGTGGTGCTGCGCGGCGGCCTGGCCATCGCGGAGCGGACGGCCGAGCGCGTGAACGCCCAGGACCCGGCGGGGATGAGCGCGCCGACTTCCCCCGTGAAGTCCGGCGGACCGGGCTCGACCCAACCGTGGCACTCCTTGGGGCAGGACGGCGCGATCTTCGTCAGCGCGGGTCCGAGCGCCTCGGACATCTCCGAGGCCACAGGCCGTGCGGCGCTCGATCCGATCCGGGTCTTCGCCGGCGTGGACCGCAACCCCACGATGGAGCGCTCCCGCGACGCGGTCCTGGCGGAAATGGATCGGACGGACGCCTGGTCCCGGCGCTCGATCCTGATCGCGTCGGCCACCAGCACGGGGTTCATCAACGAGTGGGGCGCCGCCGCGTTCGAGTACCTGCAGGACGGGGACACGGCGATCGCCTCCATGCAGTACTCCACCCTGCCCTCGGCTCTCGGCCTCCTCACCGCCCCGGACGATCCACCCCAGGCCGCCCGACTCCTGTGGGAGGGGGTCGCAGAGCGGGTGCGGGCGCTGCCGGAGGGCTCCCGGCCGCGGGTCTACGTCACCGGGGAGTCGCTGGGGGCGTACGGCGGCAACGACGCCTTCGAGAGCCCGGAGCAGATGCTGGCCCAGGTCGACGGCGCGCTGTGGACGGGCACGCCGAGCTTCACCGGGCGGCTGGGTGAGCTGACCGACCGTCGCAACCCCGGGTCGGACGAGGTGAACCCGGTCGTGGCCAACGGCCGCTCCTTCCGGTTCGCCGACAACCCGCGGGAGCTGTACGCGGACCGGTGGGCCCGCCCACTCGGGCAGTGGGAGTTCCCGCGCGTGGTCTACCTGCAGCACCGCTCGGATCCCGTGGCCTGGTGGTCGCCGACGCTGATCTGGCAGACCCCCGACTGGCTGGCGGAGACCCGCGGTGAGGACCCCCAGGCCCAGATGGGGTGGCTGCCGCTGGTGACGTTCTGGCAGGTGACCGCTGACATGGCCATGTCCAACAACGTGCCGGGCGGCCACGGCCACCGCTATTTCGCTGCCGAGACCGTGCCGGCCTGGGCCGCGATCCTCGGCGTGGACTCCGAGCCGGAGCACGTCGAGCGGTTCGGGGCGGTGATCGCCTCGATCACGAAGCGTTCGGGCTGAGGCGGGCACGAGCGCCCGGTGGTGCCGCGTCCCACGTCAGCCGTCGAGCGCCTCCCGCAGCAGCGCGATGACCGCGGGGTGCTGCGGCATCCGCGCGTGCGACACGCGGGCGAGGTCGTCGAGCCACACGTTGCGCACCCCCGGGCCCTCGGCCAGGTGCTGCGCGGCGGCGGGGCGCACCGTCCGGTCGTGCCGGGAGGCGATGGAGACGTACGTGACCCCGGGGCGGGTGTCGTTTCCCGCGGCCAACCGCGTGAGCACCGCGCTGCCGCGCACCTGTTGGCGGGCCGACGGACCGAGGAAGGCGTCCAGCCCGGCGGCCACCGCCCGCGTGTGGGCGAGACCGTCCAGTCCTCCGAGCGGCGCCGTGCCGCGCAGCGTCGAGCCCAGCGTGACAAGCCGGTCGACCGGCAGGTCTCCTTCGCGCGCGATGAGGTGGGCGAGCAGGCCGCCCTGACTGTGCCCGACCAGGTCTACCGCCGTGGCGCCGGTCGCGGCCACCACGCGCCGAGCGTAGGCCGCCAGCTCGCGGGCGGAGTCGTCGATGTCGCCGGTGCCACCGCCGCCGGCCCGGCCTCGCACGCTGAGGGTCTCGTGGCCGTAGTCCGGGGCGAAGACCGCGTACCCGTCCTGACGCAGCGCCTGCGCGGCCGTGCTCCACGCCCCGGAGGTGTCGTTCGTGCCGTGGATGAGGACGACGGGTCGCGGATGGTGCCGGGTGGGGAAGGCGGCCCAGTCGGTCTCCAGTCGGTGGGGGGCCGGACCGAGCCCCCCGAGCGCTCGAGCGGCGATCTCGCGCGGTCCTTGCGGCAGCGCGGTGGCCGCGGCACGCAGCGTGGAGTGTGCGTAATGCGCCGCGTCGCGCCCCATCTCGCCGAGGTCGCGGCCGGGTCGTCCTCGTGGCCCGGGGTCGTGGCGGCCTCGCCCTAACTCGCGGCGGCGCACACGTACTCCACCATGGGGTCCCCGACGGTGAGGAACAGCGGCGTCTCCACGTCCCGGACCACCCACCCCTCCCGCTCGTAGAACCGCCGGGCGCGCGCCTTGGTCTCGGTGACGAGGAGGTGGAGCTCCTGGCCGGGGTAGTGCGCCCGGGTGTCCGCGAGCAGCTGGGCGGCGAGGCCGCTGCCCTGGAACTCGCGGGCGACGCCGATGTGTTCCAGCCAGGTGGCGGTCCGGGTGGCGCGGCTGGTGCAGTACCCGACGATCCCCCGCCCGGGGACCTCGGCCACCTCCACCCGGTAGGCGGGGTCCGTCAGGACGCGACGCCAACGCAGGCAGGAGGCCCACACAGGGTAGCTCTGGTCGTGCGGGGTGTGGCCGGGGACATCGGCGTCGACCGGGTCCACGTCGGCTTCGAGGGCGACGATGCCCGGCACGTCGTCGAGCGTTGCCGTACGGATCCGTGGCGCGTCGCCGCGCATCGCGGGGCGAACGTGGGGCGTCGTCCGCAAGGCCTCGGCGGTCGTGCGCTGGGCCTGCATCGGGACCTCCTCGTCGAGGTCATCGGGGGATCCGTGTCGGGGGATCCGTGTCGGGGGATCCGTACTGAATTACCGGTCGGTAAATAACGGGTGATCCGGCGATCATAGGCGCGGTGGTTCGGTGGGCGCCGTTCCCGATCCCACAAAGGGGGCGCGAGTTGCGTCACAAACCAAGCGCTACGCCCTGGCCAGCGACGACGCGAAGTGCGCACCTGTTCACCACGGGCGCGATCTGCATCACACGACGCTCCCGGACGACGGATCGGGCGGGAATCGCGCGTGGCGTGGCGCAGAATCGAGGGTGGGCAACCCGCAGCAGCACGCGGTGGCGCGCATGACCCGCCCACCCGATCGAAGGAGCGTCCGCCATGGACAGCCACCACCCCGACTCGAGGGCGCTCACCCGGCGACGGCTGCTCGGCCTGGCCGGCGGGATCGCGGCCGTGGGTGCGCTGGCCGCCTGCAGCGGCGAGCCGCAGCCCGGGCCGACGAGTTCCACCGCGCCGACGCTGACGCACTGGGTGCACCGGTTCGCCGAGCCGCAGTTCGCGCCCCCGACGAGCGGCCCGCGCGCGCTGGACCGGATCGCCGCCCAGTTCTCCGACGCGCAGGTGCAGGTCACGTGGAAGCAGGAGGGGTACGCGCAGGAGCTGGCCACCGCCCTGCGCGGCGGCGCCGCCCCCGATGTGTTCGAGACCGACGCCGGTCCGTCGCTGCAGCAGATCCGCTCCGGGGACCTCGCCGACCTGACCGACCTGCTCGGCGACGCGCGCTCCGATGTCCACGCCGAGGCCCTCGCGCGGGTGACCGACGAGGGACGGGTCTGGGGGGTGCCGCAGCTCCTCGACGCGCGGTTCCTGATCTACCGGCGCTCGATGCTCCAGAAGGCGAAGGTGGCGCCCCCTCGGACGCTGGAGGAGCTGGTCGCGGCCTGCGCCGCCCTCACCACTGACAAGGTCAAGGGCCTGCACCTGGGGGCGGGCGACATGGCAGACGCGGTCGCGATCCCGATCGTCCGGTCGGCGGGCGCCGAACTGCTGACGACACGTGGGAACGCCGGATTCGCGGACCCGAGCGTGGCGGCGGCGCTCGCGCTGTTGGCCGTGCCCTTCCAGAAGAAGCAGGTCCTGCGTGACGTCCCGGAGCAGTGGTATGTGACCGACCCGTTCACGCAAGGCCTGGTGGCCATGCAGAGCGCTGGCCTCTGGACGCTCCCCGCGGTGCACCAGGCGATCGGCGACGACGTCGGCGTGCTGCCCTGGCCGGCCATGGCCGGGGGTCGGCCCACGGTCCTGGTGAGCGCGCACACCGCCTGCGTGTCGGCGACGTCGACCCAGTTGGAGCTGGCGAAGCGTTACGTGCGGTGGCTGTGGATCGACAACACCGACGCCCAGGTGGAGCTGGCCGGGTCCGAGGGGCTCCACCTGCCGGCGCGGACGTCCCTCGTGGGCCGCGTCGACGCGCTGCGCTCGGGCGCGGCGCACGAGGTCACCCAGCTCGTGGGCACCGACGGATACGTGGCGCCGCTGCGCTGGACGCCCGCCTGCGCGCAGGCCCTGGCGAGCGCGGTCTCCGATGTGTTGACCTCGGGTGCCTCCGCGGGGCGTCGGCTGGAGCAGGCGGCAGCGACGGTGAACGACGAGCAGAAGGCCTTCGCCACCTGACCCGGCTGCCCCGGTACGCGCGACGGCCCCCGCGATCTCGCGGGGGCCGTCGGACCGAGTGCGCGCCGAGTGCGCGGCGCCGCGGCGCGGGTCAGCGCCGGGAGGACGCCTCATAGAAGGCGGTCGACTCCTTTTGGTACATGAAGAAGATGGCCCCCGCCCCGACGAGCACGGTCAACAGCGCGAGCAGGCGAGCCGCCATCGGCTGGGGCTGGAGGAAGCTCGACACGAACGACAGCACCGAGAGCACGAAGAAGATCGTCGCCACCACCCGAGCCCAGGACTTGCCCTTGCCGTTGGCCGAGGCCATCCAGAGCCAAAGCCCCGCGCCGATCAGCCCGATGATCAGAGCGGTCACGAGTCCCACCGACACCGCGGCGTCGATCTGGTCGGGGGTGAGGCGGGCGTTGTCCGGCTGGGTGTTGTTGGCGTCGACGACCGCGTCGCGCATCTGGCTCCGCATGAGCAGTGCGGTGAGGGCGTTGAGCACGCCGATGACCGCGCCCACCTTCATGAGCTGCACGGCCTTGTCCATCGCCGGCGGACGGGATACCGCCGCAGGTGCCCAGCCGCCCCCGGGGCCGTACCCGCCCTGCTGCCCGTACTGCTGCGGCTGCTGACCGGGCTGCCCGTACTGCTGCGGCTGGCCCGAATGCCCGTACTGCGGTTGCCCGTCCGGGGGCGGATACTGCGAATCGGTCATGATCATCTCCGACGGTTGCGAGGCCGCCCTGACCACGACCTCTCACACCCTCGATGGTGTCATGAGGCCTGGCCGCCCGCGCTACGCCTCCCCCTGGCGTGTCCGGGGTGGTGCGCGCGACCGGTGCCGAGGGAACGAGTCCAGGTGCGCCAGGCCCGAACCGCGATGCGATCACCCGATCAGGGCTCGAACCGTGATGCGATCTCCCGATCAGGGCCTGCGGCCGAGCGCGTACAGCCCGCGGCAGGTCAGGAACTCCGGGTCAGTGCGGGCGGCCAGGTCGAGCTCGGTCAGGTACGAGGCGCGCAGCCTGCCCCGCTCGGCGCTCGGTAGCGCGGTGAGCTCGCCGCGGCGCATCCGCTCCATCACGTCCCAGGCGCGGTCCAGGTCTGCCTGCGAGTAGTGCACCGCCCCCTCGGCGCACGTCACGTCGACCAAGCCAGCGGCGCTCAAGGCGTCCGTGCAGGCCCGGCAGGAGCCGAGCCGCTCGAACGGGTCAGCGAGGTTCAGCCCGAAGGCGCGCGCCTGCCGGACGAACAGCCCGGCAGCCGGCGGCTGGCCGGCGGCCATCGTCCCCACCGCGACCACGCCGCCGGGGCGCACCACCCGACACCACTCCGCGAGCGCGGCGTCCACGGGCATGTAGCTCAGCCCCGCCCCGCACAGCACCGCGTCGACCGAGGCGTCCGGGAGCTGCAGGGAGGTCGCGTCGCCGCAGACCAGCTCCACCGGCGCCAGCGCTGCCCCGGCCGCCTCGTCGCCCTCGATCTCCTCGGCGATGACGGAGAGCATGCCTTCGGAGAGATCGACGGCGATCACCCGCCCGGTGGGGCCGACGGCGGCCGCCGCGGCGCGGGTCACGAACCCGGCCCCCGCGGCCACGTCGACGACGATCGCTCCGGGGGGCAACGGCGCCTCCGCGACCAGCCGGCGCCCGTGCTCGGCATGCCAGCCGCTCGACCGGTAGTGCTCGGCGCGCTCATCGAAGGCGTACCGGAGCGCGCTGCGCTCCGGTACCGCGACGACGCAGATCCAATCGTCGAACCGCCCAGACCGGGAGCGGGACTCCTCGACCACCCAGCCAGCCTCCCGCAGCGCGCGGTGGAACGCCTCGCGCTGCCAGTACGTGTACCACCGCGGCGCGCCCAGCTTGGCCGTCGTCCACCCTTCGCCGTCGCCCGCCTTGACGCTGGCCACCAGCACTGCCTCGTCGCCGATCGACTCCAGGAGGCGGCGCAGGACCGGCGTCAGCTCCTCGCGCGGCAGGTGCGGCAGCACAGCGTTGGCGAAGACGATGTCCCAGGGGCCGGGCGGCGGGTCGTCGCGGGTCAGGTCGTAGCGCAGCGCGTCCGGGAAAGAGTGCGCGCGCAGATGATCGACGAACCCCTGGGAGGCGTCGGTGGCGAGCACCTCCAGACCCCTGTCGCGCAGCAGCGCGGCGTCCGCGCCGCCCGCGGCGCCGATCTCCAGCACCCGCGCGCCGGGGCTGATCGCGTCGCCGATGAACCCGGCGAGCCAACGCGCCAACGCGCTCGGCTCGGGTGGGGTCCTCTCCAAGTAGGTGGCGACACCAGCGTCGTACGACGCGAGGGTCGCGTCGTGTCGGTCCACCGCTGAGCCTCCTCGCGTGTCGCCGGGGGCACCATCCTCCCCTGATTTCGGGCCGGGCACCACCGTCTGGTGGCGCGTCCTTCTGACCGGCGCTGGGGTGGCCCGCGGGTGAGCAGTGCGCAGGCTCAGGGGCGGCCCGTGAACTCCGGAGCGCGTTTGCCCAGGAAGGCCGCGATCCCCTCCTGCGCGTCGGCGCTGGTGGCGGCGGCCGCCATCACCTCGATGGCGAGCGCGTACGCCGCCCGCTGGTCCAGGCCCACCTGCGCGTAGAAGGTCTGCTTCCCGAGCGTCCGGCTGGCGGCGCTGCCGCGGGTCACCCGCGCGATGAGGTCCGCCACGGCCGCGTCGAGCTCGCCGTCGGGAACGACCGCGTTGACCAGGCCCCACTCGCAGGCCGTCCGCGCGTCGATCACGTCCCCCGAGAGCGCGAACTCCAGAGCCCGCTTGCGGCCGACGTTGCGGGCCACGGCCACCAGCGGTGTGTGGCAGAACAGGCCGCCTTGTCCGCCGGGGATGGCGAAGCCCGCCGACTCCGCGGCGACGGCCAGGTCGCAGGTCGCGACGAGCTGGCACCCGGCGGCGGTCGC
>JBDIAS010000139.1:0-8798 GCA_039812465.1 Austwickia sp. | reverse complement strand
GACCTCGCCGCGGAGATCGCCGCTGCCATTGACGCCCTGCGCTGGCTGGCCTGGACGACCCTGACGAGGAAAGAGCAAGACGAACCCATGAAGAACGCACAGCAACCCTGCGGCATGCCCGTCGCGAAGTACCGCCCGTTCGACGAGGTCATCGCCACCAAGCTGCCCGACCGCAGCTGGCCGGACGCCGTGATCACGCGCGCCCCACGCTGGTGCGCGGTCGACCTGCGGGACGGCAACCAGGCGCTCATCGACCCGATGAACCCCGAGCGCAAGCTGCGAATGTTCCACCTGCTGGTCAAGATGGGCTTCAAGGAGATCGAGGTCGGCTTCCCGTCGGCCAGCCAGACCGATTACGACTTCTGCCGCCTGCTGATCGACGAGGGGCACATCCCCGACGACGTCAGCATTCAGGTGCTCACCCAGGCGCGCGAGCACCTGGTCGAGCGCACCTACGACGCAATCCGCGGCGCCAAGCAGGCGGTGGTTCACTTCTACAACTCCACCTCGATCCTGCAGCGGGACGTGGTGTTCCACACCGACGTCGAGGGCGTCACGGACATCGCCGTCCAGGCGGCCCGACTGTGCCGCAAGCTGGAGCAGGAGATCCCCGACACGGAGATCACGTACGAGTACAGCCCCGAATCGTTCACGGGCACCGAGCTGGACGCCGCGATCCACGTGTGCAACGCCGTGATCGAGGAGGTCGCCCCGACACCCGATCGGCCGCTGATCGTCAACCTGCCGGCGACCGTCGAGATGGCTACCCCGAACGTGTACGCGGACTCGATCGAGTACGTGTCCCGCCGGCTGGCTCGGCGCGACTCGGTGATCATCTCGCTGCACCCGCACAACGACCGCGGCACCGGGGTCGCCGCCGCGGAGCTGGGCTTCATGGCGGGCGCCGACCGGATCGAGGGCTGCCTGTTCGGCAACGGCGAGCGCACCGGCAACGTGTGCCTGGTGACGCTGGGGCTGAACCTGTTCACGCAGGGAATCGACCCTGAGCTGGACTTCTCCGACATCGACGAGATCCGCCGCACCGTCGAGCACTGCAACCAGCTGCCAGTGCACGAGCGGCACCCCTACGGCGGCGACCTCGTCTATACCGCCTTCTCCGGCTCGCACCAGGACGCCATCAAGAAGGGCTTCGAAGCGATGGCAGCGAGCGCCGCGGCTGCCGGCAAGTCGGTCGACGAGATCCCCTGGGCCGTCCCGTATTTGCCGATTGACCCCCACGATGTGGGCCGCAGCTACGAAGCGGTGGTGCGGGTCAACAGCCAGTCCGGCAAGGGCGGCGTGGCCTACCTGATGAAGGCCGAGCACGGGCTGGATCTGCCGCGGCGTCTCCAGATGGAGCTGTCTCACGTCGTGCAGAAGTGCACCGAGACGGACGGGGGCGAGGTGAACCCCCGGCGGATGTGGGAGATCTTCTCCGACGAGTACCTGCCCGGCAGCAACGGCGACGACGCCTGGGGGCGATTCGCGCCTGTCAGCAGCAAGACGACCTCCGACGCCGACGGCCGAGACCACGTCGAGGTGGTCGTCCGCGACCGGGGCCGGCAGGTCACCCTGGAGGGCTGGGGCAACGGCCCGATCGCGGCGTTTGTGGACGGCTTGTCGCGGATCGGCATCGACGTGCGGGTCCTGGACTACTCCGAGCACGCGCTCTCCGCCGGTGGCGACGCCCGCGCAGCCTCGTACGTCGAGTGCGCCGTGGGCAACCGGGTCCTGTGGGGCGTCGGGCTGCACAACTCGATCATCAACGCCTCGTTCATGGCGATCCTGTCGGCCGTGAACCGCGCCGAGCGGGACGCCGGCTTCAAGCTGGGGTCCACCAAGACGCCGATCAGCCGGCCCGGAGGCGGTCCCTGAGCGCGAGCGCTCTTCAGCGTCACCGTCCGGCGTCATCCTTCTCCGAGGAGGGCGCCGGACGTGGGCGCTCCCGGGAACTCACGCGACGCCGCGCGGGCGGTACTGCAGGCTGATCCGCGGGCCGCTCGACGCGGCCACCTTGGGGATGGCGTGTTCCCAGGTGCGCTGGCACGAGCCGCCCATCACCAACAGGTCCCCGTGCCCGATCAGGAACCGCAGGGAGGTGCGCTTCGGCGGCGCCGCGCTGCGGGGGCGCAGCAGCAGCGGGCGCGGGGTCCCGAGCGAGACGATCGCCACCATCGTGTCGTGGGTGGCGCCGCGCCCGATCGTGTCGCCGTGCCACGCGACGGAGTCGCGCCCGTCGCGGTAGAGGCACATGCCCACGCTGGTGAACGGCTCGCCCAGCTCGCTGTCGTAGTGCGCGCTCAGCTCCGCCCGAGCCCGCTCCACGAAGGGGTGCGGCAGCGGCTCGTCGGCGCCGTAGAACCGCAGGAGTCGCGGCGTGTCGACGATCCGTTCGTACATCCGACGGCGTTCTGCTCGCCAGTCCACGTCGCGGCGCAGCGCCTCGAACAGCCCCTGCGAGCCCGTCACCCAGCCCGGCCGCACGTCCACCCACGCGCCGTGGGACAAGTGTGTGCGGCGCAGGCCGCCGGCCAGTTCGCGAAGCCCCAGCTCCTCCTCCTGGTCCAGCAGCGACCCCTGAACCCCCACCGGGTCGCCCGGACGCGCCGCGTGGGAGTTGGCGGGAAACCCACGGCTCGAGGCGTCGAGGGAACGGCTGCGCGGCACGCCCTCAATCGTACATCTGTCTGATCAGTGAGCGGCACGGCTTGTCGACGTTGAGCGCTGCCCGGGCCGCGGCGGAGCGTGAGGAGATGAGCCCACCAGAAGACGGTTCATCGACGATGCGCGGAGCGGAGGGCGGGGCGAGCGGAGCGCTGCCCGGGCCGCGGCGGAGCGTGAGGAGATGAGCCAATATCAATAGAGTGGGCCGGTGCCCCTGTATCGCGAGGCCGCCATCGTGCTGCGGACCCAGAAGCTGGGGGAGGCCGACCGGATCGTCACCCTCCTCACGCACGGCCGCGGGCTGGTGCGCGCGGTCGCCAAGGGGGTACGGCGGACGAAGTCCCGCTTCGGCGCCCGGCTGGAGCCGGCCATGGTCGTGGACGTGATGTGTTATGAGGGGCGCAACCTCGACACGATCACCCAGGCCGACATGATCGCGCCCTACGGGGAGGCCATCGCGCGGGACTACTCGGCCTGGACCGCCGCCGCCGCGATGCTGGAGACCTCCGAGCGGCTCAGCGGGGACGCGGAGCCCAGCCCGCAGCAGTTTCGGCTGCTCACCGGCGCGTTGTCGAGCCTCGCGGGGGCCGAGCACGACCCGTCGCTGATCCTCGACGCCTACCTGCTGCGGGCCCTGTCGACCGCCGGGTGGGCGCCGAGCTTCTCCGACTGCGCCCGGTGCGGCGCGACCGGCCCCCACAGGGCGTTCAACCTCGCGGCTGGGGGCAGCGTGTGCCCCTCCTGCCGCACGCCCGGTTCCGCGGCGCCCGCGCTGGACACCCTCGCCCTGCTCGGAGCCCTGCTGGAGGGGGACTGGCAGCTCGCGGACGCTTCCCTGCCGAAGCATCGTCGCGAGGGCAGCGGGCTGGTCACCGCGTTCCTGCACTGGCATCTGGAGCGCGGCGTGCGCTCCCTGCGGCTCGTGGAGCGGTCCTGAGATGGGCCCCGACGCCGGGCGCGGGCCCGACGGGCTGATCCCCCCGTTCCCTCATCGAAGCGGGGCCCGGCCGCCCGCGATCCCGCCGGAGTTCGTGCCGCGGCACGTCGCGATCGTCATGGACGGCAACGGTCGGTGGGCCAACGCGCGAGGGCTGCCGCGCACCGAGGGACACAAGGCCGGGGAGGCCGCGCTGATGGACGTCCTCGCGGGGTGCTTGGAGATCGGGGTACGGCACATCTCCGCGTACGCGTTCTCCACCGAGAACTGGAACCGGTCGGCCGACGAGGTCCGCTTCCTCATGGGCTTCAACCGCGAGGTGATCCGGCGGCGCCGCGACCAGATGAGCGGGATGGGCGTGCGGGTGCGCTGGGTCGGTCGCCGGCCGCGTCTCTGGAAGAGCGTGATCGACGAACTCCTCGACGCGGAGCGCCTCTCCGCCCACAACACGAAGCTCACCCTGCACTTCTGCGTGAACTACGGCGGCCGCGCGGAGATCGTCGACGCGGTCCGGGAGATCGTGGCGCAGGCGCGTAAGGGGCGGATCAAGGGGTCCGGGATCGACGAGGCGGCGTTCGCGCGGCACCTCTACGACCCGGAGATGCCCGACGTCGACCTGTTCATCCGCAGCGGCGGTGAACAGCGTACGAGCAACTTCCTGCTGTGGCAGAGCGCCTACGCCGAGATGGTGTTCGTCGACGAACCGTGGCCGGATTTCGACCGCCGGCACCTGTGGCGGGCCATCGAGATCTACGCGCGACGGGACCGGCGGTTCGGCGGGGCGATCCGATACGGCCGACCCGCCGCAGGGGCCCGATCCGGACTCCTCCCTGGAAATGCCCGATCACCGCAAACCTTCGGAGGGAGGCGCATGAGGGCCCTGTTCCGCATCCTCGTGGGCGTGTTGGCGGTGCTGGGCGCCCTGGCGCTGGCCCTGCTCGTCGCCGGGGTGCTGCTGCTGCGGGCCGCCGGGCCCGTGGAGCTCGGCGATCCCGGGCCCGCCCGGCCGGCGCCGCAACAGCCCGGCTCGGGCCTGGTCGCCGACAACCTCAGCGCCGATGTCACCGTGCCCTTCGCCACGCTGCAGGAAAGGGCGGGCCCGGGCATCGTGATGTCCGACGCGGGCGAGGGGCGCATCCGAGTGACCGCCCCCTTTGAGGCGCTGGGTAGGTCCTGGCGGGCCACCACCGTGGGGGACCTGAGCGCCGAAGGCGACGGGGTGGTGGTGCACCCGCAGGCCGTGCAGGTCGAGGGTCTGCCCCTGCTGGACGGCGTGCTGAGCGCGCTGGCCCGGCAGGCGTCGGGGGTCCGGGCCCAGGTCCCGGACCTGCCACCGGGGGTGCGGGTGGCGGAGGTGACGTCCACCCCTGACGGGGTGCGGGCCCGTGTCGTGGGCGATGGCGTGCCCCTTCCCGCGCCATGAGTCGCGGAGACGCGTCGTGAGCCGCAGGGGCTGCTAGCGTGCGGCGGGATCGAGATGTCCCGCGTGGGGGCCCGCGAGCGACCGCGCAGCTTGCATAAACATGCATGTCAATGAATAATCATCGACATGTCCAAGGTGTTGACGAAGCTCCCTGTCGGTGAACGGGTCGGAATCGCGTTCTCGGGGGGCCTCGACACCTCCGTGGCCGTCGCGTGGATGCGCGAGAAGGGCGCGGTGCCGTGCACGTACACCGCGGACATCGGCCAGTACGACGAGCCCGACATCGTCTCCGTCCCCGGACGCGCGCTGGAGTACGGCGCGGAGATCTCCCGCCTTGTCGACTGCCGCGAATCTCTCGTCGAGGAGGGCCTGGTGGCCCTCGCGTGCGGCGCCTTCCACATCCGCTCCGCCGGCCGCTCGTACTTCAACACCACCCCGATCGGCCGCGCCGTCACCGGCACCATGCTCATCCGCGCGATGAAGGAAGACGACGTCGAGATCTGGGGCGACGGCTCGACGTTCAAGGGCAACGACATCGAGCGGTTCTACCGCTACGGGCTGCTCGCGAACCCCAGCCTTCGGATCTACAAGCCCTGGCTCGACGAGGACTTCGTCCGCGAGCTCGGCGGCCGCGACGAGATGAGCCTGTGGCTCTCCGAGCGCGACCTGCCCTACCGGGACAGCAAGGAGAAGGCCTACTCCACCGACGCCAACATTTGGGGCGCGACGCACGAGGCGAAGAAGCTGGAGCACCTCGCGACGTCGATGGAAGACGTGGTCGAGCCGATCATGGGCGTCAAGTTTTGGGACAGCAGCGTCGAGATCGCCACGGAGGACGTGGCGCTCACGTTCGATCGCGGTCGGCCGGTCGAGATCAACGGCCGCCGCTTCGACACCGCCGTGGCCCTCGTGGACGAGGCCAACGCGATCGGCGGGCGGCACGGGCTGGGCATGTCCGATCAGATCGAGAACCGCATCATCGAGGCCAAGTCCCGCGGCATTTACGAGGCCCCCGGCATGGCGCTGCTGTACATCGCGTACGAGCGGCTCGTGAACGCCATCCACAACGAGGACACCCTGGCGACGTACCACGACCAGGGCCGCAAGCTGGGCCGCCTGATGTATGAGGGGCGCTGGCTGGACCCGCAGTCCCTGATGTTGCGCGAGTCGCTGCAGCGCTGGGTGGGCTCGGCTGTGTCTGGCACCGTGGTGCTGCGGCTGCGGCGCGGCGAGGACTACTCGATCATCGACACCCAGGGCCCCGGCTTCAGCTACCACCCCGACAAGCTGTCGATGGAGCGGACGGAAGGGGCGGCGTTCGGCCCGACCGACCGGATCGGCCAGCTCACGATGCGCAACCTCGACATCGGAGACTCCCGGGCGCGCCTGGAGCATTACGTGGGGCTCGGGCTGCTCGGCACCGGCGACGGCGTCCAGGCCCTCGGCCTCGCCACGACGGAGTTGGTCGGCGAACTGGAGCCTGGCGGCGCCGAATTCATCGCCCGACAGCCGAAGACGGAGGCCGACGCGGAGGAGGCTCTGGACCGGGCGGCCATGGAGTTCGGGGTCGACTGATTCGTACGAGGGCGGGTGCGCCGACCCGCGCGCGAGGAGGGCCGCCCCGGCCGGGGCGGCCCTCATCGCGTCGGCCTATGAAGGGGGAGTGGGTCAGCGGGGGATCGCCCGGACGAGGGCCAGGCCCACCAGCAGCGCCACGACGGCGAGGCGGATCATGCGGTCGTTGCGGGACAGCCGCGCCCAGGAGCGCATCAGCGCCGCGCCGATGCCCGCCGCCACGGCAGTCACCAGCGCGAACCCGACCCAGCCTCCGATGACGAGCCCGGCGAGGGCGACCGCGACGCCAACCAGGCCGGTGATGACGACGGCCCGACGCTCCTGCTGGAGCGGCGCCGACTCGGTCGCTCCGCCTCCGCCGCAGCAGGCCGTCGCGTCCGCGGCGGGCGCGCACGTGGCACCGGAGGCATCGCCGCAGCCCGCGGCCGCTTCGCACGCGCCGGGGGCGGTCCCGCACGGCGCGGCGACGTCGGTGGTAGGGCTCTTCGAGGGGGTCGGCTCGCTCACGCAGAACAGGGTACGCCGAGATCCCGTACGGGCTGTTCGGCCCACCGACGCCGTGCCACCGGCTGGACGGACCACCGCCGCCATGCCACGGGCTGTTGGGCTCCCCGCCGCCGGCCGGCCGGATCCGGCGCTGTGTCGCCTCGGCTCGTTCCGCGCAGGAGGTCCGCCAGGTCGCCGATGGGAGGCTGACGACGGGAGACGTGCATGGGCGTTGTGCCGGGCCGACGGGCCGCCGGGCTCGCCATCGTGGCGCGCCTGCTTCCCGCCCTTGCCCTCGTGCTGGTCGCCGCAGGGTCCGGCCCCAGCTCGCCGCCCGTGGCCACCGGTCCCGCGCAGCGGACCGACCTGCCCGACCTGCTTCGCGACCGGCCCGCGGGCGTCGTCGAGGCCTACGTCGACCAGGCCGCGCAGCGGCTCGTCCTCACCCCCGCACCCGGCGCCGGGGCCGAGTTGTCGGCGCGCTACGCGCACGACGCCCGCATCGTGGTGGCCCCCGAGCGGGAACCCGCCCGTCGCGCATCCTCCCTGCCTGCCGGCGGCGCCGGCTGGGCCGGTGCCACGACGGCCGGCGGCGCGCCCCTGACCGGCGACGGACGGGCCTGCACGCTCGGGTTCACCGGCACGCGCGGCGGCCTGCCCGTCTTCCTGACGGCGGGTCACTGCGGCGCGCCGGGCACCGAGTTCGTCTCCCGCGGTGCCGTCCTCGGCGTCGTGGAGCACCGGGTGTTCCCCGAGAGGGATTACGCCCTCGGGGCGCTGACGAGCGGGTACGGGTCCGCGGTGGTGAGGTCCGCCGACGGCGTCGACATCCCGGTGCGGGGGAGCGCGACCGCACCCGTAGGGGAGCGCGTGTGCACGCTCGGCGCCACCTCCGGCTGGTCCTGCGGGACGGTGTTGGCGCACGACGTCACGGTGCGGTACGGGTCGGGCGAACAGACGCAGTACGTGCGCGGCCTCACCAAGGTGGCGCTGTGCACGGCCGGCGGGGACTCCGGGGGGCCGTGGCTGTGGGGGACGCAGGCGCAGGGCCTGACCAGCGGCGGCGCGAACGGCGACGCGTCCGCCGAGGGCGCTCGATGCGGGGCGGGCGACGTGGGCGCGCCCGCCCAGGCGCCCGCGCACACGTCCGCCCAGGCGGTCGCGTACTTCCAGCCGTTGGCGCCGGTCCTCGCGGAGACCGGCGTGGTGCTGGACACCGAGGCGCGCTGAGGGGGTCGGGAGCCCGCCCTCCGGTCTGGGAGAATGTCCGTCCGTGACCACCGCACCGCTCGTGCCGACCCCGCCAGCCCCCGTGCCCGGCGGTCCCTCGCGGATCGGCCCCCTGCGGATCGGACCCCTGCGGATCGGCTCTCTCACCATCCCGACGCCGGTGGTCCTCGCGCCCATGGCGGGCATCACGAACCGCGCCTTCCGGCGGCTGTGCCGCGAGACGGTGAGCGCAGCGACCGGTCCGGGCGGGGCGCCGCTGGACGGTGGCCGGTGCCTCTACGTGAGCGAGATGGTCACGAGCCGGGCCCTGCTGGAGCGCACGCCCGAGTCGATGCGGCTCATCACGTTCGCCCCGACCGAGAGCGTGCGCTCGGTCCAGCTCTACGGCGTCGACCCCGCGACGGTGGGCGCCGCCGTACGGCTCCTCGCCGCGGAGGACCGGGCGGACCACGTGGACCTGAACTTCGGATGCCCGGTGCCGAA